>NZ_JBWQOL010000003.1:0-488421 GCF_056591715.1 Maritimimonas sp. 2405UD52-3
AATCCTCATTACAATTGTGATGAGGATTTTTTTGTTTTCTGTATTTTAGTAACGTATTTAGATTCACATGAACATCTTACTCATTCCAGATAAATTTAAGGGTTCGCTCACTGCAAAAGAAGTCATTACTGCTTTAAAAAATGGGATTCAAAAGTATCATCTTAAAAACAGGTTTGAAAGCGTTATCGCTTCAGATGGAGGTGATGGATTTCTACATGCTGTAGCAGAGAGCATTCCTATAGAATTTATTAATGTTCTATCAGTTGACCCACTCGGGAGGCCGTTGAATACTACTTATGGTTTGTACAAAGAGACTTCAACAGCTTATATTGAATTGGCCAATGCTTCCGGAATTGCCTTATTAAAAGATGTTGAGAAAAATCCATTATATACATCTACTTATGGAACCGGTCTTCAGATTAAGGATGCCATTCAAAATGGTGCTACAAAGATATATATAGGGCTGGGAGGGAGTGCTACCAACGATGCAGGCATAGGGATTGCTACTGCCCTTGGACATAAATTTTTAGATAAAAACAATAAAGAACTTCCTTCTATTGGGTCAAGTCTGTCTAAAATTGAGAAGATAGTTTATTCAGATAAAGAAATTAAAAATGTTTTCTTTTATGCTGTGAATGATGTTGAAAATGAATTATTTGGTGTTAATGGTGCAGCTCATGTTTATGCAGCGCAGAAGGGGGCGAATCAAAAAACTATAGAAGAACTAGATCAGGGATTGCGGAATATACATAATGTAGTTAATAATCAATTAAAAAAGAATGTGGCTTTAACTAAAGGAGCAGGTGCTGCTGGGGGAACGGCTTATGGACTAAAAGTATTTTGTAATGCTCAATTTATTGAAGGAGCACATTTTATTTTTGAACAGGTAAATCTTGAAGACAGACTTAAAAATGAAAGATTTGATCTCATCATAACCGGAGAAGGTAAAATTGATGATCAAACGGCTCAAGGAAAATTAATTAATGGGATAGCCACCCTTGCCAACAAATTCGCTATTCCTGTAATTGCCATCTGTGGAAAGTTAGATTTAAAAAAGACTACTAAGGAGACTCTAGGTCTAAACGCAATTATTGAAATAGCTGATCAAACGAAATCACTTGATTACAATATGCAATATGCTTCTTCATTAATTGAAAAAGCGATTTTCAATTATTTTAAGACTAATTATTAGCATTCAATAAGTCTCCATTCCCTTTTGTTGGAAGACTGGAATCTCCCATCAAAAAAATATCAACTTGTCTTGCAGCCTCTCTACCTTCAGAAATAGCCCAAACAATCAATGATTGTCCTCTTCTCATATCGCCAGCAGTGAAAATATGCGGAATATTTGTTTGATATTTTCCATATGCTGCTTTATAATTAGATCGGTTATCAGTTTCAATACCTAACTTAACGGCTAAGGTATTTTCAGGACCTGTAAACCCTAAAGCTAACAATGCTAAATTACAAGGCCATACTTTTTCAGTATCCGGTTTTTCAATAAGCTGTGGTCTTTCACCAGGTTTCATTTTCCATTCTACTTCTACAGTTTTTAATCCTGTAAGTTCACCTTTTTCATTTGTAATAAATTCTTTGGTATTTATCAACCAGTTTCGATCACAGCCCTCTTCATGCGAAGAACTTGTCTTTAACTGCAAGGGCCAAAAGGGCCAAGGCGTTGTTTCGCTTCTGCCAACAGGTGGTTTAGGCATGATCTCAAAATTAGTAACTGATTTAGCTCCGTGACGGTTGGAAGTACCTATACAATCAGAACCCGTGTCACCACCTCCAATAACAATAACATCCTTGTCTTTGGCGCTGATCAATTCTCCATTATATGATGCGTCGAATAATGACTTGGTTTGTTGAGTAAGAAAATCCATAGCCTGAACTACACCTTTACTATCAATACCTTTAACAGGAAGACTTCTTTTTACGGTTGCACCACCACATAACACCACCGCATCAAATTCATTAAGATTCGAAACATCATAGTTAGTACCAACATTAACATTGGTTTTAAATACAATGCCTTCTTCTTCAAGGATAGCTATTCTCCTATCAATAATCTCTTTTTCTAGCTTAAAATTTGGAATTCCATAACGTAACAGTCCTCCAATAGCGTCATCTCTCTCTAAAACTGTTACGGTATGACCAGCTCTGTTGAGTTGTTGAGCAGCTGCAAGTCCCGCAGGACCTGATCCTACTACTACAGCTGTTTTACCAGTACGTTCTTTTGGAGGTTGTGGTAAGATCCAACCTTCCGCGAAAGCGCGCTCTACAATTTGCTTTTCAATATTTTCTATAGAAACTGGGTTGTCAATAATACCCAATACACATGCTTTTTCACAAGGAGCAGGACATAATCTACCTGTGAATTCGGGAAAATTATTTGTGGAGTGTAAAATCTCTGAAGCGGCTTTCCATTCACCTTTGTGCACCATATCATTAAAATCTGGTATCAAATTGCCCAAAGGACAGCCACTATGGCAAAATGGGATACCACAATCCATACAACGTGAACCTTGTTTTCTAATTTCTTCCTCCTTTAACGGAATGGTAAATTCTTTATAGTTGCCCACACGCTCTTTGACAGCTATATTGGTTTCATCTTGTCTTTTGTAATTTTTAAATCCTCCTAACTCACCCATAACTACGCTGTTAATTGTTCAACTTTAGCTTCATTTGCTAATCTTTCTAATGCTCTTTTATAATCTACAGGAAATACCTTCACAAAATGCTTCACGTTTGTTTCCCAATTGCTTAAAAGTTGATCAGCCAAATTACTATTTGTATATGCCGCATGATTTTCAATCAATCCTTTCAACTCTTTTTTATCCACTTCTGTGGGAGTTTCTAGTTCTACCATTTCCATATTACAAAGTCCGTTGCTAAACGTTTTGTCTTTATCATAGATATAAGCAATACCACCACTCATACCGGCTGCAAAATTTCTTCCTGTTTTGCCAAGCACAACAACTTTTCCTCCTGTCATATATTCACAACCATGGTCACCAACACCTTCGACTACTGCTGAAATCCCTGAATTTCTTACTGCAAAACGTTCACCTGCAATACCATTAATATAAGCTTCACCTGACACTGCACCATAGAAACATACATTACCAACAATAATATTGTCTTCTGCCATAAAATCAGCTTCGTCTGGTTTTTTAACAATGATCTTAGCTCCAGAAAGTCCTTTGCCCAGATAATCATTGGTTTCACCATCTACTTTTAGTGTGATTCCACTAGTTGCAAAAGCACCGAAGCTCTGTCCGGCAGATCCTTTAAAGTTTAAACTTAAGGTGTCTTCGGGTAAGCCATCTTCACCATGAATTTTAGATATTTCATTACTAATAATGGCACCAACGGCTCTATCTGTATTATGAATTCTATAGTTTAAATCGGTCTCTGTTTTATAATTGATGGCTAGTTTTGCATCATGTAAAATGCGCATATCTAACACATTATCAAGATTGTGATTTTGTTTTTCTGTATTAAATAATGGTGGACGTCCTTCAATTCTTGGTTGATGTAAAATAGCTGACAGATCTAGACCTTTGGCTTTGTAGTGGTCAATTGCAGGATTTGCATTGATCTTATGTACTTGGCCAATCATTTCATTCATGGTTCTAAAACCTAATTGAGCCATAATCTCTCTAAGTTCTTCAGCAACGAAATACATAAAATTGATCACGTGTTCAGGCGTACCCTTGAAATTTTTACGCAACTCAGGATCTTGAGTTGCAATACCAACAGGGCATGTATTCAAATGACAAGCACGCATCATAATGCACCCTGAAGCTACTAATGGCGCTGTGGCAAAACCAAATTCTTCTGCACCTAGTAAAGCTGCAATAGCTACATCTCTACCTGTTTTTAATTGACCATCACATTCTAAAACCACACGACCTCTTAAATTATTTAATACCAATGTTTGCTGTGCTTCAGCAATTCCAAGTTCCCATGGTAAACCGGCATGCTTTAGTGAGGTCAATGGTGATGCACCCGTACCTCCGTCATATCCTGAAATAAGAATAACATCGGCTTTGGCCTTTGCCACGCCGGCAGCAATAGTACCAACGCCTACTTTAGATACCAACTTTACATTTATTCTTGCTTCTCTATTGGCATTTTTTAGATCAAAAATAAGTTGTGCTAAATCTTCAATAGAATATATATCATGATGCGGGGGTGGTGAAATCAAACCAACATAAGGTGTAGAATTTCGTACTTCAGCAATCCACGGTAACACTTTTTCACCAGGCAACTGCCCACCTTCACCAGGTTTAGCACCTTGTGCCATCTTTATTTGAATTTCCTGAGCATTTGTTAAGTAGTTACTGGTTACACCAAATCTACCGGAGGCCACTTGCTTGATTGCACTGTTCTTCCAATCACCATTGGGAAGCTTCTTAAACCTATTTCTGTCTTCACCGCCTTCACCAGAATTACTTTTACCGCCAATACGGTTCATAGCAATTGCCAAGTTTTCATGCGCTTCCTGGCTTATAGAACCATAAGACATGGCTCCTGTTTTGAAACGTTTTACAATCTCAGTCCAGGGTTCTACATCATCTATTGGTATAGGATCTAAATTATTAAATTCAAACAAACCGCGTAAGGTCATTAAGTTCTTACTTTGTTCATTGATGGTTTGCGAATATATTTTATAACTATCTTTATTCTTACTACGAACAGCTTGATGCAACTTAGAAACGGTTGTGGGATTGAACATATGTTTCTCTCCGTTTCTACGCCATCTGTAATCACCACCAATCTCTAATGGCAATACATCTTTTACGTCTGTTTTTGGAAATGCTTTTTCGTAACGTTTGGTCAAATCTTTATCAAGTACATATAGACCAATTCCACCAATTCTAGAAGGTGTGTTTGGAAAGTATTTTTCTGTAAATGCTTTTTTAAGACCTAAGATTTCAAAAATTTGTGAGGCTCTATAGGAATGCAACGTAGAAATACCAATCTTATTCATTATTTTCAAGAGTCCTTTTCCAATGGCTTTATTGAAATTTTGAACCGCTTCTTCGGCATCTAGACCTTGAATTACACCTTCATTTACCTGATTACGAATAATCTCATTAACTAAATAAGGATTGATAGCACTTGCTCCATAACCAAAAAGGGTTGCGAAATGATGTGGTTCTCTTGGTTCTGCCGTTTCTAAAACGATACCAAATTTTGAACGCTTACTTAATCTATTTAATGAATGATGTACGTACGAACAAGCTAATAAAGCCGGAATAGGTGCTTCATCTTTGGTTACACCTCTATCAGATAAAATGATAATATTAGCTCCTTTGGTAACTGCTTTTTCTGTTTGAATTAGAATATCATCTAAGGCTTTTTCTAGTCCATTTACACCTTTTTCAATGGGGTACAAAATTGGAATGGATGCTGCTTTAAAATCAGGATGTGCTACATTTTTTATTTTGTCAAGATCATCGTTAGATATTACAGGGTTTTGGATGCGAAGCTTTTTTGCTTGTTCAGGAATTACCTCAAATACATTTCTATCTTCACCGATAGCCAAACTTATATCGGTAATAATTTCCTCACGAATACCGTCTAATGGAGGATTTGTTACTTGAGCAAATAACTGTTTGAAATAATTATAAAGTAACTGGGGCCTGTCTGAAAGAACTGCTATTGGTGTATCAGTTCCCATTGAACCAATAGCTTCCTTCGCCTTTTTGGCCATAGGGTTAATAATGGTTGTTATATCTTCAGAAGTATAACCAAATAACCTTAGTCTTGTCTTATAATCTAAAGCTTCAATTGAGCATTTATTTCCTGTATAAGGAACATCAGCCAGAGGTAATGTATGTTCTTTTACCCATTTTTTATAAGGATTTCTTGAAACAATTTCTTTTTTTATCTCTTCATCTTCAATAATGCGTCCTGCATTCATATCAACCAGAAACATTTTACCTGGTTCTAGTCGACCATGCTGTACCACATTTTCTGGTTTGATATTAAGTATACCAATTTCAGAAGACATCACCACATTTCCACTTTTGGTAACCGTATATCTTGAAGGGCGTAAACCATTTCTATCTAATAAGGCACCAATATAATTACCATCAGTAAATGGTACAGATGCCGGACCATCCCAAGGTTCCATAATACAAGAATTGTATTCGTAAAAGGCCTTTTTGTCTTCATTCATAGTCTGATGTTTTTCCCATGCTTCAGGTACCATCATCATCATCACCTCTGGTAAAGAGCGTCCAGTCATAAGTAATAACTCCAAAGCCATATCCATACAGGCGGAGTCTGATTTACCCTCTAACACTATGGGGAATATCTTTTTAATATCATCACCAAAAAGATTACTGTCCATTAACTCTTGACGCGCCTTCATTCTGCTTACATTTCCACGAAGCGTATTGATCTCACCATTATGGCACATATATCTGAAAGGTTGTGCCAAATCCCATGAAGGGAAGGTATTGGTAGAAAAACGCTGGTGTACTAATGCTAACCTTGTAACTACATCAGGCTCTCTCAAGTCAATATAATATCTACCAATATCTTCTGGCATTAGAAGCCCTTTATAGATAATTGTAGTTGTTGAAAAACTTGGTAAATAGAAATATTTTCGCTCTGAAATCTTCGATTTTTCAATGGTATGCTCAGCTATTTTTCTAGCAGCAAAAAGCTTGGCATTAAATTGAAGTTCAGTAAGTTTTTCTGAACCCTTGGTAACAAAAATTTGTTTTGCTTTCGGTTCTGTTTTCGCCGCTATTTTTCCTAAAGTACTGGCATCAACTGGCACATCACGCCATCCTAATATTGTTAGGCCTTGATTTTTTAGTTCTTTCTCAAACTCAGAAATACAATAGTTTTGTTGATTATAGCTTTTTGGAAGAAATACCATTCCAACAGCATATTCACCGGCATCCGGTAAGTCAAAATCGCAAACCCGTTTAAAATAATCATGAGGAATATCAATTAAAATACCTGCTCCATCTCCAGTTTTGCCATCTGAACTTACAGCACCACGATGCTCTAACTTTACTAAGATCTCTAAAGCATTATGAATAATTTCATTTGACTTTTCTCCGTGTAGATTACATATAAATCCTGCGCCACAATTGTCTCTCTCAAATTCAGGTAAGTACAAACCTTGTTGCTCCATATTTCTTGAATTAAGTTGACAAAATTATGTATTTTGTTATTAAAAACTCAAAGAAATAAAGGTTTAGATGTAAGAAATGTTATAATACAAAATAAGACATATTAATTTTTCAATATCTTTATTTTGAGGCAGTAAAAAATGTAATATCAGTAAAATCTAAACAATAAAAGGCCAGCACAGTCTTGTAGAAGCAAGACCATGTTGACCAATAATCAAAATTTATATAACCAATTAAATCTTAATGCTCATTCATTCTGAAATCCGGGTACGCATTCATTCCATGTTCATATTTGTCTAATCCTTCTAGCTCTTCTTTTTCAGATACTCGTATGCCTATTGTTTTCTTTAAGGCGAATATGATAATGAACGAACTTACGATACATATTGCAGCGTATGATAGTACACCTACTAGCTGACTCATAAATTGAGCTCCTCCGGCAAGGTTACCAAAAATACCAACGGCTAATGTACCCCAGATACCACAAATTAAATGTACTGCAATAGCACCTACAGGGTCATCTAAGCGTAGCCTATCAATAAAACTTACTCCTAAAACAATAATTGCACCAGCAATTCCTCCAATAAGTATTGCATCTGTAGGACTCATTTGATCTGCACCTGCAGTAATGCCCACTAACCCACCAAGGATACCATTTAAGAACATGGTTAAGTCTAGGTTTTTAAACATTGCAGTAGATACTATGAATGCCACAACACCTCCTGCAGCAGCAGCTAAACAGGTAGTAACCAATGTAAGTGATGTTAACCCAGGGTCTGCTGATAAAACAGAACCACCATTAAATCCAAACCATCCTAGCCATAAAATTAATACACCTGCGGTGGCTAATGGAATATTATGCCCAGGTAAAGCCTGTGGTTTTCCATCTTTAAATTTACCTATTCTAGAACCCAGTAACCAAACAGCTACCAATGCTGCCCATCCTCCAACAGAGTGTACCAAAGTAGAACCTGCAAAATCATAAAAAGGAGTTTCTCTCATATCTAAGAAACCACCACCCCATTTCCAAGAACCGGCTAATGGGTAAATGATACCTACATATAATACAGTAAAGATCATAAACGGACCAATCTTCATGCGTTCAGCAACAGCACCAGAAACTATAGTAGCTGCGGTTGCCGCGAACATCCCTTGAAAAAGGAAATCAGTCCAATAGGTATAGCCTTCATTATAAGCAAGGTCTAAACCGCCTTCTGCTGTTAGTGGTGAATCCAATCCAAATCCCGCAAAGCCAAAGAAACCTGAAGACCCTTCTGCAAAACCAGGATACATCAAATTGAAGCCTACTAAACAATACAATAATAAGCCAACGGTAATAATAAAAATGTTCTTAAATAAAATATTAATAGTATTCTTCTGTCTCGTTAACCCAATTTCTAGAAAGGCAAAGCCCATGTGCATAAAGAAAACGAGTGCCGTACAGACCATCATCCATACGTTATTTGTAGTTAATAATTCCATAATTTTTATTTAATAGTTTTTTATTTTAAGGTATCACCACCTTTTTCTCCTGTTCTTATTCTATAACAATCTTCGATTTCTGACACAAATATTTTACCATCACCTACTTCTCCGGTAGCACCGGCAGTTAAAATGGCATTAATGGTTACTTCTTCAAAATCATTATTGACTACGATAGATAAATACCTACGTTGTATATCACTGGTGCTATAGGTTACACCTCTGTATACATGCCCTTCTTTTTCGTTGCCGAGACCTGTTACATCCCAATACGAGAAAAAGTTAACACCAACATCATGCAATGCTTCTTTCACCGCACTGAATTTGGATTTTCTAATAATTGCTTCTACTTTTTTCATTATATAGTTATTGTTGAGTTCTTAAAATGTGTAGATAGCAGCAAGTGTAAATGCTGATAAATTATCAGTTGCATCACCATCGCTATCTAGATATGGTTCATCATTAGACCAAGAGTCTAATCGTATTTCTGGTTTAATGATTAAGTTATTTACTGTATAACTACCCGTTAATGTTGTAGCAAATACACTTGGTAAATCGTCAATATCGTCATCATGACGGGCAAAATATTCGCCTCTTAGTCCTATTGAAAAATTATCAGAAGCTGCTAACTGTGGGTATAAAGCGGCTCCATAAAAACCAGCGCCATCATTATCATTATATGCAGCATTGATTCCTAAGAAGAAGCTGTCAGATAAATCAAATCCTCCTGTATAATCAATTTCAAATCCTAAACCACCATTGTTGCCACTATCATAGTAAAGGTTTAAGAATTGGCCAGCATATCCTAATTGAGCTCCAAATGAGTATTCTCCAGTTGTAGAGGTGTCATTTGTGTCCCAAGGGTTCATAACTGCTAGCATCAAGCTGAAGTCATCAGATAAAGCAAAATCAGCTTTTAAACCTAAGTGTGAAAATGGTCCGTTAGAAAATAAATAAGAGGTACTGTAGTTAAAGTTTGCTGCAGGAGCAATAACTTCATAACCTAAAAAAGTATTCCATCTACCAAATGTTAATTTTGTCTTTTCAGATACATTCCAATAAACATAGGCTTGATTTACGATACCATCAACAATATCACTGTTGAAAGTGGCACTTTCACCTCTTGGGCCAACTACTAGATCAAGAACAGCACCTACTTTTTCTCCTTCATAAGTAGCAATAAGGTTACCCATACCAAAGGCAAAACCTGTTTGATCTGCAAAAGCAGTTCCAAATGATTGTCCAGTATCATCAGAACCTGTTAAGTATGTTTGGTAATAGGCATCAACGCTTCCGCTAAATGATAATTTCTTTTTTTCTTTTTCTTTCTGCTCTTCTTGAGCAAAAAGCGTTACATTAATTAATAATACTAATGCAATTAGGGGTAATCTTGTTTTGATCATAACTTAATTTTTAGCAATTAAGGCGCAAATATTTGTACAAAATATGGTTTAACCAAATTTTTAAAGGGGTGTAGTGTTAAAAAATGTAATATTTTAATTTAATACCCTCAAAAAAATAGGGGTTAAAATTATTATATAATAAAATGTAGTTTTTGAAGGCTTTTAAAAAGTGGGGGTAAATAAAAATAACATGCTTATTTTGGGATATTCATAAAAATGCACTTTTTTAAAAAAAAGCATAAAAAAAATCTGGTCTATGACCAGATTTTTGTCAAAAACTATAATTGAAAGGATTTTACTTTACTCTTTTATAAGTGATCTTGAGATAACAATCTTTTGAATTTCTGAAGTTCCTTCATAAATCTGCGTGATCTTGGCGTCACGCATTAAACGCTCTACATGATATTCCTTTACAAAACCATTGCCACCATGTATTTGTACTGCCTCTACAGTCTGTTCCATAGCCACTTTTGATGCATATAATTTGGCCATGGCACTGGAGCGATCATAATTATTTCCTTGATCCTTATCCCAAGCAGCTTTCATTACTAAATGACGTGCTGCTTCAATTTCAGTATACATATCGGCTAACTTAAAGGCGATAGCTTGGTGATTACAAATTTCAGTACCAAAAGCTTTACGCTCTTTGGAATACTTAAGAGCTAATTCATAAGCACCTGAAGCAATTCCTAAGGCTTGGGCTGCAATACCAATTCTTCCTCCTGACAAGGTTTTCATAGCAAACTTAAACCCAAATCCATCTTCACCAATTCTATTTTCTTTAGGAACTTTTACATCATTAAATTGCAGGGTGTGTGTATCACTACCTCTAATTCCTAACTTATCCTCCTTAGGACCGATATCAAACCCAGGAGTACCTTTTTCAACTATAAAGGCATTAATACCTCTGTGCCCTTTTGCTCTATCTGTTTGAGCAACCACTAAATAGATATCAGCTCGCCCACCATTAGTAATCCAGTTCTTTGTTCCATTAATAATATAATGGTCGCCATTATCTAAAGCAGTTGTTGCTTGTGATGTGGCATCAGAACCCGCTTCAGGTTCGCTTAAGCAAAAAGCACCTAGTTGTTCACCAGTAGCCAACTTTGTTAAATATTGCTGTTTTTGCTCTTCAGTTCCATAAGCTTCAAGACCATAACACACCAAAGAATTGTTAACAGATACCATTACCGAAGCTGAAGCATCTATCTTCGATAGTTCCTCCATAATTAAAACATATGATATGGCATCCATACCGCTTCCTCCATATTTAGGGTCTACCATGACTCCCATAAAACCAAGCTCACCCATTTTACGAACCAATTCGTCAGGGAATTGCTGTTTGTCATCTCTTTCTATAACTCCAGGCAATAACTCAGTTTGAGCAAAATCACGAGCAGCATCACGTATCATTAAATGTTCTTCGGTAAGATTAAAATCCATTCGTTTTTAATGTATTAAATTGGTTGAATAAAAAGTCCTCAAAGATACTTCATTAAAGGGTATTTTCCATAGACTTTTTCTATTTTTACAAGTATGGAACAAGACTCTTTTTACACTCTAGGTTTAATGTCTGGTACATCATTAGATGGAGTAGATTTGGTATATGTACAATTTGATATTTCAAATGGATATACTTTTCAAATTTTAAATGCTGAGACCATTGAGTATTCAAAAGAATGGCAACAAAAATTAAAAAATGCTTTCTTTAAAGAGCCTAGCGAGCTTGGTGAATTGTCTATTGATTATGGCAACTTATTAGGTCATTTGGTTAATAATTTTATGAGAACTCATGACATAGAGAATGTTGATTTTATAGCGTCACATGGTCATACCATCTTTCATAAACCTGAGGAGGGCTATACACTTCAGATTGGTGATGGACAAACAATTGCAAATCTTACCAGACTAAAAACCATTTGTGATTTTAGAACACAGGATGTCCAATTGGGTGGGCAAGGAGCACCATTGGTTCCTATTGGAGATCAGTTGTTATTTTCTGATTATGACTATTGTCTAAATTTAGGAGGCTTTGCCAATATTTCTTATTCAAAGGATGGTGATCGAATAGCTTTTGATATTTGCCCTGTAAATATTTTAATGAATCATTATGTCAAAAAAATAGGATTTAACTATGATGACAAAGGACAAATGGCTTCACAGGGAGTTGTAATTCAAGAGCTTTTGGATGCCTTGAATTCACTTGATTTTTATAAGAAACAGCCACCAAAATCTTTAGGTTTTGAATGGATTGAATCTCAAATTATTCCTTTAATAGATAGTTTTCATGCTGAAGCCAAAGATATATTGCGAACTTTTGTTGAGCACATAGCTATTCAAATAGCTAATGTATGCAATGAAACAAACAAACGACTTTTGGTTACGGGAGGGGGCGCTTTTAATGATTTCTTAATTACGCAAATTCAAACGAAGACTAAGGCGAAGGTTATTATTCCTGATAGAGAAATTATTAACTATAAGGAAGCGCTAGTTTTTGCACTCTTAGGATTGCTGAAACTTCAGAAAAAAACGAATGTTTTAAATTCAGTAACTGGAGCACAAAAAGATCATTGCTCAGGTAAGATTTTTATACCTAAGCTTTCTTAAAAATTTTATCTTTGCGCTACTTGAAATAAATCTTTTATAATGGATCAACTTTAGCTCCCCTTATGGGGATTTATACATTTTACTTTTTTAAACATTCTTCAAAAGAGATTACTACTAAAGTTAAACATTATTATATAATTTAATGAAAGATTTACTTAAAAAATATGAGGAGAAAGCTCCTGAGATTGTATTTCATTGGCGAGATAAAGAAACGAATGCAGAAGGTTGGACAGTTATAAATTCCCTGCGTGGAGGTGCAGCTGGTGGAGGAACTAGAATGCGTAAAGGGTTGGATATGAATGAGGTACTGTCACTCGCAAAAACTATGGAGGTGAAATTTACAGTATCTGGTCCTGCCATTGGTGGAGCAAAGTCAGGTATTAATTTTGATCCTAATGACCCTAGACGAAGAGGTGTCTTAGAGCGTTGGTATAAGGCCGTAACTCCCTTGTTAAAGCATTACTATGGTACCGGTGGAGATTTGAATGTAGACGAAATTCATGACGTCATACCACTTACTGAAGAATCAGGCGTATGGCATCCACAAGAAGGCGTATTTAACGGACATTTTAAGCCCACTGAAGCAGAAAAGATCAATAGGATAGGGCAGTTAAGGCATGGTGTTATTAAAGTTATCGAAGACCCAAGATTTAGCCCTGAAGTAACCAGAAAATACACAGTGGCAGATATGTTGACTGGCTATGGAGTAGCTGAAGCAGTAAAGCACTACTATAATATCTTTGGTGGTTCTATTGAAGGAAAACGAGCTATTGTACAAGGGTTTGGAAATGTAGGCTCAGCAGCGGCAATATACCTTGCAAGATTAGGTGCTAAAATAGTAGGTATTATTGATCGATCTGGGGGTGTTATCAATAAAGAAGGTTTTTCAAATGAAGAGGTGCGATCAATGTTTTTAAATAAGAAAGGAAATCAGTTAGTTTCTGAAAATATGATCCCTTTTGACGAAATGAATAAACGCATATGGTCATTACCAACAGAGATTTTTATTCCAGCAGCAGCTTCTAGATTAATCACTGAATCACAAATTAATACCATGATAGAAACAGGTTTGGAAGTAATTTCCCCGGGTGCTAACGTGCCGTTTGCAGATAAAGAGATATTTTTTGGTCCTATTATGGAAATGACGGATAAGAAAACCAGCTTACTACCAGATTTTGTCTCTAATTGTGGAATAGCACGTGTATTTGCTTATCTTATGGAAAGCAAGGTGCCTTTACCTATGAAAGATGAAGCCATTTTTAATGATACATCTGAAACTATTAGAAAGGCTTTGCAAAAAATCTATGAGAAAAATGAAAGCAAAACAGATATTTGTAAAACCGGATTTGAAATAGCATTAAAGCAATTGATATAATTTGCTATATTTAGTCCAACAAAACTAACCATATGGAATCTTTTATCATTTTAGTCTTCGTTTTAGGCTATTTAGCTATTACTCTTGAGCATAATTTAAAAATTGATAAGCTAATCCCGGCATTGGCTATGATGGCTATTTGTTGGGCAATGATTGCATTTGGTATTGATGCTTTCCCAAGTTGGTTTGATTCGGCCAAAGCGGCTTTAGTAGAAGGTTTTCAGTCTTTATCTCATGAAGATAAAATGCACTATATGGAGGAGACACTGCTCCACCATTTGGGTAAAACTGCAGAAATCTTAGTATTTCTATTAGGTGCTATGACCATTGTGGAGATCATTGATTACTTTAATGGGTTTGCTACTATTAAAAGTTTTGTTAGAACAAAGAGTAAAGCAAAATTACTTTGGATATTCAGTTTCCTAGCTTTTATTTTATCTGCTATCATCGATAATTTAACTGCTACCATTGTACTAGTTACTATCTTGAGGAAGATCGTCTTGAAGAGGGAAGACAGAATTTGGTTTGCTGGTTTGATTATCATAGCAGCCAATGCTGGTGGTGCTTGGTCACCAATTGGAGATGTAACCACCACCATGTTATGGATAGGGAAAAAGGTTTCTACAGGTAAATTGATTATGTATTTGTTGATACCATCACTTGTATGTATGATTATTCCTTCATTTTTGGCATCTAGAATGAAAGCTTTTAAAGGATATATTGAAGACGTAGAGGATACAGGTGAAGAAGCAAATAAATATGGTAAAATTATGTTTTACCTAGGGTTAAGCGCTATCGTATTTGTTCCCATTTTTAAAACGGTAACCCATTTACCTCCTTATGTAGGTATGATGTTATCATTAGCTGTAGTTGCTACTTTTGCAGAGATATATAGTAATACAAAGTTCAGTATTTCTTCTGCTGAAGGAGAAAGTTTTGATGAGCACGCAGAGCACGCACATCACAGTCCTGTGCATGGAGCTTTATCTAAAATAGAAATGCCTAGTATTTTATTTTTCTTAGGTATATTGTTGGCCGTTGCTGCTTTAGAATCTTTAGGATTATTATTTGGTTTTGCCAATTGGTTGCAGGATTCTATGCCAAATATGGGTACTGAATTAGCTGGAACTAGAGTTTCTGATCTTGTGGTTATTTTATTAGGAGTGGGGTCTGCTGTTATTGATAATGTACCATTAGTTGCCGCTAGTTTGGGTATGTTCTCTGAACCACTTGATAATCCGTTATGGCATTTCATAGCTTACTCGGCTGGTACTGGTGGTAGTATGTTGATTATTGGCTCGGCTGCTGGTGTTGTTGCTATGGGGATGGAAAAAATAGACTTTTTCTGGTATTTAAAAAAGATAAGTTGGCTGGCCTTTGTTGGCTTTATAGCTGGTGCAATTGTCTTCATTGGAATGCGATCTATATTATAAAAAACAGAGCCGAGAAATTTCTCGGCTTTTTTATTGTAACAAAACAATTTTGAGCTCGTATTTTCGTTAGATAGTTTTATCCCCTTAATACCTAATTTTATGTTATTAGCCATTCAGGATGCAGCCACTGCTGCACAAGAGAATCTAGATGAAGCGCTTCAGGAAGAAAAAACCCTCTCAATTTATCAACTTATTATGGACGGCGGTCTTGGAGGCCAGATAGTTATCCTAGTGTTAGCTGTTCTTTTAGTAGTAGGTTTATATATTTACTTTGAGCGTTTTTTCGCCATTAAGGCAGCCTCTAAAACAGATAAGAATTTTATGAATCAAATTAGAGATCATGTTTCTAACGGAAAATTAGAAGCCGCTCAGGTATTATGTGCACAAGCTACCTCACCAGCTGCACGATTAATAGAAAAGGGCATTACACGTATAGGTAAACCTCTAGAGGATATTAATACGGCCATTGAAAATGCGGGAAGCTTAGAAATTTATAAGCTTGAAAAGAATGTAAGTATTTTGGCTACAATTGCAGGTGCTGCACCAATGATAGGATTTTTAGGAACTGTGGTTGGTATGATTCTTGCCTTTCATGAAATGGCAACTAGTGGAGGTCAGGCTGAAATGGGCTCTTTAGCATCAGGTATTTATACCGCCATGACTACGACTGTTGCTGGACTAGTTGTGGGTATTATAGCTTATATAGCTTATAACCATTTAGTTGTGCGAACAAATAAAGTAGTGCATCAAATGGAAGCGAAAGCTGTTGAATTTCTAGATTTACTAAACGAACCGGCTTAATAGGCAGTTATGAAATTTAAAGATAGAAATAAGATAAGCCCGGAATTTAGTATGTCATCAATGACCGATATTGTTTTCTTGTTATTGATTTTTTTTATGCTAACAGCCAGCACACCTAATGCACTTGATTTAATTTTGCCTAAGGCTAAAGGAAAGTCTACAAATACACAGCACATAGCCGTGAGTATAAAAAAGAATGAGAATTATTATGTAAATAATAATCAGGTTTCTATTGAAAAAATGGAAAACACCCTAAGGAATTTGCTTAGTGATAGAGATAACCCTACGGTACTGCTACGTGTAGAAGAAAGTGTTCCTATAGAAAAAGCAGTGACGGTTATGGACATTGCAAATAGAAATAAATTTAAAGTAATTTTGGCAGTACGCCCAAAATAACATGAGCTATTTAGATACACCACATAAAAGAAAGTCAGCAATCATTACCACCATTATTATGGCGGTTTTGTTGTTTTTGATCTTTTCGTTTGGATTAAAATATTTAGACCCTCCTGAGGAACTGGGTATTGCCGTAAATTTTGGTACCACTGATGTGGGTAGTGGTGATGTGCAACCCTTAGAACCTATTAAGTCTGAACCTATAGAAGAAGAACCTGTTGAAGAAACTGAAGTAGAGGAAGAGGTAGTGGAGGAAACTCCAGTGGAAGAATCAGCACCTGAGACTCCTGTTACGGAGAAAGTAGTAACGCAAGAGTCAGCAGAGTCTATTAAGATGAAACAGGAACAGGAAGCAAAAAGAAGAGCTGAAGAAGCAGAGCGTAAAAAGAGATTGGAGGAAGAACGTATTGAAAGAGAGCGTAAGGAAGCTGCGGAGCGCAAGCGTAAAGAACAAGAAGCTAAGAAAAAGAAGTTAGATGCTTTAATGGGCGGTTTAAATAAATCTGACGGTACAGCTTCTGGAGGAGAAGGGAATGACAATCAAGCAGGTGATAAAGGATCATTAAGCGGAGATCCTTATGCCAATAGCTATTATGGTAATGGTAGTGGAAGTGGAGGTTATGGTTTAAATGGTAGAAATCTAGTAAGAAAAGGAACCGCCTATAGACAAGAATGTAATGAATATGGAAGAGTAGTGGTTAAAATTGAAGTAGATAAGTCAGGTAAAGTAATCAAAGCTACTCCCGGAGTTAAAGGCTCAACAAATACAGCACCATGCTTATTGGCACCTGCTAAAAGGTCTGCTTTATCTTATAAATGGAATACGGACTCTCGTGCTCCTATAAAACAAATTGGGTTTATTATCGTAAACTTCAACTAGATTGAACTACAAAGAAACTTTAGATTGGATGTTTTCCAAACTTCCAATGTATCAACGCCAGGGAAAAACTGCATTTAAAAAAGACTTAACCAATACAATCGCTTTAGCGGAATATCTTGGGAATCCACATAAACAATTTAAAAGTATACATGTAGCAGGTACCAATGGAAAAGGTTCTACAAGTCATATGTTGGCCTCTATGCTACAGGAAGCAGGATATAAAGTTGGTTTGTATACTTCCCCTCACTTAAAAGACTTTAGAGAACGTATCAAGATCAATGGAAAGAAGATTTCTAAAAAAAATGTTATTCAGTTTATTGAGAATAATAAAGCTTTTTTAGAAAAACAAGGGTTGTCTTTTTTTGAAATGACTGTGGGTTTAGCTTTTCATTATTTTGCTAAGAAGAAAGTAGATATTGCAATTATTGAGGTTGGACTCGGTGGTCGATTGGATTCGACGAATATTATCATTCCTGAAGTTTCCGTAATTACCAATATTGGGTATGACCATACACAATTTTTGGGCGAAACACTGCCAGAAATTGCTTTTGAAAAGGCTGGTATTATCAAGGAGGGTATTCCTGTTGTCATAGGTGAAAGACAAGAAGAAACAGCGGAGGTGTTTGAAAGTATAGCATCAGAGAGAAAAACGTTTTTGGTTTTTGCAGAAGATATGATTCATAAGAATTTTGAAACGGATCTTTTAGGGACTTATCAGTTAAAAAATATAAAGGCTGCGGTGACTACAATCAATACGTTGAGTGAATTAGAAGTAGTAGAAAAGCATATTGAAAATGGATTATTGAATGTAGTGAAAAATACTGCTTTGTTAGGTCGTTATCAAAAATTACAAGAACAACCTTTAGTGATCTGTGATACTGCCCATAATAGGGAAGGCTTGGCCTATGTTTTAAAGCAGCTACAAGAAGAAGAATTTGACAAGCTGCATATAGTATTAGGGGTGGTAAATGATAAAAACTTAGATATTATTATGCCTATGTTTCCCAAAAATGCCACTTATTATTTTTGTAGACCAAATATTCCACGAGGTTTAGATGCTAAAGAATTGAAGAAAAAGGCAAATCAATTTAACTTAAAAGGTAAAGTGTATTCCTCTGTAAAAAAGGCATTTAAAAGTGCTTTGAAAAAGACTGGTGACAATGATATGGTCTTTGTAGGAGGTAGCACTTTTGTAGTGGCTGAAGTGGTATAATATTTTTTTCTAAAATCTTTGCTGGAAATAAAAACTAGATTATATTTGCATCCGCTTAGGGCGCATAGCTCAGTTGGTTCAGAGCACTTGGTTTACACCCAAGGGGTCGGGGGTTCGAATCCCTCTGCGCCCACATCTAAATAGAAAAATCCACTCAAATTGAGTGGATTTTTTATTTCGAGAAATTTGAAAACTTGTTTTTGTAATTTTTAGAAATAAAATATTTATGCGAGAGCATAAGATTTTTCTATTTGCAGCAGTGGGTTTATTCTGGATCAACGGAGTTAATCCTTAGTTGATGCTAGATTAATTTCGTGATTCTGTCATTCCTGTATCCATACCTTAACATGAGTTAAGATAACATAGAGATAGGAATTACAGAATAATTTTATCGTGATTAGCGGATGAAATTAAAACAACTCACGCTCTTTTTTATTGACTCTCTTGAGCAAGTCTTCTCGCTTTATTTGCAATTGTCTTCCAATAGGTTTGTCATCCCTAAAGGTTTGAGTTCGCAAACTCAAATTTCCTTCAGGAACCACAAAAGGTTTGGTATATTTTTCACCAAAGTTTACCGGGTATGTATTATCAATAGTATAATAGATATCTGTACCTAAAACATTGTTTGTTAATTTACACATAAGTTTTCCATCTTCTAAATAGGTTTGAACAATAGGATCTAACACAGCTTTAGAAATATTTGTATTTGCATTGTCGAATCTTGAAAAATGTGCTTCAGTTCTATCTATAAAACTATCCCAGTTTTTAGCTTCTTTAGGGCTCCAAAGTGTTTCAGCTAAAGCAAATGCTCTAGGGTAGGTCATGTAATAAGCATATTGAAGATTAGGAATGACCTCTGTCCATAAATTACCTTGACCGCCTAATATATAACTAGCTTCTATTTCTTCAGGTATAGGTTCAAAAGAATAGGTCTTTTCTAAACTCAGATCAGCATAAATTTTATTTTCAACTGTATGGTCACCTTGAGTGTAGTCTAAATAAGCAAAAGTAGTTGGGCTCATGACTACTTTATGTCCTAATTTTGCCGCTTCTATGCCACCATTCATTCCTCGCCAGCTCATTACTGCAGCACCTTCGGCTAATCCGCCTTCAAGAATCTCATCCCATCCTATCATTTTCTTTCCTTTACTGTTGATGATTTTTTGAACACGTTCTACAAAATAACTCTGTAATTTATGAGAGTCTTCAATGTTATTTTCTCTCATGAATTTTCTGACTGATAGATCTGCATCCCAATAACCATGATAAGCTTCATCACCTCCCATATGAATGTATTCTCCGGGGAACAACTCAGCGATTTCAGTAAATACTTTGTCAACGAATTCATAGACTTTTTCATCTGCCGGGTTCAAGGTATTTTCAATCAGCATTTTGAATCTTCCATTGCCATACCATTCAGAAAATTTAGAGCCTGGGGCAACAAACTTAGGTTCTTTCTTAGTAGATAACTCAGGGTAAGCTGCTAAAGCAGCCATCATATGACCCGGCATATCAATTTCAGGAACAATTGTGATGTTTCTATCTAAAGCATATTGTACGATATCTTTAATTTCTTCTTGCGAATAAAACCCACCATAAGAGGCTTCTTCACCTGGCTTTGGATGTGGTCTAGAAGATCCAAATCTTCCATGTCTTTCAACGCGCCAAGCACCTACTTCTGTTAGTTTTGGCAATGATTTAATTTCAATTCTCCAGCCTTGATCATCAGTTAAATGCCAATGAAACACATTGAATTTATATTGAGACATTTTATCTATATATGCTTTCACATCATCAACACTAAAGAAATGCCTACTAACATCTAGCATTAATCCTCGCCAACCAAAACGAGGATAATCTTTTATGGAGCACGATTGAATAGCAATTGGAAACTCATCAACAGGCTTTACGGGAAAAAGCTGTCTTAAGGTTTGAAATGCATTGAATATTCCAGCCGACTCATTGGATGTAATGTTTATTCCATTTTCATTAACTTCTAATGTATAACCTTCTTTTCCCAATTCACTATCCTGATCTGTATTTAGGCTAACAGAAATACTATTCTTACTATTCTCAGAAATTTCAATATTTATAGATTTCAAAAAATCCTGAAATTGTTTACTGTGTTTTTGTACATTCTCATTATCGCTATTTACGCTAAAGCTAATTTGCCGGTCAACAATAAAAGGGTTACCTGTTTTTTCATCGCTAACAGGTGTAGGGATAATATGAGATTGATATGGCGTAATATCTTCTGCTTTTTTTTGCTGCACACAAGAAATTAGCAATATGGCTACAAAAAGAGAAATAATTTTTTTCATGAGTAATAAATTTTTAAAGCCTTTAGACTTACTTTAAATTAGTAATAGTATCTTTTGAAAGCTTCCATGGCAGCATAATCAGCCAAGCCCAAATCGTTATATTTTTTTGCAGTCAATCTGTTTCTGTCTTCCGCACGTACCCAAAATTCTCTTGAGTCATCGCCTTGAAACATAACACCATCTTTTTGTGATTGATGGTAAAAAATAGCATGTCTTTTCTTTAAAACTTGATCTGGACTCATAGGCACGGCCATATCAATTTCATCTATTTCCCATTCATGCCATGCGCCTCGGTAGAGCCATACCCAGCAGTCATCCATAAATTTTTTGGGCTTTAAAATTTCTAAGGCTCCAAATAACGAGTTCAAGCAAACTCTATGAGTGCCATGAGGATCTGCCAGATCTCCTGCAGCATATATTTGATGGGGTTTAACTTCTTCTATAATAGAGCACATTATGTTAATATCCTCGTTAGACAGTTTTTTCTTTTTGACAGTTCCTGTTTCATAAAAAGGTAAGTCAAGAAAATGCACATTTTCATCAGGTAGACCCAAATAACGCGTAGCGGCTAAAGATTCACTCCTTCTAATAAGACCTTTTAGTTTTCTGACTTCCAGAGCATCTACACTGTGATCTTTTTTATTTTTTAGAAACGAGATAATTGTATCTATTTCATTACTAGATTGGTTTACGGTTTTTATGACTTCTGCAAATTTTAAAGCTTCCTCATCTGAAACGGCTATATTACCAGATGTTTGATAGGCTATATGCACTTGGTGCCCTTGTTCAACCAATCTATCAAAAGTACCTCCCATTGATATAACATCATCATCAGGGTGAGGGCTAAAAATAATAACTCGTTTTTTAGATGGTTCAGACCGTTCAGGTCGTTTAGAGTCATCAGCATTCGGCTTACCTCCTGGCCATCCTGTTATGGTGTGTTGAAGTACATTGAACATTTTTATGTTTAGATCATAGGCTGTACCTTCTTCAACAAGTAATCCTGACATTCCATGATCGTTATAATCTTTATCCGTAAGTTTTAAAACAGATTTTTGTAGTCTATCACTCAACCACACGACTGCCCTTCTTTTTAATTCTTCATCCCATAAACATGAGGATACTAACCATGGTGTTTTTACTCTAGTGAGTTCTGAAGAGGCTTCTTTATCAAGAACGAAAGTTGTATTAAGATGCTCTTGAAGGTACGTAGCAGGTACAGATGGTGAAATATCTCCTTCTATAGTTTCTTTAATTACGGATGCTTTATTAATACCCCAAGCAAGGAGAACAATTCTTTTAGCTTTTTTAATTGTACTAATACCCATGGTAATAGCTTTTCTAGGAACATTTTCAATTCCTAGAAATGCAGGTGCAGCGTCTACTCGAGTTATGTGGTCTAAAGTTATACTACGAGTGCTCGAATTTAAATGAGAACCTGGTTCGTTAAAACCGATATGACCAGTTCTACCTATGCCCAATAATTGAAAGTCAAGACCTCCGGCTTCTTTAATTTTGAATTCGTAATCTATACAGTATTGGTATACATCATCACTGGCAATAGTACCGTCTGGAACATGAACATTATCTGGATGAATATCTATATGATCAAAGAGATGTTCATGCATGAAATGGTGATAACTTTGAATATTTTCCTTGGTCATTGGATAATATTCATCTAAGTTGAAGGTGATTACATTTTCAAAGCTCAAACCTTCTTCTTGATGCATTCTTACAAGTTCTTCATAAACTTTTATTGGCGAAGAGCCTGTGGCTAGACCTAAAACGCAGTTTTCATTTTTTGTTCGTTTCTCTCTAATGAGATCTGCTATTTCATGAGCAACATTAATAGAAGCTAATTGAGAGTCATTAAAAATTACGTTGTGAATCTTTTCAAATCTTGTTTCCTCAAACTGCCCAGGAGGAGAGTAGTTTAATTTGGGTTTTTCTAAAGTACTTTGCATTAGAATTTTTTTAGAAAAATAAACGGGAATATACATCCCGTTTATCTATACAATTAACTAAAAACATATAAACATTAATGAAATTCAACTTTTATGAAATTTAAGTTTAACAGTTCTTATAGAGCAAAATTAATCTAGTAATAGCATGATTTAAAAATTTAATAGGCAAACAACATTAAATGGATAATAAATGACACTCATTAAAAGACAAAGAATATTTGATGAATGTATATTTTGATATATTTACGCATTCCTTTTGTAACCCTATTTTACTCTTTTGATACACACTTTAAAAAAAAATAGTTATCAGATTCCCTTAAAATATCATCTAATATTTTGGTTTGGTTATTTCATATTCAACTTTATAAGATGGGGTAGTTATTTTGATGATTATTGGTACTCATTAAAATCAAATATTGTTGAATTCTCATTGCATTTACCAGTAGTTTATTTCACCATTTATTATTTGGTGCCAAAATTTATCCTAAAAAAAAAATATGCCAAGTTTCTATTTTATTTTCTACTAACTCTAGCATTATTATATGTTTTTAGAACAGGATTAAATTACATTTTAGTAAGTAAAAATATTTGGCCAGAGGCTGAAGGTATTCAAAAAGCTTTTAGCTTTAACCACATTGTGGCTGTTGTTTTAGGAGAAATATATGTAATTGCCCTCGTATCTGCCATAAAATTCACCATTGATTGGATAGCTGAAAGAAGAAGAAATGATCACTTAAAAAAGATGCAATTGTTAACTGAGCTAAACTTCTTAAAATCTCAAATTCAACCGCACTTTTTTTTCAATACATTAAATAATTTATATGCACTGACTATCGAAAAGTCTAAAAAAGCACCCGAGATGATACTTAAACTCTCGGAAATTATGGAGTATGTTTTATACGATGCTAAGGAACGGTCAATTAGCTTACTTAAGGAAATTAATTATACACATAATTATCTGGAGTTGGAAAAACTGAGGTTTGGAGACTCCATTCAATATGATTTAACCATTGATGGTGGCTTAAATGATGTAAGCGTACCTCCTTTATTATTTATATCATTTATTGAGAATTGTTTTAAACATGGCACTAAAGAAAATGATAACATGTCATTGTCAATTAATTTTACCAGAAAGCAAGAAACTTTAGTTTTTACAGTTGTAAATAGTTTAAATGCTAGTTCAAAAGCAATTACAAAACATGGTATTGGAATTGCCAATGTAAAGCGTAGGTTGAAATTACTTTATGAAGATGCCTACGATCTTAACACTAAGATAGAAAAGAATGAATATATTGTGGTGCTAAAAATTCCTATATAATGGAAATAAAATGTGTTATCATTGATGATGAACCTTTAGCAATAAAGGTGGTAAGTGGTTTTTTACAAGAATTTCACAATTTTAAAATAGTAGGTTCCTTTAATAACCCCATTAAGGCTTTGGAAGTCATAGAAGATAATGATATAGATGTTATTTTTCTTGATATTAATATGCCAAAAATAAGTGGACTTGAATTTATTAGAAATCTTAAAATTAAACCAGAGGTTGTTATAACAACGGCTTATAGGGAATATGCAGTAGACGGTTTTGATTTAGATGTATTGGATTATTTGGTAAAACCTATACCGTTCAATAGATTTTTAAAGACCATTAATAAGATCACACAGAAAATACATATGCTTAAAGGGCATAAACGAGAACAATCTGAGGAAGACCCGTACTTATTTTTAAAAGTAGATAAAAAACTAATTAAAGTAAAATTTGATGAGATACTTTACATAGAAAGCCTAAAGGATTATATTAAAATTTTCACGATTGAAGGTAGTTATTTAGTGCATAAATCACTTACTGGAATTACCGAAGAATTACCCTCAGATAAATTTATTCGTGTACACAGGTCATATACCATAGCGCTTGATAAAGTAAAGAGTATAGAAGGTAATTTGATTGAAATAGCATCAAAAAGAATACCCATTGGCAGGAAGTATGTCAATCATGCCAAGCATATTATTCTAGGACTAGACTCCTAATTATAAATTATTCTTAATAGTTGCTGTGTATAGCTTTTTATAATACGTTTAGCATTAAAAGGATGAAACTGGCAGAAATAATTTATTTGATAAATCAAAAAATTACTACATTCATCCGATTTTAAATCATAACGAGATGTCCCAAACTACTAATGCTGCTCCGACAAGTGCAACCAATTACACCATACCAATTATTATTATAGCAGGTCTATTTTTCATTTTTGGCTTTGTCACCTGGATAAATGGGGCGCTGATTCCATTTATGAAAACAATTAATGAGTTGACTGAGGCGCAATCTTATTTGGTAGCATCGGCATCTTATATTTCGTTTGTGGTTATGGCTTTACCTGCTTCTTATATTTTAAATAAGATTGGCTATCAAAAAGGCATGTCACTTGGTTTACTGATTATGGCATTGGGAGCTTTGGTTTTTATTCCAGCTGCTAATGCCAGAACCTACTGGATGTTTCTTACCGGAATCTTTATTCAAGGTTTAGGGATGACTATTTTGCAAACTGCTGCGAATCCATATATCACGATTTTAGGCCCCATTGAAAGTGGTGCGAAAAGAATTGCAATTATGGGTATTGCCAATAAAGTAGCTGGGGCTTTAGGCTCACTTATTTTTGGGGCGATATTACTTTCTGGAATAGACCAAGTAAAAGAAAAATTAGAAGTAGTTGATGCATCTGAGCGTTCACAATTGCTAGATACTATGGCAGATAGTGTAATAACTCCTTATCTTGTGATGGCTGCTGTTTTAGTAATATTAGGAATTTTAATTCGTAAGGCGCCACTGCCACATGTTGAACCTTCACCAATGGATGAAACTAAAGAGGGTAGTACCGTTAAAACCAGTATTTTTCAATTTCCACATTTATGGCTGGGTGTATTGACCTTATTTGTTTATGTGGGAGCAGAAGTAATTGCTGGTGACACCATCATTGCCTACGGAATTTCATTAGGTATTTCTGCAGATGAAGCCAAGTTTTTTACAACATTTACGTTAATGGCTATGGTGGCTACTTATGCATTAGGTGTTTTTTTAATTCCGAAATATATTAGCCAAGGAACTGCGCTGAAAGTAAGTGCAGCTTTAGGAATTGTATTTACTATTTGTATTTTAATGACTACAGAATTTACCTCTGTACTTTTTGTTGCTGCTTTAGGAATTGCCAATGCTTTGGTTTGGCCAGCGGTTTGGCCACTAACTTTAAAAGGCCTGGGTAAATTTACTAAGACGGCTTCTGCATTGTTAATTATGGCAATTGCTGGAGGCGCTATTATTCCTCCTTTATACGGTAGGTTAGTTGATGCTGGAAAGGAGAGTTTGATCCACGAAGGTATTAATGAAGCAAGTGCTTTGGCACAGTCCGCTACTTCAAGTTATTGGATATTGTTACCCTGCTACGCAATCATTTTGTATTATGCCTTGGCAGGTCATAAATTAGGGTTGAAAAAATAGTACACTTTACTTAAAAACAAGAGTTAAAGAGCTCCTTAATGTTTAATTACGCAAACGTTTTCGTATTTTTGCACTTCAACATTTTTTACGCTTAGGTATTTTCAATATTTTTAACCAAAATTTATCAAAATAGTAATAATTCACTCTTTAAACTAGGTTTATATTATTGTTATCTAAGATATTGTGAGAATATTGAAAATAAAAATATTATCCGAGTTGTCAGGTTATTAACAATTGTTTTTGAAAAAAGAAGTAGGTAATGAGTGTTATAATTTCATTGTATTAAAAATGTCGTTCATTGTTTATTTAATGTTGTTTGTATATTAAATTTTATTCAGTTTAACTCAAAAAGTACATTTATCAATTAAGTTAAAAAGTATAGTTTTAAACTATGAATCCCAAAACTAATTCTAACTAATTATATTATGAAAATCAAATTACTTAAACGATTGATGCTATTCAGTATGTTGTTGTCTATGAGCTATGTTGTAGCTCAAACAACTGTTTCTGGTGTAGTATCAGATTCTAGTGGTCCAATGCCAGGAGCAACAGTTGTTGTAAAAGGTACTAGCAATGGAACTACAACCGATTTTGAAGGAAACTATTCATTAGATAATGTACCTTCAGACGGAACCTTAGTGGTGAGTTTTGTAGGCTACAAGACTCAAGAAGTTGCAGTGAATGGTCAATCAACTATTAATGTTACACTTGTTGAAGATGCTAATCAGCTAAGCGAAGTTGTTGTAGTTGGTTATACAACACAAACTAGAGGAGATTTAACGGGTTCGGTTGCATCTGTCGACGTTGAAGAGGCAACAAAAACTCCGGTTGTGAATGCTGCTGAATTACTTCAAGGTAGGGCATCTGGTGTAACCGTTATTAATAGTGGTAATCCTGGAGATGCTCCAAAAATAAATATTCGAGGATTTGGTACAATTAACAATACTGATCCTTTATTTATAATAGATGGTGTTCAAACTAATGATTCAAATATTTTTAATAGTATAAACCCAAATGATATTGCACAATTAAATGTGTTAAAAGATGCTGCTGCGGCTATTTATGGAGCAAGAGCTGCAAATGGAGTTGTAATCGTTACAACTAAAAGTGGTGGCTACAACCAAGAAAGAGCTAAAATTTCAGTTGATTTTTACACTGGTGTTGCTGAAGTATACGATTTTCCGGATATGCTAAATCCTGAACAGCATAGAGATGTAATTTTTCAAAGTTTAGTAAATGATGGTGCTGATATTACCCATCCTCAATATGATCCAAGCGGCTCTGGTACTTTTACGGTGCCTACCACATTAAATGGTTTGTCGAGAAATGGAACAACCACAGTACCTGTTGGAGGTACAAACTGGCTTGAAGAAATTACGCAGAGTGCACAAACACAAAATTTATCACTCTCTCTTGAAAATGGTGGCGAAAATGGTAAATATTTTATGTCGGTTGGATATTTAAATCGAGAAGGTGTTTTGCTCGGTACAGGCTTTAAGCGTGGTGTTACAAGATTAAATTCTGAGTTTAAAATTGCAAAGAAAGTGACCATAGGCCAACATTTAAATGCTTCGTTTGCTAGACAGGCTGGTTTAAGTAATTCAGGCTCTAGAATAGATGGTCTTGGTAATGCAGGAACACAAGTAAATAGAGCCTTAAGATCAAGTCCGATTCTACCTGTTTATGATGATGATGGTGTATTTGCGGGGCCTAATAGTAACTCTACCGGATTGAGTAATACTAATAACCCTGTAGCCGCACTGCTTAGAGGAGAAAATGATTATGTAAAAAGATTCCGTGTTTTTGGTGACCTTTATGCTAACTTAGAATTATATGACGGATTGAATTTTAAAACTACAATAAGTGGTGGTATGGAATCATTTAATAGTATACGTTTTACAGCATTAGATCCTGAGTCGGCAGAGCCTATTTCCGTAAATTTATTGAGAGATGGAGATTTAAATAATTACTCTTGGACCTGGACGAATACTTTAGCATATAATAAGGTATTTGGTGATCACTCTATTAATGCATTAGTTGGTATTGAAGCCCTTGAGGAAAGAATAAAAGGTAAAGGTGTTAGTCGTACGGATTTCTTATTTGAAACACCAGATTTTTATTTGTTGAATAATGGTGGAGGCGCACCACAAGTTGATTTTGCATTGGATAATAATTCTACATTATTTTCAATTTTTGGAACGGTTAATTATTCCTACCAAAGTAAATATTTAGCTACGGTAACACTGCGTAATGATAAAACTTCGCGTTTTAAAGGTGACAACCAGAGTGATACTTTCCCGTCATTTAGTGCTGGATGGGTTATTAGTAAAGAAGATTTCTTTCCTCAGGATGCTATGGTAAATACATTAAAGTTAAGTGCCTCATATGGTGAAATAGGAAATCAATCCTTGGCAGTTGCAAATCCAACGTCAAATATTTCAGTATTTTCTGAAGGCCTTGCAAATTATGCAATAAATGGTAGTTCGTTAACCACCGGAGCATTTTTAAATTCTGTGGGTAATCCAGATTTAAAATGGGAAACTAGTAAATCTACAAATATTGGTCTAGATTTGGGTATGTTTAACAATGCACTTTCAATTGGTATTGAATATTTTAAAATTGAAACAGATGATTTAATCACTGCGGATTTCTCAGCGATACCAACAACAGGACCTGATGCAAACCCTCCTTTGGTAAATGTAGGTTCTGTTGAGAACAAAGGTTTAGACTTTACTATTGCATATAATAATGAAACTAACTCAGGGTTCTCTTATGGAATTAGTGCAAATCTTTCTACATATGATAACGAAATCACTGATTTAATTACCCCTTTTATATCAGGGAACACGGTTTTTAGAGGAGGAGCAGTAACAAGATCGCAAATTGGTCGATCAATATCTGAGTTTTATGGTCGCCAGGTTATTGGAGTTTTTCAAACGGAAGCTGAGGTTGCAGCTGCGCCTGATCAAGGCTTTGCTACACCTGCTGACGGTGTTGGAAGATTGAGATATGCCAATCTTGATGGTGATAACGATATAGATGATGATGATCGTACTTTTATTGGCTCACCCCATCCGGACTTTACGTATGGTGTAAATTTAAATGCTGCTTATAAAGGGTTTGATTTAGCTGCATTTTTTCAAGGGTCTCAAGGTAATGATATCTATAATTATGAAAGAATTTTTACTGATTTCCCAACCTTCTTTAACACAAATCAAAGTACGCGTGTATTAAACGCCTTTGATCCGGTAACGAACCCCAATTCTAATGTGCCAGCACTAAGTTCTAATATTACAAATAATGAAACGGCACCAAATTCTTTCTTTATTGAAGACGGTTCGTATTTAAGGTTAAAGAACTTGCAAATTGGTTATACATTACCGAGCAATATAACAGATAAAATTAGTATGAATTCTGTGAGAGTATATTTACAAGGAACGAATTTATTTACAATTACTGATTATGAAGGATTTGACCCTGAATTGAGAGGGTTTGATGACTCGCTTGTCGCGTCTAATGGAGGAAATTTAACGTTAGGTGTTGATTTTCAGACTATCCCAGTATCACGATTATTTTCATTAGGTGTAAATATTAAATTTTAAAAAAATGAGAAAAAAAGTAGTTTATTTAATTGCATTAATGCTAGTTACAGTGCTAGCGTGTAATGATTCTTTTACCGAAACAGTAGAAGTTGGAGCGCTAAGTGATGAAGCTTTACAAAATGAAACGGGAATAAACCTTTTATTGGTTGGAGCTTACTCAGCTTTAGATGGTGTAAGGCAAAATTCTTCCGGAGCTGTTTGGACTTCTAGTGGAGATAATTGGTGGATGGATGCACTTTCTGATGATGCTCATAAAGGAAGTACAGACGGTGACCAAGCCGACCTCTATTCTTTAGAAACATTCGACTGGGCGACTGGAAATCCATATCTATTAGGTAAATGGACAGGGTTGTTTTCTGGAGTTAATAGAGCAAATAATGTGTTATCAGTAATTGGAAAAGTCACGGAAGGAGATTTTACACAACAAGCTGCTGAAGCGAGGTTTTTAAGAGGACATTATAATTTTGAATTACAAAGAGCATTTGGAAATGTTCCATTTATATCTGTTGAAAATTTTGATAATCAAGAGTTTAACCAATCCAATTCAGGACCAATTTGGGATCAAATTGAAGCTGACTTTCAATTCGCTATTGACAATTTACCTGATGCAAAAGGAGATGTAGGCAAACCTTCATCATTTACAGCAAAAGCTTATCTAGGTAAAGTACACTTATACCAATCTGAATGGAGCCAAGCACTAACCCTATTTGATGATGTAATCACAAATGGTGGTTACGCACTAATTTCGGAATTTGCTGATAATTTTCGCCTAGCAGGAGATAATAGTTCTGAATCGCTTTTTGCTATTCAATATACTGCAGATGATGGTTCATCATTTAATGGGAATCAGGGGGGAACGTTGAATTTTCCAAATGCTTTTGGATTTTGTTGTGGATTTTATCAACCATCACAAGATTTGGTAAATGCTTTTCAAACAGAAGACGGTTTACCGCTATTAGATACTTTTAATCAGAACGATGTAACAAATGATTATGGATTAATTTCTTTTGAAGTTGATGCTGAAGGAAATGTTATTGAAGATGCTGAAGGGAACCCTATACCTACTCCTTTTACACCACATACTGGCCCTCTAGACCCAAGATTAGATTATACCGTAGGAAGAAGAGGTATTGAATACAACGGTTATGGTATTATGGTTGGTAAAGACTGGATTCGCGCCAATTTTTCTGATATTTCTGGTCCATACTTGCCAAAGAAAAATATTTATCAAAAAAGTGAAGATGGTAACGTTGGGACTGGCGCTTGGGGACAACAACATTCCGGGATTAATTACCATGTTATACGTTATGCGGATGTGCTGTTAATGGCTGCTGAAGCTGCTGCTGAACTAAATGAACTAGGTACGGCTTTAGATTATGTAAATCAAGTAAGAGAGCGCGCAAAAAATATGACTTACTTGCAAAACGAAGAAGGCACGGCTGATGCTGCAAATTATGAAGTTGAACCTTATGATGAATTTTCAAGCCAAGAAGAAGCAATAAAAGCTGTTCGTCATGAACGTCGTTTAGAGCTAGGAATGGAAGGGCACCGTTTATTTGATTTAAGAAGATGGGGAAATGGGGTTCAAGTTATGAATGAATATTTTGGAAATGAAGCAAGGGTTATTACGTCATTTTCAGATGACCCTAGACCATATGAGTCAAAGCACGATTTGTTACCGATACCTATCACTGCTATTGATTTAAGTGGAGGTACTTTAGAGCAAAATCCCGGCTTTTAATTTAATAAATCAATTTGAATTAGTTAGCAGAGCATGTAAAAAATGCTCTGCTTTTTTGTACATTACGTTCAATAATTTATCTTAAAAATGAAGAAAGTTTTTATTCTTGCTATATTAGTTTTCCTCTGTTATTCATGCTCCGATTCAAAAAGAGAAAATGGTACTGAAAAAAGATTTAGACAAGTTAATCCTAATGAATCTGGTATTACTTTTAAAAACAATCTAATAGAAAATGATTCATTAAATTATTTCTCATATGCCTATATCTATATGGGTGGCGGTGTTGCGGCTGGTGATATCAATAATGATGGCTTAGATGATCTCTTTTTTACAGGTAACATGGTGCCTAATAAATTGTACTTAAATAAAGGAAATCTAAAGTTTGAAGATATTTCAGATGCGGCTAGTATACCTGGAGACAATAGGTGGTTTACCGGTGTGACAATGGCTGATGTCAATGGAGATGGTTATTTAGATATTTACTGTTCCGTAGGTGGGAAGTTTGGTATTAAAGAAAACCTACTATATATTAACAATGGGGATCTTACATTTACTGAAAAAGCTAAAGAATATGGAATTGCCGATTTAGGAAATAGTGTGCAAGCTACTTTTTTTGATTACGATCTAGATGGAGATCTTGACCTCTATGTTGCCAATTATCCGCCAACAAGTTTTAACGCACCTAATGCCTATTATAAGTTTAAAATGGGAAATGCAAAAGCTATTGAAACTGACAAGCTATATAGAAATGATGGTGACATATTTAAAAATGTTACAAATAAATCGGGACTTAAAACCTTTGGATTAACTTTAAGTGCAACAATTGGAGATGTTAATAAAGATGGCTGGCCTGATATTTATGTGTCTAATGATTTTAGTACACCTGACTATTTATTTATAAATAGTAAAGATGGAACTTTTAAAGAACAGATAAAGAATACTACAAAACAGACATCATTCTATGGAATGGGAGTAGATATAGCTGACTTTAATAACGATCAGTTACTGGATATCCTACAGGTAGATATGATGGCTCAGAATAACCGAAGGGCCAAAGCGAATATGGCTAGTATGAATCCTTTATTGTTTTGGAGTACCGTAAATGCAGGGTTTCATTACCAATACATGCAAAATGTATTGCAGATGAATACTGGAATTGTCAATGATTCTTTACCTGGTTTTAGTAATGTTTCAAGATTAGCAGGGGTTTCTTCAACAGATTGGAGTTGGGGGCCATTGTTTGCTGACTTAGATAATGATGGTTGGAAAGATATTTTTATTTCCAATGGAACCAGAAGAGAGATAAACAACAGAGATTTTTTTCGAAAGATTGAAAAGAAAGGCATTCCTAAAGATAGCTTTCTGGTTAAAACTATGGAGATACCATCTGAGAAAATAGATAATTTCGTGTTTAAAAATAATGCAGATTTGACATTTAGTAAAACCAATGAAGATTGGGGATTGATTTATGAGGGCTTTTCAAATGGATGTGTATATGTTGATCTTGACAATGACGGTGACCTGGAAATTGTAACCAATAATATTGATGATTATGCAACGATTTTTGAAAATACTAGTGCTGATGAAAACAATTATTTGGTACTAAATTTCAAAGGTACTGAAATGAATAAGTTTGGTTTAGGTGTAAAGGTTACTGTTACTACAGATAGTTTAACCCAATTTCAAGAAATGACGTTGACTAGAGGCTTTCAGTCATCAATAGCTCCTAAGCTGCACTTTGGACTCGGGAAGTTTGAAAAGGTTGACAGCATGCATATCCGCTGGCCTGATGGAAAATATCAAACGTTAAAAGATATTGATAAGAATCAGTTTTTAACTGTTAATCATAATGATGCTGTTGAAGGAAAGTCCTCAGAGGAGCCTGAAAATGATTATTTGTTCATGACGCATTCAGACTTGAATAATCAAATAAAGCATGTAGAAAATTATTATGATGATTTCAAGCTAGAAGTATTATTACCGCACCAGACTTCAACATTTGGTCCACATATATCTATTGGAGATTTGAACGGAGATCAATTAGATGACCTAGTTGTTAGCGGTGCAGCTCAGGGTGAAACGGGTATTTATTTTCAAACTTCAGAGGGTTTTGAAAAAAAAGAATTTTTTGATGTAAAGAATGATCTTGATCATGAAGATCTTGGTAGTTTAATTTTTGATGCTGACGGAGATGGTGCTAATGATATTTATGTGGTAAGTGGCGGAAACGAGTTTGAATATGACTCAAAACTACTACAAGATAGATTATATGTTAATGACGGAAAGGGAAATTTTAGTAAAGCTGCGAATGCCTTACCTAAAATGATTACTAGTGGGTCAAGGGTATACGAGTTTGATTTTGATAAAGATGGCGACCTTGATTTATTTATAGGAGGTAGATTAGTTCCGGGTAGTTATCCTTCACCGGCTAATAGTTATATTCTAGAGAATGTAAGTGCTAATGGAAAACCTAAATTTAAAAATATAACAGAGAAAGTAGCGCCTGGATTAAATAATCTTGGAATGGTAACGAGCGCAACTTGGACGGACTATGATAATGATGGTTGGACAGATTTAATTGTTGTGGGCGAATGGATGCCAATCACTGTTTTTAAGAATACAAAAGGTACCTTCAAGAATGTAACGGAAGAGCTTAATTTGGAGAATTCTTCTGGATGGTGGTTCAGTATTAATGAAGGCGATTTTGATAAAGATGGCGATATGGATTATATTGTTGGTAACCTAGGTTTAAATTATAAGTATCAAGCAAACGAAAATGAAACCTTTGATGTTTATTTTAATGATTTTGATAAGAATCAAAAAAGCGATATCGTATTAAGCTATTTTAATGAGGGTGAGAAGTTCCCAGTAAGAGGAAGAGAATGTTCTTCACAACAAATTCCTGCAATAAAGAGAAAATATGAAAATTATGAGTCGTTTGCTAATGCTACTTTAGTAGATATATATACAGAAAAAGACCTTGAAAAGTCCTTGCATTATCAGGTGAAATCTTTTGCTAGCATTTATTTGGAGAATAAAAATGGAAGTTTTGTAGCGCATAAACTCCCAAATCTGGCACAACTTTCAAGCATTAATCAAATTTTGGTTGACGATTTTGATAAAGATTCTAATTTAGACGTTGTTGTGGCTGGAAACTTATATGGATCAGAAGTTGAAACCCCTAGAAATGATGCAAGTATTGGATTATTCTTAAAGGGAGATGGTCAGGGAAGTTTTGTTCCTGTAACTGCAGAAAGGAGTGGTTTGTTTGCTTCTGGTGATGTAAAGGACTTAGCGATGATCTCTCTTCAAGGGCAAAATTTTATAGTGGTTGCTAAGAATAATGATCATGTGAATTTCATAAAGGTGAATAATTAAAAACGTTCTAACTAAAATAAAAAAACTCCTCATTTGTGAGGAGTTTTTTATTGGATAATGATAAACTCTTAATACAACCTATAACGAGGGGCTTCAATGCCTTGCATTCGCAAAGATACTAATGCTTGCCCACGATGGTGGATCATATGATCTTTAATAAAGTCAAACGCCCTTTTCTTCGAAAACTCAGGCTTATTCGGATCAAAAGGAACTACGAAGGTTTCTTTCATTTGCTCTTCGGTCATCCCCTTGTAAGTATCTTTAATATTCTTAAAAGTTGCAGTAATTGTAGCAATTACTTTTTCTTTGTCTGCACCCATCTCTTTTTCCATTTGGGCGGCTTTAGCAAAATCCTCTTGGCTTGGCATAGCACCACCTTTTACAAACATGTCTAATAAGAATTTAGATGACATACCAATATGTGCCATTTGCTCACCAAAACTTCGAATAGAATCATGAGGTCTAAATGTATACTTATCAGCTGGCATAGTTTCTGCCAATTCTATAGTATATGATTTTGATTCCTCTAGAAATTTGATAAAAGCATCATTGGATCGGTCAATGGTTTCTGGAGTGTTTTTTGAGTTTACAAAAGCTAAAGTTCCCACAGCTATAAAAGCAAGCATAAAGTAAAATGATAGTTTTTTCATTGTTTGATAGTTTAAGTTATGCTTAAAAATAAGCATAATATTCTAAATAAATATTGAGAACAATATAAATTGTGTGAAGTTAATTCAAATTGCAAAGTATTAGATTTCTTTGTATCATTACAACTCTTAAACTACAAGGTGAATGGCTGACAAAGACAATATTTCTGAAATCAAAATAGAAGATCAAACGGTCATTAAAAATACAGAACTCAGTATTTGGGAGGCCTTAATTCCTGTTTTTGCTTTAGTGGGAATGCTCTTTTTTAATGTGTTTTTTGTGTATGGTGATGATGCTTTAAGTGGTAGTAACCAGTTTATTTTATTATTAGGAGCTGCCGTAGCTGCTATTGTAGGTTTTAGAAATAAAGTAACTTATAAAAGGATGTTGGCTGAAGTTGCCGAGAATGTAAAATCTACTTCAGGAGCTTTGTTGATATTACTGATGGTCGGTGCCTTGGCCGGAACATGGCTGATCAGTGGAATTATTCCTTCTATGATTTACTATGGTTTGCAAATATTGAATCCTACAATTTTTCTAGCTGCCTGTGTTATTATATGTGCTATTATTTCTATAGCAACCGGAAGTTCTTGGACGACCGCAGCTACTGTTGGAATTGCTTTAATAGGTATCAGTAAGTCTTTAGGGATTTCAGCAGGTATGACAGCTGGAGCAGTACTTTCTGGTGCTTATTTTGGAGATAAGCTCTCACCTCTGAGTGATACTACTAATTTGGCACCAGCTATGGCAGGGGGTGAATTGTTTGATCATATTAAGTATATGACCTATACTACCATACCAACAATTACAGTGGCATTATTGGTATTTATTATTATTGGTTTGAATATAGATACTGTAGGCTCGCCTGATGTTTCCGATAAGTTACTCGCTATTAAATCAGCTTTTAATATTACTCCTTGGTTATTTATTGTTCCGGTGTTTGTAATTATTATGATTGTAAAAAAGACTCCCCCTTTAATTGCATTGCTTATAGGTACTTTATTGGGAGGGGCTGCAGCAATTATTGTGCAACCAGATATTGTAACGAAGGTGGCCGGAGCCGATTCGCTAACATTTCAATCGGCGTATAAAGGTGTAATGAATGCTATGACTGTTGATTCGGCCGTTGAAACATCTAGCACTGAATTGAATGATCTTTTCACTGCTGGAGGCATGAGTGGAATGTTAGGAACTATATGGTTGATTATATGTGCTATGGTTTTTGGTGGAGTGATGGATGCTATTGGAGCTTTGGCCAGGATTACCGATGCTCTATTAAAATTAGCTACCACCACCTTTGGATTGTTTGCAAGCACTGTAGCTAGTTGTTTAGCATTAAATGCCACGGCTTCTGATCAGTATTTGGCAATTGTAGTACCTGGTAAAATGTTTAAACAAGCTTATGAAGATAAAAACTTAGCTCCGGAAAATTTAAGTAGAACTCTAGAAGATTCAGGCACAGTAACTTCAGTGTTGGTACCATGGAATACCTGTGGAGCGTATCACAGTGGTGTATTAGGAGTACCTGTTGTTGACTATGCTTTTTATGCTGTTTTTAATTGGTTGAGCCCGTTTATGACATTAGTGTTTGCCGCTTTTCATATAAAAATAAAGCAGTTAACCAATAAGGTTGAAGTTGCCTAGATAAAGAAATTCCAAACCAACCCAAAACGGATTACAAAATCTCGGTACGGATAATTAGGCGCCGAAAAATGATTGTTAGTGCTACCAAAATCATAGTTAAAATGCTCTAGTTTAAAATATAATCGTGTACGTTGTATTTGAGCATTGATAAAGAAATCTAGCACGGGATACCCGCCAATTTCAGTTTCATTTTGCAAATTAAACTCAGATAGCACTGGGTTGTAAGCATTTGCATAATATTTGGTAAAGTATTTTAAGGTAACACCTGTCTGCAAGAATAGAGGATCTCCTTTAAATAAGTAATCAGCAAAATATATTGAGTTTCTTGTTACAAATTCGGGCACTCTTAAAACAGAAGCTCCGTTGGTTACTTTCTGGTACATCACCGCATTATCAAAACCAAATTTTCCAATTCTAAGATCTTTTGAAACTTTAATTTTTAAGTAGTTAATGGTTTCATCACTTTGCAATGGTAACGGTTGCGTTTGAGTAGCTGTAGTATCACTAAAATATGTGTAGTTGTCCAATTGCGTGATTTGAGCATGTGCATTTAAAAGTTTGTCTGACTTCAAATCGAAAATTAGACTTCTAGTAATTTCATTTCTTAAATTACGTCTCCAGTTATAAGCTAAATAGCTACTCTGATTCAATAGAAAATTTAAATTAGGTGATTTGCTATTGTTTAAGAACGTGCCTTTAAATGTAAATAAACTGTCTTGTTTGTAACTGGCAGTTGCTTTGATGGAATTACCGCTAATATCTCCAGTTAATATGGTCTTAACCTCCGCATCTATATTAATTCGTTTTAATTGCGTTTTCCATTCACCACCAACGGTAATAACATTTCCGGTAAATGTAGGTGGCACGGATTCGTTACCAACATCCGTAACGGAGTTATACCCGTATTCAAAATCATAATATCCGGCTTTGAATTTTAGCTCTCCTAACACTATAGGTGATTTTAAGGCTAAATACGCTTGAGCATCAAAAGTAAAATGTCTAGAAGCATCGTTTATGGAGCTTGTAAAAGAATCTCCAAATAGACTATTTGCGCTTGTCTGATTGTAAGTGTAATGCTTTCGTTGATAACTTAAAACATTTCCTATTTTAAGATAAGTTTTAACATTACTTAAAGTGTCTCTTCGTTGCCATAACTTATAACCATGGTCCAAGTAATACCTATTGCCTCTTAATAAACTTTCAGCATCATTAAAATTTGTTGCCAGCCGTGCCCTGTCTGAAAAATTACCGTCATCAGTCTCAAAACTGACCACTGAAGACTCCGTTAATCCACCATTTTGTTCACTGGTTAAATCCTGAGCAACTACATGCCCTTTTGCATCGTAAGCATTGTTTTTTGTTACATAATTAAATGTAAAGCGCATAGCGCCATTACTGTTGAGAGCATTGATGTATTTACCCAATGAACGTAACCCTTTATAAGCTATAGAAGCATTGAATCGTTTGGAGGTGTTTAGAGTAAACATAGCATCAAGCACTTGTCCTTGTTCAAGCCCAGTTCTGTACATCAATTCGGTAGTAGGTGTAGGTACATGAAAGTAATAAATATCGTTTACTTCATAGAAGTTATAATGCATTGCCCTGGCTCCCATTGTGGGAAATAACGAGTTATCATCAAAAACATATCCTAAATTATTAAAGGTTTGCCCTTGATTATGAAAAGGGAGCAATTCAAAATCGTCTTTGCGTATGAAATTGAATTTATGGTACTTAGCCATTGATAATGTAGTATCTATATAAATAGTATCATTTTTATAAGATATTACCTTGTAATCTGTAAACTTAGTTTTACCACTAAGTTTTATTTTTAATGATTTATTAAAACGAGTAGAATCTTGCTGGTCTTGACCATATTGATTATTTACACCCTGTATTCCTCTATCTGGAATAATTTGTGCATAAGACGTAAGCGCTAGTAAAAATAGAAAAGTAATGATACTTTTTTTGGCCATTCAAAAATGAAATAGAAGGCAAAGGTAATATAATTGAGTAAAAAAGTTTTCCTAAAATTTAGCTAAGAGTTTTAACATTATAAGGTATTTTTAAGCTTATTTTTTAAGTAATGCTTTTAAAAAATTTTTCAGGATATAAATTAGAAGTAGGTACAGATGAAGCAGGTAGAGGATGTTTAGCTGGTCCTGTGGTAGCTGCTGCAGTTATATTACCAAGTGATTTTGAACACGAACTGCTAAACGATTCAAAACAATTAACGGAAAAACAACGCTTTAAGCTCAAACCTTTTATTGAGAAATATGCTGTGTCTTATTCGGTGAATTTTGTTTGGCAACAAGAGATAGATGAGATCAATATCTTAAATGCATCTATAACCGCAATGCATCGAGCTATTGTAAATTTAGATCAAGTTCCTGAGTTTATTATAGTTGACGGAAATAAATTTAAGCCGTTAAAAGATATTCCATATGAAACTATTGTTAAAGGAGATGGTAAGTATTTAAGCATTGCTGCAGCTTCAATTTTGGCCAAGACCTATCGAGACACTTATATGGAAGGAATTCACGATGAATTCCCTTCTTATAACTGGAAACAGAATAAAGGGTATCCTACAAAGCAACATCGGCAAGCAATTAAGGAGTTTGGAATAACAGATTACCATAGAAAGTCGTTTAGATTGTTGCCTAAGCAATTGCACTTTGATTTTTGAATAGGAAAACCCCTTTTTGTTGTTAGGAAATTCTCTTAAATAATTAGTGTTTTTCCTGTTGACCCGAAAGTAAGTTACACCTAATTTAGCTTCAAAATTTTGCTATGAATATTTCTATTACAATGATGGAATCTCTATCTTCTTTTTTAAAAGTTGTGAGTGCTGGTGCTACTGCACTTATAAAGCGTATAGTATTAGTAATTTACTGTTTTCAAGCCATATTAAAAAAGACGAATAGAAAGGCTACATTAGATATCAAGAAATTAAAATCTAATATGTTCAAAAAAAGAAGCGCTTAATACAAAGGTAATTGTAAAGTTAGTTTGGTACCTAAGGCTTGGTCATTTTCATCAACGAGATCCTTATAAGATAATGAAAAAGTATTTTGAAAATTCTTTACAAAATTATTCAATCGCTCCGTGGTCAGTTTAATACCAATTGACTTTCTATGAATCACCTTTTTTGCTTTAATTTTTGCTGATTCTTTTCTGCCTATACCGTTATCTTCAATATCAATTTCGATAAATCTTTTATTAGGTTGTTTCACAAATATTTCGACTTTTTTATCACCTTTTTTTGAAGATAGTCCATGCCAAATAGCATTTTCTAAAAAGGGCTGTAATACCAATGGAGGGACTTTAATTGTATCTGTTTGAATTGATGGATCTACATGAAAATCATATTGTATTTCATTGCCAAATCGTATATTTTCTATACTAAGATATAGATTCATAGTTTCCAGCTCTTCTGCTAAAGAAGTTTCTTTAACATTTGATGCATCCAATATTTTTCTAATCAGTTTAGAAAACTTATTCAAGTAGTGTACTGCATTCTTTTGCTCATTGTTAATGATATATAACTTTATTGAATTTAAGGCATTAAATAGAAAATGAGGATTCATTTGAATACGCAACAAATCTTGTTCTAGTGTTAAGATTCGTTTTTCATTTCCTAAAAGACGCTGCCTATATAAAAAGTAGAGTACCACACCTAAAAGTGTAAGAGCAATTAAACTAATCAACCATATGTTCCTATTTTTTTTAAGATTTAAACGCGCTATCTCATTTTCTTTGGCTAATACTTCAATTTGATTATTCTTTTTCTCACTGTCATATTTAATGATAAGATCATTTACATATTGTGTAGTCCGTTCATCGGATATTTTTTCATCAAATTCTTCGGCTAATTTGTAATACTTTAAACTACTTTGATAGTCCCTTTTCTTAGAAGATAGCTCTGATAAATGAGTAAAACCTTCTGAAATAGCTGGCGAAATACCGTACTCTTGAGCTATTTTTAAGCCTTTTAATAGATTTCTTTCCGCTTCAGCAAAATTGCCAGTCTCTGTGTTAGCCCATCCTAAGTAAATATATTGTGTAGATAAGTAATCTTTGTTGTTGAGATCTATAGCCTTTGGAAGATTTTCCTCAATAATTGCAATTGCTTCTTTAGGTTTCTTTTGTTTGATGAGTACTCTTGCCATACTACCGTTACAAATAACCTGACCAATTCTATTGTTAATAGAATTATTAATAACCTGAGAGCTTCGGTAATGTTCTAAGGCTTCGTCAAGGAGGCCACTCTGTTCCTTTGCATAACCAATATTTTGATTGTTGATGGCTAAACCTAAAGTGTTATTAATGCTCTGTTCAATTTTCTGTGATTGAAGAAACTGCTGTATGGCTAGATCATACTGTTTTAAGAGTAGATAAATATTACCCATACTGTTATGAGATACAGCAATACTTCTTCGTAAACCTAACCCTGGATTTTTGACAGTTTCAGCCAAGGCCAATGCTTCTTGATTGTAGTCTAAAGCAGTTCTATTAGCATCTACTTTTCTATAGTCAACTCCTAGCATGTTTAAACTAAACACCCTAAATTCAACACTGTTTGCTTCTTCAGCTACTTTTAATGCTTCTCTATGAATTTTTATAGCTTTACGAGGTTCAGAAAAATTTCGATAGCTAGTACCAAGAATGTTTAAAGCATAGGTTTTACCTATAAGGTAATTGGCTTGGTCAAATCGTTGGATAATAGTACGTAGCTGGGTAGTATCCTTTCTAAATGGTCGTACAATATCATTGATTTCTTTATAAGTTTCCGGTCTTATTTTAAGAATGCTGTCTATTCTTTTTTCAAGAGAAGGTCTTTTCTTTTGCGCATAAACAAAATGAAAAGAAAAAAGTAATACAATAGCTATGTAAATAATTTTTTTCATTAATTTTTTCAGAATTTACCAAGAAAATCAGATTTTCGTTGTCTCGAAACGGGTATTTTTTTGCCATTATCTAATACCACATAGCCATCAGTCTTTAAATATTCTTTGATCTTGTGGAGGTTAATAATAAATGAATTATGAATTCTAAAAAAAGAATCTTCCGGTAGGAGTTCGCCCACCTCTTTTAATTTTTTTGTTAAGAGAATATCTTTGCCGTTTTTTAAAAAAAGTGTGGAATAGTTACCATCAGACTCAGCATAAATAATATCGTCGGGTTCTAAAAAAATAAGCTTTCCATCAGTATTGAAGGTAATTTTTTTGTGATTCAGTTTTTCATTAAAGTTTAACAAAATACGTTCAAACTTATCAGCACTAACAATTCTTGAATTATACTTTTTGATCTTAGTAACAGCTTCTTTTAGATCATCAGGATCAATAGGTTTTAGCAAGTAATCTACTGCTTCCTTTTTTAGTGCTTTAATAGCGTATTCATTATAGGCCGTTGTGATAATAACTGCAAAGTCTTTTTTATCAATTTTTTCTAAAAATTGAAACCCATCCATGGTAGGCATTTCCACATCTAAAAACAAACAATCTATAGAGGTGTTATCTAAATAATGTAATGCCTTTTCAGGCTCGGTAAATGTAGCAATCACTTCTAGTTCTTGACTAAAATTGGATAGTTCCCAAGATAAACCTTGAATGGCCTTAGGTTCGTCATCAATAATTACTGCTTTAAGCATTTGGGTAGGTTTAATCAAATTTAATGAATGCTTGCTTATTATCTAAAAAGCATGTATAGTTTGCACTAAATTAAGTATAAATGGTCATTAATTGTAAAGGATTGAAATTATTGTCAAGAAAGTGAAGATTATACAGAAATTTATACCATTTATACAAAGTAGCTTGCGCAGAAGGGTGTATTTGCAGAGATTTGTGTAACAATTATCAAGCGTGCTATGAAAAGAATACAGCTATGACTAAGACACTTGAATTGTTATGAAAAAGAATTTATTATCGTGATTAGGGGAAAGTATTTCCCCTTTTTTTATTAGTTGTATTTGAACCATAAATGACATGTTAAAATGTTGAATTGTTAAAAACAACTTTGTTTCTAAAATTCTAGTACGCTTCTAAACATCTATTTTCGCAGCTTAATTCTGTTAACCATGATCAAAAAGAGTAAAGCTGAAATTTCAAAATTCATCATTCATAAAGTTGGCAATAAGTTTAATGAGGCTACCAATGTACTTTCCGAAAATGAAGTAACATTTGATGAAAACAGCTACAACATCATGCTGCCTTTTTTATTGAAGTCTTTTGTAAATGTGGTTGAAAGTTATAGATTTCATCATCATGCTGATATTAGTCTGAATGAATTGAATAGCTATTCAAAACAAGTGTTTGAAGATGATAACATTTTTGTTGAAGTCTCCAAGAATATCGTCCAACACTTGTATGAACAATCTAATTCTGCGCAGATTAAAACAGGAGATGTTATTGTGGCTTTGTTTGAGGATATTGAATATCGTGATACTACTACACAAGCTCTTGGAATTTTCAAGATTGAAAACAAGCTTGATTTCTTTCAAACCTACTTAGAGAATAATAGTTTTGATGTTTTTGTACAAAAGGGCATCAGTACCAAGAAACTTGACAAAGGTTGTTTGATCTTAAACTCATCTGATGATGAAGGAAATACCGTTTTGTCTATTGACACCAATAATTATGATGCCCAATATTGGATTCAAAATTTTTTGAACATTAAATATGCAAATGACAATAACAGACATACACAAGTTTATTTAGAGCTTTGTAAGGATTTTTCTGAAGAAATAGTTAAAGAAGAATTTGGGAATCAAGAGCAAAATCAGTTTTTGGCTAGAACAGTTGATTTCTTTAAAGAAAATGAAACGGTTAATGTTCATGATTTTAAAGATTCTGTTTTTGATGAAGAAAAACATAAACATTTATTTGACGACTATAAAACACAATTTCAAGACACTAATAATCTTGTAGTATTAAATCAATTTTCAGTAGCAGAGGCGGTTCTAAAAAAACAAAAAAGAGCTTTTAAAACAGAGATCAAACTCGATACTAACATTCAAATTAAATTAGATGTTGATGCACCAGATGCTGCCGAAGAATATTTAGAAAAAGGCTATGATGAAGAAAAGAAAATGAAATATTACAAGGTGTACTTTAATGAGGAAGATTAAATCCCATCCCTAACCCTTCCCAAAGAGAAGTTTATAAAATAGAATTGTCCTCTTGAGGGGACTTTAGGGGTGTCGTCATTGCGAGGTGAATTTTGATTTACCGAAGCAATCTCATATTTATGAGAAGATTACTTCACTTCGTTCGCAATGACCACTATATTAAATCTGTACCTTCTCTTTAATAAATTCAACTTCAAAAACTTCCTTAAAGTAACTCGTTATTTTTTGCTTTACCTCATCAAGATCTAATTCTTTGTTAAGTTCAGCCTGTAATGAAGTAACTGCTTTTCCTTTAATACCGCAAGGAATAATATGATCAAAATACCCAAGGTTGGTATTTACATTTAAGGCAAAACCATGCATTGTCACCCATCTGCTACTTCGCACGCCTAAGGCACATATTTTTCTTGCAAATGGAGTGCCTACATCCAGCCAAACTCCTGTTTCACCTTTACTTCGCTCACCTTTCAGCCCATAATAGGCTAAAACTCTAATAATGACTTCCTCTAATGAACGCATATACTTGCCTATATCATTAAAGAAATTGTCAAGATCTAAAATAGGATATCCTACTATCTGTCCTGGGCCATGGTAGGTGATGTCCCCACCACGATTGATCTTATAAAAAGAAATGCTTTTTTCTTCTAGTTGCTTTTCTTGAAGTAGTAAATTACCATAATCACCACTTTTACCTAATGTATATACATGAGGATGCTCTACAAATAGAAAATAATTGGGTGTTTGAAGATTGAGATTTTCATTTCTGTTGCTACGTTTTATTTGAATAATACCATCAAATAAGGTTTCCTGATAATCCCAGGTTTCTTTATAGTCTTTACTTCCTAAATCTTTTAAATATATCTGTTGCATATTATCGGTCAGGATTGTTTAAAATAATAAGCGCTGCCAAAACTCCCGGTATCCATCCTAAAAGTGTCAATAAAAATACAATGACTATTGATCCACATCCTTTATCAACAACTGCTAGTGGTGGACACACAATGGATAACAACACTCTAAAACATCCCATAAATAAACTACAAATATACGTTAATTAGACTTCATTATATTGGTAGTAAAAACCCTATGAATGTTACGGTTTTTGCTATTTCTTTTTAAAACAAATTTTTTATAGTAGCTTCGTGCTTATGAAAGAGAAATTACTCTTTATACTTCTTTTACTAATGCTGTTTTTATCAGAATTAGAAGCTCAATATATGTTTAGTGGCTATGTTGAAGATGAAAATGCTCATGGAACGGCATACCTTTCATTAATTGACGATTATAGAAAGATGGACGGCATCTTTGAGGAACAAGTAATCAATAAAGTAAATATTGAGGATAACTATTTTGAGTTTAGGGGTGATAATTTAGATAAACAGAATAGGCTTTATCGTATTCATATTGATAGTTGTTCTGATGGAGAAATTAATAAGAATCACTTTAACGGTAGCTGCGAGTTTAGCAGTCATATTGTTTTTATTGCGAATAATAAAGATACGATTGGTTTTCCATCTTCTTTTGACGATCAGATGTTTTGCAGTATTTCATCAAAAAGTGCGCATGCAAAGTCTGTATTTAAAATTGATTCTTTAAAGGAATTGATGAATTATGATTATAGCAATTTTAGAAGTGAGGCCAATAAAAAGTTGAATAACAAAAAGTGGTTTGGTAAACTACAGGAGTTTGGGGAAGATTTAAATGAGCCCCTTGCAGAGCTTTATGTTTATAATTACTTATCAGATAGATCAACAGACCTACATTCATATTACATAGAAGATGTGCAGTCAAATACGTATTATGAGTCACTATTAGAACGATTAAAAACAGAATACCCCGAAACATCTTACGAAAAACAGTATGAAATAGAATTAGCGTCTGATAAATTTGCTACTTCAAATACTGAACATTCCATTCATTTTCCTTGGAAATATGTATTAGGAAGCTTGCTGATTTTATCTTTACTACTTAATTTCTTCTTTTGGTCAAAATGGAAAGGATTAAAACAGCAGCGCAAATCGAAATTTAAAGAACAATTGACCAAACAAGAGCAGAAGATAGTTGATCTTATCCTACAGGATAAGACCAATAAAGAAATTGCTCAAGAGATTTTTGTGAGTGTGAGCACCGTGAAAACCCACATTAACAACATCTATAAGAAGCTCAAGATATCTTCACGAGAGGATGTTAAGGTGTTGCTAAACAACTAATTGTTAAATTTCCACCTAGGGTCTAGTACCAGTTTCAAACCCAAGATTTAAGGTATCAGCAAAAGAATTTTTGATTTTAGTAATCTAAAATAATCTAAATCATGAAGCGAATTATGTTATGCATTGTAGTAGGAATCTTATGGTCCTGCAACTCAAGTTCACAAACCTTGAATCAAGAAACTAGTAAAGAAGGTAAAAAACCATACCTCTTAGGTAAAATAAATATAGAAGGGCTTTCTTCAGAAAATTATAAAGATTGGTTTTTAAGTGGTTATAATGAATACAAACCTGATTCAACTGTTATTGATCAAATTTCAAATACCCTGAATGCATATTCCATACTGCTGTTTATGGGCACCTGGTGCGGTGACAGCAGGAGAGAGGTTCCTCAATTTTTAAAGGTGCTTGATGCACTCAATTTCCCTAATGATAAATTAACTATGGTTGCGGTGAGCAGTGAAAAAGATATGTATAAACAGAGCCCTGGGCATGAAGAAAAAGGATTGAATATCCATAGGGTGCCTACATTTATTTTTTATAAAAATGGAAAAGAAGCGAACAGAATTGTAGAGCATCCGGTGACCTCTCTAGAAGATGATACATTACAAATTCTTAGAAATAATTATGTGCCCAACTATAGTATTGTTGATGAGTTGAATGCCATTATTGAGAATGAAGATTTCTATGAAAAAGCATTGAGTCAAGTTGAGGCTTATAAAATGAAGGCAAAAAACATGTATGCCTTGAATACTTACTCAAGAATTCTAGCAACAACCGATAGGCAAGATAAGGCTCTAGATGTATTACGATTAAATATGATGTTATTTCCTAATGATCCTAAAACCCATATGAGTTTAGCAAATACTTATTTAAAGTTAGATGATAAAAAAAAGGCCTTATCATATTATGAAGAAGCATTAAAAATAAATCCAGATAATTCAAGGCTTAGTTCTAAAATAGAACAATTAAAAAGTGCACTTTCAGGTAGTAGCAATTAAGCATAAATAGTGTAATTTTGCAATCTTAAAAATTACACGAATGCAATTGTCAGAACAAGAAATCGTAAGACGTGAAAAGCTCGCTAAATTAAGAGAGTTAGGTATTGACCCATATCCTGCAGATTTATATCCGGTAAAGAATTTTTCGAAGGAGATCAAGAGCGCTTATATTGAAGGGAAACGTGTGGTCATAGCTGGTAGATTGATGAGTCGCAGAATTCAAGGGAAAGCTTCATTTGCTGAATTACAGGATGCCGAAGGACGTATTCAGGTATATTTTAATCGTGATGAAATTTGTACTGGTGAAGACAAAGCCAAATACAATGAAGTGTATAAAAAATTGCTTGATATAGGTGATATTATTGGTATTGAAGGTGAACTATTCAAAACACAGGTGGGTGAGACTACAGTGATGGTGAAGGATTTTACTGTACTTACAAAAGCATTACGTCCGTTACCACTACCTAAAACTGATAAAGATGGTAACGTATATGATGAGTTTAATGACCCGGAATTGCGTTATCGTCAGCGGTATGCTGACTTAATAGTTAACCCAAGGGTTAAAGATACTTTCGTAAAGCGTACAAAGATTACCAATGTCATTCGTCAATTTTACAATGATATGGGGTTTTTAGAGGTTGAAACACCAATTCTTCAGCCAATTCCTGGAGGTGCTGCAGCACGCCCCTTCATTACGCATCACAATACCTTAGATATGCCATTATATCTGCGTATTGCCAATGAATTATATTTAAAGCGATTAATCGTTGGCGGTTTTGATGGCGTTTATGAATTTTCTAAAGATTTTAGAAATGAGGGAATGGATAGAACCCATAATCCGGAGTTTACAGTTATGGAAATGTATGCAGCATACAAAGACTATAATTGGATGATGGATGTTACCGAACAACTTCTAGAAAAGATTGCGTTAGAGCTTCATGGTACAACTAAAGTTCAGTTTGGTGAAAATGTAATTGATTATAAAGCGCCATACCAAAGAATTGGTATTCTGGATGCTATTAAAGAACATACAGGTTATGATTTATATCAAAAGAGCGAGGGTGAAGTTCGTGATGTTTGCAAAAAATTAGGACTTGAAGTTGATGAAACAATGGGAATTGGTAAAATGATTGATGAGATATTTGGCGAAAAGTGCGAACCGCATTATGTACAACCAACTTTTATTATTGATTATCCTGTTGAGATGAGCCCATTAACAAAAAAGCACCGTTCAAAAGAAGGCTTGACAGAACGTTTTGAATTAATGGTAAATGGTAAGGAATTGGCCAATGCATATTCTGAGTTAAATGACCCTATAGATCAACGTGAGCGCTTTGAAGATCAATTAAAGTTATCTGAAAAAGGTGATGATGAAGCTATGTTTATTGATCAGGACTTCTTACGTGCTTTAGAATATGGTATGCCTCCAACTTCTGGTATTGGTATTGGTATTGATCGTTTAACCATGTTTATGACCAATAATGAATCAATTCAAGAGGTATTGTTCTTTCCGCAAATGAAACCGGAAAAGAAAACCCCTTCAGTAGAATTAAATGATGAAGAAAAAAATGTTTTTCAAATTCTTCAAAAAGAAGAAAAAATTGATTTGACTACTTTAAAATCGCAATCTGGTTTAAGTAATAAAAAATGGGATAAAACCATTAAGCACTTAACAAAAAACAATTTGGCAAAAGTGAATAAAACGGAAGAAGGTCTATTTGTTGAGGTTGTAGAGTAATGTCATTCCTGCGGAGGCAGGAATCTAGATAAAAGAAAAGGAATTACAATTTTGTGATTCCTTTTTTTATTTGAAATCTACTTATATTCGCTCATGCCAAACTCAAAAAAGATAGGTCTTCTTTTGGGGCCACTACTTTTTTTTATACTCGTTAATTTACCTTTTGAATTAGTTTCTAAAAATGGTGATGCTGTTATAGGGGTCGCCCTTTGGATGGTTACTTGGTGGATTAGCGAGACCGTCTCTATTTCTGTAACAGCACTATTACCTTTAGTATTGTTTCCCTTGCTAAAAATAATGCCTTTAGCTGATGTGGGAGCAAATTATGGTAGTCCTATAGTTTTCCTGTTTTTTGGCGGATTTGTATTGGCATTGGCATTAGAAAAAGTCAATCTGCATAGACGCATAGCACTAAATATTATAAAACTAACTGGAACCACTCCAAACAAAGTCATTCTTGGTTTTATGATTGCTACGGGTTTACTAAGTATGTGGATTAGTAATACGGCAAGTACTGTTGTGATGTTACCAATAGCGCTTTCTGTAATTCAATTATTGATAGACGATGAAGATGGATTTACTAAAAATGATCAGAATTTTGCCCTAGCTGTAATGCTCGGTATTGCCTTTTCAGCTAATGCAGGTGGTGTTGCTACAGTTATTGGTACACCGCCAAATTCGGTGTTGATTGGTTTACTAGAGAATGAATACAACATAGAAATATCCTTTCTGAAATGGATGGTCTTAGGGTTGCCATTTTCTATTATCATGATTACTATCATTTATTTTGTGTTGACTAAATGGATGTTCCCCAATAGGGATTTACAATTTAATGCATCTACGGAGGTTATTGATATGGAATTAAATAAATTGGGTAAAATTTCTGCTAAAGAAAAAATGGTATTGCTAATTTTTGGTATTACTGTTTTTCTATGGATTTTTAGAACTGTGATCAATAACATTTTCCCTGGTTTAAAATTGTCTGACACTATTATAAGTATGACAGGAGCCATTGCCATTTTTGCAATTCCATTTAATTTTAAAAGAGGTGAATTTATTTTAGAATGGAAAGACACCGAAAAATTGGCTTGGGGCATCTTGATTCTTTTTGGCGGTGGTTTAGCACTTGCCAAAGGCATGTCTGCCAGTGGAATAGTTGATATGGTTTCTAGTGCTATCGCATCAAGCAACATAAGTATTCTATTGACAGCATCTTTTTTGATTTTACTAATGCTTTTTATGACGGAGTTGATGAGTAATGTAGCTCTAATTGCTGTCCTAGCTGCTGTAGTAGCCGGTATCGCTATTGGGTTAGGTATTCCAGTAGTACATTTGCTCATCCCTGTAACTATTGCAAGTAGCTGTGCTTTTATGCTGCCTATGGCTACACCTCCTAATGCCATTGTCTTTGCCAGTGGCTATATTAAGGTACATCAAATGGCTCGCGCAGGGGTTATTCTGAATTTGATATCTGTAGCATTTTTGATTCTTTTATTTCAGTTTGTAATTCCATTATTGTTTTAAATATTCCTTTTCATTTCTAACAAATTAAAATCTGATAACTAAATTTTTTTTATTGGGATATTAAACCTTTTCAAAAGTGTTTAGTCTTAGAACCGTACAACCAAAAAATTGAAATTATGAAGACTAAAAAAATAATGCTATTTGTTGCAGCTGTTACTTTCTTATTTTCAGTAGAAAGCATGGCACAAAAGAAAAAGACAAAAGTAGTTAAGAAAAATGGTAACACTACAGTTGTTAAAAAAGGTGTGGATGCTGAAGGAAATAAACATCTTTCCGTAAAGCGTAAGGAAGCAGATGGTGATGTAAAGAAATTTAAGGGTGTGAATCAGATTGATGGTGATAAATACAGAGCAGCTGGTGTCAACAAAGCAGATGGAACCAAGAAACGTGCAGCTGGTGTGAATAAGGCTGATGGCACTAAAAAAAGAGCGGTAGGTGTTAATCAAGTAGATGGTGATAAGTATAGAGCTGCTGGTGTTAATAAACCTGATGGAACAAAGAAACGAGCTGTAGGAGTGAACAAAGCAGATGGCACCAAACGAAGGGCATATGGAGTTAAAGATGCTAATGGTAATAAGAAAGGAGTAATAATTAACGGAAAGCCTAAAGGGGCTAAAAAGGCACAAAAAGGAGCAAAGAAAAATTTTAAAAAGGCCAAAAGAGCTAACAGAAAAATCAGAAGATAAAAGGTTGATTAGGTTTATAGGTTTTTACTTAAAGCATCTGAAATTTCAGATGCTTTTTTTATGTACTTTGAGGAAACTAACCCCAAGCACTACAATTTTAACAAAAATTAGTTCTATTGTAATAATATAATTTTTTAGTCGTTTGAGTTCCTAGTTAAAAATTATAAACCAAAAAGTAACCGAAAAATGATCAAAAAATCCCTACTAATAGTCGTGTTGTGTTTGAGCGCGATTTCAAGCATAGCTCAAAAAGTTGATTTAGATAGAGAGTATGTAAAGGTATCTTATGTACGACTACCTTATGCTCCAATTTTAGATGCATCTATGAGAACCTATTCAGTTAGTGCAACAAATAGTTATGCTCATGTAAGAAATATAGAAGATAATGTTGTGCTTGAAGGCTTCGAAAAAGTAAATGATAATGGTACCGTTCTTATTTCTGCTAGAATTGACAAAATAATAATAGATAAGGTTGATATTGTTAAAAGAGAAGAGGTTAAAAAAGACAAAGAGGGCAATGTAACTTCAAGAAAATATTATTACAGACCTGTTGTTACTTATATCACCTCAGGAGGTTATAAAATAGGTAAAAACGGACAGCAAAATGTAAGATATATTGCAGTTGGAAAGAAAGACAATGTTTTTAAAGGTAGTGAATATACATCAAGAAGAGCAGCACAAGATTATTACAATAATAATAGGTATGAACTTCGTGATAATTTTGCCGACGAATTCGTTAAAAATGTGATAAGTAATATTAATGGCAAGATAAACAGTAAGTATGGTTATGTTGTGAAGAATCATAACACAGAAATGTGGATTTTAGATTCTAAAAAGAACAGCGACTATGAAGGTCATCAAAAGGCTTTTAAAGATATGAAGGCCATGTTTTCTAAAATGAAATATGATGAACCGGTTGACTTCATAAAAGAAGAAATGAAACCAATTGTTGCTTATTTTGAAAGCATTATTCCTAAGTATAGTGAAGTAAAAAAGCGTAAGCATAGAAAAATGCGTTTCGCCTCTTACTATAATATAGCTAAGATGTATTATTATGCAGAAATGCCAGAGAAAGTGTTGGAATATGCCAATAAAATTATTGAAAATGATTATGATAAAGGAGATGGAAAAAGCTATATCAAAAATGTTGAAGATTTAACGAAGAAATTTGAGTCGAATCAAACGAAGACAAGACACTTTGCCGTTGAAACTACAGATATTACCGGAATCAACTCTGATGGAGTTGCAAGTACGGTTCAAGAGGTTGCTGCAGGCCCTGAAAAAAAAGAAGTTTTCGTTGACGCAATTTATAACAAAGGAGAGGGTACTGTGGTTGAAGGCAAGCTAAAATTAAAACTTGAAGAAGGTGTTGATATTAATGGTTTAGATCTTACAAACTATCACAAAAATATTGTAAGAATGTATTATTTAGATGATGAAGGTGAAGCAAAAAATAAAGGATATTTTGCCAGGGAGAATGCATACTTCAAAGCAAATGGATCTACCTATGAAGCTGTGAAATTTAATTCTGCCATTGATGAGCAATCTCAAGGTAATGTAGTAAGCTTAGATGGTGCCAGATATTTATTTTGTAAAGTCATCCATAAAGGGAAAAGATTGAACCTATACAGATATAAAAAAGAATTGGTGATCAAGAAAGTTGGTGATAAAAAAGGACAGTCAACGTCCTCATTGTCATATACTATAGGGTTTAAAAAGAAATTAGCTAAACTGGTAGCTGACTGTCCTGAGTTAGCGCAGCTGGCCAAAGAAGGCTCATTTACCAATGATGAAGATAGCTTATTGGCTTTTGTACAAGAATATGATAAAGCTTGTGCAAGTGGAACCAATTAAAAATGTAATTTGTTATTTTATTTTGTTAAAAGCCGGCCTTAGTGCCGGCTTTTTCTTTAACATTTTGTTAAGAAATAATCGCAGGTACTTTTATAATTTCGGCATCAGTAACTTTTTGATGAAAGTACTGACTAACAACTAATAAACTTATCATATGATTAAAAGACTTACTCAATTCGCAATTTTGTTATTGCTTTTTGGTTTTTCAACCGATGGAATAGCGCAAAAAAAATCAAAAAAGAAGAAAAAGAAAGGAAAAACAGAAGCTTCCGTTCCTAAACCTAAGCCAAAAAAAGGGGCAATTCAACCTTATGGTAAAGTGGTCACCAAAGACGCAAAGACAGACGAAGGTCTTTTCAAAGTACATCAGGTAGATGACAAGTTCTTGTATGAGATACCTGATTCATTATTAGAACGTGAAATGCTCATGGTTATGCGAATTGCCAAAACAGCATCGGGTATTGGTTTTGGTGGAGGTAAAGCTAATACACAAGTACTGCGTTGGCAGAAAAAAGGAAAAAAAATTGTCTTGAGAGTAGTATCACATCAAGTAGTGGCAGCTGATTCTTTACCTGTACATGAGGCAGTAGTGAATTCTAATTTTGAACCTGTTTTATATACGTTTCCTATTAAAGCATTTAGTAAAGATTCAACGGCATCAGTTATTGATGTGACTGATCTTTTCAACAAGGATGTGAAGGCTTTAGGAATGCCAGAATTTAGAAGAAAACAATACAAAATTTCTCGTTTAGACGCCAATAAATCTTTTATTGAAAGCGTAAAGAGTTACCCTTTAAATATTGAAGCACGTCATGTAAAAACATATAACGCAGGATCACCACCTTCAAATACAAGTACTGGTACGGTTTCGATTGAGATGAACAATTCTATGATCTTACTGCCAAAAGAACCTATGAAACGTAGGCTTTTTGATGAACGTGTAGGCTGGTTTGCTAGAGGCCAGGTAGATTATGGAGATGAAGCTCAAAAAAGTAAAACGGTTCGCTATTTAGATAGATGGCGATTGGAAGTGAAACCTGAGGATATTGAAAAGTTTAAGCGTGGTGAATTGGTAGAACCCAAAAAGCCAATTGTCTATTATATTGATAGAGCAACTCCTGAGAAATGGAGAAAGTATATCAAACAAGGTATTGAAGATTGGCAAGTAGCTTTTGAAGCAGCCGGATTTAAAAATGCCATTATCGCTAAAGACCCTCCATCTAAAGAAGAAGATCCTGACTGGAGTCCTGAGGATGTACGTTATTCAGTGGTACGTTATTTAGCTTCTCCTATTCCTAATGCCAATGGTCCGCATGTAAGTGACCCTCGCTCTGGCGAGATTTTAGAATCTGATATCAACTGGTATCACAATGTTATGACCTTGCTCCGTAACTGGTTTTTTGTGCAGACTGCAGCCATAAACCCAGAGGCACAAACTACGGAATTTAAAGATGAGGTGATGGGTAGATTAATTCGGTTTGTATCTGCGCATGAAGTAGGGCATACCATAGGTTTGCCACATAATATGGGGAGTAGTGTAGCCTACCCTGTTGATTCACTACGTTCAGCATCATTTACCCAGAAATATGGTACAGCGCCATCAATCATGGACTATGCACGGTTTAATTATGTAGCACAACCTGGTGATGAAGGTGTAGCTTTAATGCCTAATATTGGAGTGTATGATAAGCATGCCATTCGTTGGGGCTACCGTCCAATCTTAGATGCAGAAACAGCTGGAGATGAGAAGAAAACCTTAGATAAGTGGATTACCGATCACGCAGGAGACCCTATGTATCGTTTTGGGCATCAGCAGGTAATTAGTGTAGTTGATCCTAGCTCTCAAACAGAAGATTTAGGTGATGATGCTATCAAAGCCAGTCTATATGGAATTGCTAATTTAAAACGCATCGTTCCTAATTTAGAAAAATGGACAACTAAGGATGGTGAAACCTATGCCGATTTGAAGACCATGCATGGTCAGGTATTGGCTCAATTCAATCGCTATATGGGTCATGTAGCAAATAACATTGGTGGTGTTTATGAATATTACAAGACTGCAGATCAAGATGGAGTAGTGTATACGCATGTTCCAAAAAGCCATCAGATGGATGCCATGAAATTCTTAAATGAGCAGCTGTTTACCACGCCCATGTGGATGATTGATAAAGACATTATTGATAAGACGGAATATACAGGTACAGTTGAGCGCATCAGGAGATTGCAAGAACGTACCTTGAATAATTTATTAGATTTTGGTAGAATGGCGCGTATTGTTGAGAATGAAACTTTAAATGGTAATGAAGCCTATACCTTGATCAATATGATGAATGATTTAAGAAGAGGGGTTTGGAGTGAGTTAAGAACAGGTAGAAAGATTGATACTTATAGAAGAAATTTACAACGCGTTTATATAGACAGATTAAAACATTTAATGACTGCTGAGAAGCAGAATTTACCTAATTTTAATAGTCCATACTTTAAGCCTACACGGGTAAATATTAGTCAGTCTGATATTCGTTCGGTGGCTAGGGCAGAACTAGAAATATTAAAAAGAGATATTAGGGCTTCTATTGCAATCACGAGAGATAGAATGAGTAGGTATCATTTACAAGATGCTCTAGAAAGAATTGATCTGATTTTAGATCCGAAATAAAAATTATATAAAATGTAACCTTGAGCGCAGTCGAAAGGTCATGAAGCCTCAAATTTATTTGAGGCTTTTTTGTTTGTAACATTTTCTTTTTCAACTCGTCGAATAGATTGTAAACTATTCGGTATGTATAATCTGCTTAAGAGTGACACTTCAAATGAAAATGTTGGTGATCTATCACTGCTATTAACGCAATTAAAAGAAGCAGAAGAATCGAAGGATTATCATACGTTTTATGAGCAGTTCAAATCAACGAAGCTTCCATTTATTCCTTGTTATGAGAAGAATGCCAAAAAGGTATATGAGGATACCTTTCAAATTCTTCATGAGTTGGGTTCTATTTCCATTCCTGTTTCTGTGGCCTTGTCTATGCATTATTATGTGTTGGCGTCAATGGCGACATATCCGTTTTCAAAAACAAGTAAGGAGTATTGGAAGCGAGAGATGTTACTGCAAAAAATTAAAAAGGAGAAATTACTTATTGCCAATACGGGGTCGGTGCGAACCTTTAAAGATGTATCCGGTGAAAAAGTGATACTCGCCAAAAAAGATAAAGATTATTACTATATCAATGGGGAAGCACCTTATATGTCTTTGGCAGGCGTGGCTGATTATTTGGTGTTTACTACCGAATTACCAGAGGGTGACGCAGCTCGAAAGGCTATCTTTTTTATCTCAGCTAAGGATAAGAATATAAAATTTTCTGATGCTGCTTTTGGTGATACGATGCAAGGCTCTTTTACCAAGTCAGTACGATTTGAAAATGTAAAGGTTGATAATGGAAATGTAATCAAATTAGACAATGCAGAAGATGAACGTTGTGAAATTTTAGTATACCAACGTTCTTGGTTTCAAAGCCTGGTGCCAGCTCCTTATTTAGGTGCAAGTAAACGGGTTCTTGAGGAACTAATAGCGTTCAGTGAACAAAAGATAAAGAACGACATAAAACTTTCTGAATCAGAAGATTTTAGAAGGCAATTGGGCGAACTTTTTATTCAATATAAGACTGTTATGCAATTGTGTGAGAATGCTGCTGCAAAATTCAATACGTTTAAAAAGGATAATGCTCAATTGTTAGAGCAATTGTTTGAAGCTACGGTACTAGCAAAATACAATGCCACACACACTGCTGAAGAAATAGTTATGAAAACACGTCACTTGATGGGGACCTCTTTCTTGGCTCCTGGCTCCATCACCAACAAAATTTATAAAGAAATAGTCTTTGGCGTCTTGCAACCTATGGCTAACATAGATATCAAAGATTATTTTGGAGAGCAAACTTTGGAGTAATTTAGTTTGCTTTTTAATGGAATTTCTTCGAACTTCGCTTATCTGTGCTGAAGATGTCAACCTGAGCGGAGTCGAAGGGTCGCTTCAGTATCGGTCGCTAAATGGAACTTGTGCTGTCCCGATAGTTATCGTGATGGTTTCAGTATTAAAAACTCTTCTTAGCTTAATTGTTACGATGCATATGAAAAGAATATTAATTATAATTTTGACAATGATGATTTTTAGCTCAGCTAATGGACAAAACCTTAATGGGAAATGGTTGTTGAAAGATATTGGATCTGGCGATGGACGTAGAGGCTCTCCTGGGTTCCAACTATTGGATATAAAAGATTCAATCGCTAACTTTTTTACCGATTTCACATTAAAAAAAGAAGCACTAAAGTTTAAAATTGAAAACAACGAATTCTTGACTACAATAAATGAAAAATTTGCAGAATATGAAGTTATTGGTGAGAACCATTTGAAATTATTTATGAATGGAAAATCTAATGATAAAGATGTAGTTTTTGAGTGTGATTTTTATCGACTACGACCAACAGTTACATCGCTGAAGAAAGAGGAAATAGAAAATATGACATTCACTGTAAATGAAAATGGAATGGAATCTGAACTGAATTTTAACAAGGAACTTTGGGATGATGAAATGTTAAAAATGTTTAAAAGAAAAGAAGGAGATAAAAGAATAATCGAAAAAATTGATTCGACATATTTTGTTTCAATGTATCATAACGGAAAAAGAAGCGGATCGATTCCGATTAAGGAAGTTAGTAGAGAATTTTTAAAACTATATGCTATTCCATCTGGGCCAATGGAATTAATAGCGCAGAGGAAGGAGTAGAATACGCATTACATACGGTGTATAATCCCCTATGGGAAATTCTAATGAATTTCCGTACAAGGAATCATACACAAACCAACAAGCGAAATAACAGTATGAAAGCATCAAATCAATTAGCAAAACGTTTTAAAGAAGTCTTTTTAAATGGTAAAATGGTTGCTTTTACCAATTATAAAGATCAACTTACCAATATTAGTTGGCAGCAAGCTACTCAAAGAGTATTATCATTAAATACCATTGCCTTATTGACCTTTCATATTAATTATTATTTAGATGGTGTACTTAATGTTTTGAATGGTGGAAATCTAGAGATACGAGATAAGTATAGTTTTGATGCTCCTGCACTTACTTCAGAAAAAGATTGGGAAGATTTGGTCAATAGCTTACTAAGCAATGCAGAAGAGTTTGCGCAGCACATCGAGAACATGGATGACGAGCAATTGAGCTCCATTTTTGTAGATGAGAAATACGGTAGTTATACTAGTAATATAAATATGATGATAGAGCATGCTTACTACCACTTAGGGCAAATCGTTTTGATTAGGAAGATGGTTTTAGAGCAATAAAATGAACAGTATTTCGTCATTGCGACCCGCCCTTGCGGAGAAGCAATCTGTCTTTTAAATATTGAGATTACTTCACTGGTGCCTCACTCGTAATGACGAAATAAATTACTTTAATCGGAATTTCATCATTACAGGTAAGTGATCTGAAGCTTCACCAAATTCATGAAGCACACTGCCATCAATATATTCAATAGAGTTTTTAGTGTAGAAGATATAGTCTATTCGTTTAAACGGATCTTTGGTATTAAAGGTGTTTGCAATATTGTTTTTGTTAAATGCTGCATTGCCAACCTCCGACATATTCAATAATTCCTGAATTACAGCATCTTCATTTCTGGCTTCACTATTAAAATCACCTAATAAAATTGTTGGATGGTTTGCAGCATATTTTTTAAAGAGTTCTAGTACATAGTGAAACTGCTTTACACGAGTTGGTTTGTCAAAAGCTTCTAGGTGAATGTTAATAAGAATAGCTTCTTTACTATCTAACCTTACTTTTGCTACTTGGGCTAAACGTTCTAGATAGAGAGCGTCTCTGTAAAAAGGGGAATCTTCAACACGTTCCAACACAATGCGCTCATGATCTAGCAAAGGGTACTTACTTAAAATAGATTGTCCTGATAGCATTTCACCGAAATGCATGGATGGTGGCCAGTAAGGAAAGGGTACATAGGTCTCATCCCAATTTACGGCTTCTGCTATATAATTGTATCCTAAAGAAGCAATTTCATTCTGCTGATTTACCTCATAAGACCTTGCAGACTTATAATCTATTTCCTGAAACGCTAAAATATCTGCATTTAACGAATCGAACAATTGTTTTACTTTTTTAAGATTAGTATCAAATAATGATTTTGGTTTTTCAATAGCTTTATTATTTGTCATCCCGCTAAGGTAGCCTATGTTATAGGTGACAATGCTAAACACAGAGTCTATAGCAATTTCTTTTTGATGCTCATTAACAATAAGCTTGCTATAGTCTTTTTCTGCGTATTTTGGCGAAGAGGCCCAGAAAAAAAAGATTGCTGAAAAGAGTAGTAATATCAATAAAAAAGAAGCAGTAAATCTGACTAGTTTTTTCATGCGTACGAAGATACATTTTTACTGCAAAAAAGTGCCTTATAGATTGTTGGTGTTTAAATTCTTTTTATCTTTGCAGCCCAAAACTTAAAAAAACAAATAGATAGACGACATGAAAGGAGGTGCTAAAGTATGTTAATAATTCCGGTAAAAGATGGAGAAAACATAGATAGAGCGCTAAAGCGTTTTAAGCGTAAATTTCAGAGAACTCAAACAATGAAGCAGTTACGTGAGCGCAAGCATTTTACGAAGCCTTCAATATCTAAGCGTCAGCAGTTATTAAAAGCTCAGTACGTTCAAGGACTGCAGTCTAAAGAAGATTTATAGTCTAAAATTTAGGCTGAGCCAAATATATACCGTTAGCAATTCACAAAGACAATTTGTAGCTTTGTTTCGCTAACGGTTTTTTTATGCCCATACCTCAGTTTGTTGAATATATTTCTCTAGAAAAAAAATACGCTACACATACCGTGAAGGCATATGAAGATGATTTGAAATCATTTCAAGGTTTTTGTCAAGAGGTTTTTGATGATACTAACCTTATTTCCATAAATTATAATCAAATACGTTCGTGGATTGTTCTTCTGGTTGACCAAGGAATATCTAATAGAAGTATCAATAGAAAGATAAGCTCCTTAAAAGCTTATTATAAATTCTTGTTGAAGACACAGCAAATAGATCACGATCCGCTGGTAAAACATAAGGCATTAAAAGTTGGAAAACGAGTTCAGGTACCTTTTACTCAAAAAGAGATAGATGAAGTCATTTCAAGTCTTAAAGAAGGCAATGATTTTGTTTCACTAAGAAATAGATTAATTGTTGAATTATTTTATTCAACAGGCATGCGAAGAACTGAACTTATTAATCTAACTATTAGCGATATTGATTTAGCAAATAATTCCCTAAAGGTTTTAGGTAAGAGAAACAAGGAACGTATCATTCCTTTACTGATTTCTGTTGAGCAAAGTATCAGATCATATCTTGATTTAAGAAAGGGTTTTGACACCAGACATGATAGCTTACTCATTACTGAAAAAGGAAATAAAATTTACGGAACGCTTGTTTATAGAATAATTAATAGTTATTTTAGTACGGTCTCTTCAAAGGTAAAAAAGAGTCCGCATGTTATAAGACACTCTTTTGCTACACATTTATTAAATGAAGGGGCAGACTTAAATTCAGTCAAAGAATTACTCGGTCATTCAAGTTTGGCTTCTACACAGGTATACGTTAATACTAGCTTGAATGAATTAAAAAAAGTGTATAACCAAGCTCATCCGTGGAGCTCTAAAAACTAAATGCCTATGAGAGTAAATGTTCAGTCAGTAAATTTTTCGGTAGATGGAAAACTGGTAAAATTTATTGAAAGTAAGATTCAAAACTTAGATAAATATTATGACAGAATTATAGGTTCTGATGTGTATTTAAAAGTTCAGAATACTAGTGAAAAAGAAAATAAGATTACAGAAATTAAAGTAAGTATACCTGGTGATGAATTGATTGTAAAAAAGCAATGTAAAAGCTTTGAGGAAGGCGTAGATTTAGCTGCAGATTCATTGCGAAGACAATTGAATAAAAAGAAGGAAAAACAAAGGGCGCACCATTTGTAAAAATTCTTTAAAATAACTTTAAAAAGTTTTGTAGAAAAAATAAAACTTTATACATTTGCAAACCGTTAGAAAAAGCGGTTTGTTTTTTTATGTAAAAAAACGAAAAAATGCCGATATAGCTCAGCTGGCTAGAGCAGCTGATTTGTAATCAGCAGGTCGTGGGTTCGAGTCCCTCTATCGGCTCAAAAACAAGTAAAAGGTTTACCCTAAAAAGTAAACATGTTCTTTGAAGAAAATTTTTGTTGGGGAGATACCAAAGCGGCCAACTGGGGCGGACTGTAACTCCGCTGTCTTTCGACTTCGTAGGTTCGAATCCTGCTCTCCCCACATTATTTTTTATTGACAGGATATATTAAAAATTATTGCGGGAGTAGCTCAGTTGGTAGAGCGTCAGCCTTCCAAGCTGAATGTCGCCGGTTCGAACCCGGTCTCCCGCTCTTTTTTTAAGCCGGTGTAGCTCAGGGGTAGAGCGTTTCCTTGGTAAGGAAGAGGTCACGGGTTCAAATCCCGTCATTGGCTCAAAAACAAATTAAATTACAAATTATATATAACTAAGATTTAAATTAAATAATCATGGCAAAAGAAACTTTTGATCGTTCCAAACCACACTTAAATATTGGTACTATCGGTCACGTAGATCACGGTAAAACTACTTTAACCGCGGCTATCACTAAAGTATTAGCTGAGAAAGGTCTTTCTGAAGTAAGAGACTTTGATCAAATTGATAATGCTCCTGAAGAGAAAGAAAGAGGTATTACAATTAATACATCTCACGTTGAGTATCAAACAGCTAACCGTCACTATGCACACGTTGACTGTCCTGGTCACGCGGATTATGTAAAGAACATGGTAACTGGTGCTGCTCAAATGGACGGTGCTATCTTGGTGGTTGCTGCTACTGATGGCCCAATGCCTCAAACTCGTGAACACATCTTATTAGGTCGTCAGGTAGGTATTCCTCGTATCGTTGTTTTCTTAAACAAAGTTGATATGGTTGATGACGAAGAACTTTTAGAATTAGTAGACATGGAAGTAAGAGAATTACTTTCTTTCTATGAGTATGATGGAGATAACACTCCTGTAATTCAAGGTTCTGCTTTAGGTGCTTTGAATGGTGAAGACAAGTGGGTGGAAACAGTTGTTGAATTAATGGATGCTGTTGATACTTGGATTGAAGAGCCAACTCGTGAAGTTGAGAAAGATTTCTTAATGCCAATTGAAGATGTATTCTCAATTACTGGTCGTGGTACTGTTGCTACTGGTAGAATTGAAACTGGTGTTGCTAATACTGGTGATGCTGTAGATATCATTGGTATGGGGGCTGAAAAGTTAGCTTCTACTATTACAGGTGTTGAAATGTTCCGAAAGATATTAGATAGAGGTGAAGCTGGTGATAACGTAGGTATCTTATTAAGAGGTATTGAGAAGACTGATATCAAAAGAGGTATGGTAATCTGTAAGCCAGGTTCTGTAACTCCACATGATAAGTTCAAAGCTGAGGTTTATATCCTTAAGAAAGAAGAAGGTGGTCGTCACACACCATTCCATAATAACTATCGTCCACAGTTCTATGTAAGAACAACTGACGTAACTGGTACTATTAACTTACCTAGCGGTGTAGAAATGGTAATGCCAGGTGATAACTTGACAATTGAAGTAGACTTACACCAGCCAATCGCAATGAATGTTGGTTTACGTTTTGCTATCCGTGAAGGTGGTAGAACTGTAGGTGCTGGTCAGGTTACTGAGATTTTATAAAACGCCTAAAAAGGTTTTAGTTTATATATAGAATAGGTGCTTCTTTGAAAAGGGAAGCACCTTATATTCTATACGGGTGTAACTCATTTTGATAGTTTTTTTCAAGTAGGTAAAACCCCATAAACGGGTTTAGCTCATCCCGATAGCTATCGGGAGGTATAGCAAAACTTAAATACGGGTTTAGCTCAGTTGGTAGAGCACTGGTCTCCAAAACCAGGTGTCGGGAGTTCGAGTCTCTCAACCCGTGCAAAAGTAAAAGAGTAATGAATATTGTAGAATATTTTAGAGAATCATTTAAAGAGTTGAATACAAAAGTAACTTGGTTGCCTATGTCTGAAGCTCAAAAAAGTACAGTGGTAGTAGCTATTTTCTCTGTACTATTCGCTTTAGCTGTATTTGGTGTTGACAAAGTGTTTCAATTAGGATTAGAGCAATATTTTAATCTATTTTAATTTAAATTATGATTATGACTGATTCTGTAATGAAATGGTACGTAGTGAGAGCTATAGGAGGTCAAGAAAATAAAGTAAAGACCTATATTGAAAATGAAGTGGCTCGTGTTGGGCTTGCTGATCAAGTGGCTCAAGTATTAGTACCTACAGAAAAAGTTATTCAAATTAGAAATGGTAAGAAAGTAAATAAAGAACGTGTTTACTTTCCTGGATATATTATGGTTGAGGCAAACCTAAGTGGTGAATTGCCTCACGTTATAAAATCGGTAACTGGTGTTATCGGATTTTTAGGAGAAACCAAAGGTGGTGATCCTGTGCCTTTACGAAAGTCTGAGGTAAATAGAATGTTAGGTAAGGTTGATGAATTGGCAGTACAGAATGAAAATGTAGCCATTCCTTATATCATAGGAGAAACAGTAAAGGTAATTGATGGTCCGTTTAACGGATTTGATGGTACTATAGAAAAGATAAACGAAGAAAAACGTAAGCTTGAAGTAATGGTAAAGATTTTCGGAAGAAAAACACCATTAGAATTAAGCTATATGCAAGTAGAGAAAATTTCATAAATGTTACATATTTAGATTGGTATAAAAGCTTCCAAAATTTATACAAATCATAACATTAAAGTTTAAAAAATGGCAAAAGAAGTTAGTAAGGTTGTAAAATTACAAGTTCGTGGAGGTGCTGCAAACCCTTCACCACCTGTTGGACCTGCTTTAGGTGCTGCCGGAGTAAATATCATGGAGTTCTGTAAGCAATTTAATGCGAGAACTCAAGATAAGCCTGGTAAAGTATTGCCAGTAGCAATTACAGTGTATACAGATAAGTCTTTTGACTTTGTTATTAAAACACCACCTGCTGCTGTTCAAATCTTAGAAGCTGCTAAAGTAAAGAAAGGTTCTGGTGAGCCTAACCGTAACAAGGTTGCTACTGTAACTTGGGATCAATTGAGAGTGATTGCCGAAGACAAAATGCCTGATTTGAATGCATTTACCGTAGAGTCAGCAATGAAAATGATGGCTGGTACTGCAAGATCAATGGGTATTAAGGTTAAAGGAAACGCTCCCGTTTAAATTTTATAATTTTATAGAAAATGGCAAAATTAACTAAAAAGCGAAAGGAAGCAAAAGCTAAAGTAGATGCTAATAAGGCATATTCTTTAACTGAAGCCTCTGCTTTAGTAAAAGAGGTAACAAATGTAAAATTTGATGCTTCTGTTGACCTGGCTGTAAGATTAGGGGTAGATCCTAGGAAAGCTGATCAGATGGTACGTGGTGTTGTAACATTGCCACATGGTACCGGTAAAGAAGTAAAAGTTTTAGCATTGGTTACTCCAGATAAAGAAGCAGAAGCTAAAGAAGCTGGAGCTGACTATGTTGGCTTAGATGAATACCTTCAAAAAATTAAAGGAGGTTGGACAGATGTTGATGTTATTGTAACAATGCCTAGTGTAATGGGTAAGTTAGGACCATTAGGAAGAATTTTAGGTCCTAGAGGTTTAATGCCTAACCCAAAGACAGGTACAGTTACAATGGATGTTGCAAAGGCTGTTAAAGATGTAAAAGGTGGTAAAATTGATTTTAAGGTTGATAAAACTGGTATAATACATGCTGCAATTGGTAAGTCGTCTTTTGACGCTGACAAAATTCAAGGCAATGCCAATGAGTTACTTCAAACTATTATCAAATTGAAGCCTAATACTGCTAAAGGTACATATATTAAAAGTATCTATATGTCAAGTACTATGAGTCCTGGCATTGAGATAGATGCCAAATCAGTTGTTGTATAAGCAAGTTAAATTTTTGAATTATGACTAGACAAGAAAAAGCACAAGTAATAGATAATTTAACAAGCCAATTAACTGATAGTAGCGCAATTTATCTTGCTGATATTTCAGGATTAGATGCTTTAAGTACTACAAATTTACGTAGAGCCTGTTTTAAGGCTGACGTTAAATTGGCAGTTGTTAAAAATACATTGCTTTCTAAAGCAATGGAAAAAGTTGATAAGGACTTTGGTGATTTACCTGAGACATTAAAAGGAAATACTTCTTTAATGGTTTCTGAAACTGGTAATGCACCGGCTAAAGTAATTAAAGAATTCCGTAAGAAATCTGATAGGCCTATACTTAAAGGAGCTTATATTGAAGAATCTGTATATGTTGGTGATGACCAATTAGATTCATTAGTAAATATTAAGTCTAAAGAAGAATTGATAGGTGAAATCATTACAATATTACAGTCTCCTGCTAAGAATGTTATTTCTGCATTACAATCAGGTGGTGGTAAATTGTCAGGAATTTTACAAACCTTATCAGAAAAATAATAAACACGCACAATAACTAAAATAAAATTAAAACAAACTAAAATGGCAGAGTTAAAAGAATTCGCAGAACAATTGGTTAACTTAACTGTAAAAGAAGTTAATGAATTAGCAGATATTTTAAAAGAGGAGTACGGCATTGAGCCTGCTGCTGCAGCTGTTGCTGTGGCTGGTCCTGCAGCTGGTGGTGGTGAAGCAGCTGGTGAAGAGAAGTCAGAATTTGACGTAATCTTAACTGCACCAGGTGGTTCTAAGTTAGCTGTAGTTAAATTGGTTAAAGAATTAACTGGTTTAGGTCTTAAAGAAGCTAAAGGGATTGTAGATAGCGCACCTGCACCTATAAAAGAAGGTGTATCTAAAGATGAGGCTGAAGGTCTTAAAAAATCTTTAGAAGAAGCTGGAGCTGAGGTTGAGTTAAAATAATCTCAATCCCATCCTGTTGTTCACAAAGCGGGATAGGGAAAACCAATAAAGGTTTAGGTCATTTGAAGATGTTCAATGGCCTAAACCATTTTGTGTATATAGTCGTTCTTAGTTAAAGAATAGTTTTTTAATTAAAAATTTTCTCCATTGTCAACACACAAGAGTACTGAAAGAGTAAACTTCGCATCAGCCAAAAATGTAACTGACTATCCAGACTTTTTAGATATTCAGATTAAATCATTCCAAGATTTCTTCCAATTAGAAACGAAGGCCGATGAAAGAGGGGATGAAGGTTTATTTAAAACATTTTCAGATAATTTCCCAATAACAGATACTAGAAACCAATTTGTATTAGAGTTTTTAGACTACTTTGTTGATCCGCCAAGATATTCAATTCAAGAATGTATTGAAAGAGGATTAACGTATAGCGTACCATTAAAGGCACGTTTAAAATTATATTGTACTGACCCAGAGCACGAAGATTTTGAGACCATCGTTCAAGATGTGTATTTAGGCGTAATTCCTTATATGACCCATAGTGGTACTTTTGTGATCAATGGTGCTGAACGAGTGGTTGTATCACAATTACACAGATCTCCGGGTGTATTCTTTGGTCAATCTTTCCATGCAAATGGTACTAAATTATATTCTGCAAGAGTAATTCCTTTTAAAGGTTCTTGGATAGAATTTGCTACTGATATCAATAGTGTAATGTATGCATATATTGATAGAAAGAAAAAGTTACCTGTAACTACTTTGTTTAGAGCTATTGGTTTTGAGCGTGATAAAGATATTCTTGAAATTTTTGACCTTGCTGATGAAGTAAAAGTATCTAAGTCTGGTCTAAAAAGATATCTAGGTCGTAAACTGGCAGCAAGAGTATTGAAAACATGGCATGAAGATTTTGTTGATGAAGATACTGGAGAAGTAGTGTCAATTGAGCGTAATGAAATCATTTTAGATCGTGATACGATTCTTGAAAAGGAGCATGTTGAGCAGATTTTAGAGTCAGGTACCAAGACTATTTTATTGCACAAAGAAGATGATAACATGGGTGACTATGCTATCATTCATAATACATTGCAAAAAGACCCTACAAACTCTGAAAAAGAGGCTGTAGAACATATATATCGTCAGTTGCGTAATGCTGAACCACCAGATTATGAAACTGCAAAAGGTATTATCAATAAATTATTCTTTTCTGATCAACGATATAACTTAGGAGAGGTTGGTCGTTACAGAATGAATAAAAAGCTAGAGCTTGATATTGATATTGATCAAAAAGTATTAACACAGCAAGATATTATTACCATTATCAAGAACTTGATAAGACTGGTAAATTCAAAAGCTGAAGTTGATGATATTGACCACTTATCAAATCGTCGTGTGCGTACGGTAGGTGAGCAGTTAGCAGGCCAATTTGGTGTTGGTCTATCTCGTATGGCCCGTACTATTCGTGAACGTATGAATGTGCGTGATAATGAGGTGTTTACACCAATTGATTTGATCAATGCAAAGACATTATCATCTGTAATTAACTCATTTTTTGGTACAAACCAATTATCTCAGTTTATGGATCAAACCAATCCATTGGCAGAGATTACACACAAACGTCGTTTATCGGCATTAGGTCCTGGTGGTTTATCAAGAGAGCGTGCTGGTTTTGAGGTTCGTGATGTTCACTTTACACACTATGGTCGCTTATGTCCAATTGAAACTCCTGAAGGCCCAAACATTGGTTTGATATCTTCATTGGCAGTATATGCTAAGGTAAATAATCTTGGATTTATTGAGACACCTTACCGTGAGGCTACTGAAGGAAAAATTGATGTTAAAAAGGAGCCAATATATTTAAGTGCTGAAGAAGAAGAAGGTAAGAAAATAGCGCAGTCTAATTTAGATTTAGATAGTGACGGTAAGATTACTTTAGATAAAGTTGTTGCTCGTGAGGAAGGTGACTTCCCATTAGTAGCTCCTGAAGAAGTTGATTATATGGACGTAGCGCCAAACCAAATTTCTTCAATATCTGCATCATTAATTCCTTTCTTAGAACATGATGATGCAAACCGTGCTTTAATGGGGTCTAACATGATGCGTCAGGCAGTGCCTTTAATGCGTCCTGAGTCTCCAATTGTTGGTACTGGTTTAGAGCGTAGAGTGGCGACTGACTCGAGAATTTTGATCAACGCAGAAGGAAATGGTGTTGTAGAGTATGTAGATTCTGATAAGGTTACAATTAAATATGATCGTTCTGATGAGCAAAAATTAGTAAGTTTTGATGAAGATGAAAAGACATATGAGCTAATTAAATTCAGAAAGACAAATCAAGGTACTTGTATTAACCTCCATCCTATTGTTCAAAAAGGAGATAAGGTTAAGAAAGGTCAGGTACTTTGTGAAGGATATGCTACTGAAAAAGGTGAATTGGCATTGGGTAGAAATATGAAAGTTGCCTTTATGCCTTGGAAAGGATATAACTTTGAGGATGCGATTGTAATCTCTGAAAGAGTTGTTCGTGAAGATGTATTCACTTCTATTCACATTGATGAGTATTCATTAGATGTTCGCGATACCAAATTAGGAGCGGAAGAACTGACAGCTGATATTCCAAACGTTTCTGAAGAGGCCACTAAAGACTTAGATGAAAACGGAATGATTCGTATTGGTGCTGAAGTAAAACCTGGTGATATCCTTATCGGAAAGATCACTCCTAAAGGTGAATCAGATCCTACACCTGAAGAGAAGTTACTGCGTGCAATCTTTGGTGATAATGCAGGTGATGTGAAAGATGCTTCATTAAAAGCATCACCATCATTAAAAGGTGTGGTAATAGACAAGAAATTGTTCCAAAGAACAATAAAAGATAAGGCGAAGAGAAGTCATGATAAGGAAGAACTTGAGAGATTAGATGCTGATTTTACAAATAAATTTGGCGTTCTAAAAGATAGACTTGTTGAAAAGCTTTTTGCGTTAGTAAACGGAAAAACTGCTCAAGGTGTTCAAAATGACTTGGGTGAAGAAATTTTACCAAAAGGTAAGAAGTTCACCTTAAAAATGTTAAATGCTGTAAATGATTTTGAGCACTTAACGAAAGGTACTTGGACTACTGATAAGAATACAAATAAGTTGATCAGTGAATTAATTCACAATTATAAGATCAAAGTTAGTGACTTACAAGGAGCATTGCGTCGTCAGAAGTTTACAATTACAGTTGGTGATGAATTGCCAGCAGGTATCGTAAAATTAGCGAAAATTTACATTGCTAAAAAGCGTAAGCTTAAAGTTGGTGATAAGATGGCGGGTCGTCATGGTAATAAAGGTATCGTTGCGCGTATTGTGCGTCAGGAAGATATGCCATTCTTAGAAGATGGAACTCCTGTAGATATCGTATTGAATCCATTAGGTGTACCATCACGTATGAATATTGGTCAGATTTATGAGACTGTTCTTGGTTGGGCAGGTCAGAAATTAGATCAGAAATACGCAACACCAATTTTTGATGGCGCTTCTATTAATGAGATTACTGATCTTACAAATAATGCTGGTGTCCCTGAATTCGGTCATACTTATTTATATGATGGTGGAACTGGTGAGCGTTTTGATCAACCTGCAACTGTAGGTGTGATTTATATGATCAAACTAGGTCACATGATTGAAGATAAGATGCATGCACGTTCTATAGGCCCTTACTCATTAATTACGCAACAACCATTAGGTGGTAAAGCACAGTTTGGTGGTCAACGTTTTGGTGAGATGGAAGTTTGGGCATTAGAAGCATATGGTGCTTCTAGTACATTAAGAGAGATCTTAACAGTGAAGTCTGATGACGTACTAGGTAGGGCTAAAACATATGAGTCTATCGTAAAAGGTGAACCTATGCCAGAACCTGGATTACCAGAGTCATTTAACGTATTAATGCACGAGTTAAAAGGACTTGGCTTAGACGTTAGATTAGAAGAATAAATTTAGAAAGTAGCAGGAAAAATTCCTGCTACTTTTACCATATCATTTTTACATTTAATTCGATTGCACTATCATGGCAAAACAAAAAGAAAAATATACTGTAAAAAAATTTAATAAAATTTCTATCGGTTTGGCTTCTCCTGAGTCTATCTTAGAGAAATCACAAGGTGAAGTTTTAAAACCTGAAACCATAAATTATCGTACACACAAACCAGAAAGAGATGGTTTGTTTTGTGAGCGTATTTTTGGTCCTATAAAAGATTATGAGTGTGCTTGTGGTAAGTACAAACGTATTCGTTATAAAGGGATTATCTGTGACCGTTGTGGTGTTGAAGTAACTGAAAAGAAAGTTAGAAGAGATAGAGTAGGTCATATTAATCTAGTAGTACCAGTAGCACACATCTGGTATTTCAGATCATTACCTAACAAGATGGGATACCTTCTAGGCTTACCATCTAAGAAGTTAGATATGATTATCTACTACGAGCGTTATGTAGTAATTCAACCAGCCGGTGCTAAAAATGCTGAAGGAGAACCATTGCAAAAAATGGATTTCTTAACGGAAGAAGAATATTTAGATATTCTTGAGACATTCCCAATTGAGAACCAATATTTAGATGATTCTGATCCTGAAAAATTCATTGCTAAGATGGGTGCAGAATGTCTTATTGACTTATTGGCGCGTATCGATCTTGATGAATTATCATACCAATTAAGACATAAAGCAAATACAGAAACGTCTAAGCAGCGTAAAATGGAAGCATTGAAGCGTTTAAACGTTGTAGAAGCTTTCCGTGAAGCAAATAGAAACAGAGAAAATAAACCTGAGTGGATGATCATGAAGGTTGTACCTGTTACGCCTCCAGAATTACGTCCGTTAGTGCCGTTAGATGGTGGTCGTTTTGCTACCTCTGATTTGAACGATCTATACCGTCGTGTGATTATTCGTAACAATCGTTTAAAAAGATTAATGGAGATCAAAGCTCCTGAAGTAATCTTACGTAATGAAAAACGTATGTTGCAAGAATCCGTTGATTCTTTATTTGATAATACGCGTAAGTCTTCAGCGGTAAAAACTGAATCTAATAGACCTTTAAAGTCATTATCAGATTCACTTAAAGGTAAACAAGGACGTTTCCGTCAAAACCTATTGGGTAAGCGTGTTGATTATTCTGCACGTTCAGTAATTGTTGTAGGTCCTGAATTGAAATTATATGAGTGTGGATTGCCAAAAGATATGGCAGCAGAATTATACAAGCCTTTTATTATCAGAAAGTTAATAGAAAGAGGTATTGTTAAGACTGTAAAATCTGCTAAGAAGATTATAGATAAGCGTGAGCCTGTAGTATGGGATATCTTAGAGAATGTATTGAAAGGACATCCTGTATTATTAAACCGTGCTCCAACGCTTCACCGTTTAGGTATTCAGGCATTCCAGCCTAAATTAATTGAAGGTAAAGCAATCCAATTGCACCCATTAGTATGTACGGCATTTAATGCTGACTTTGATGGTGACCAAATGGCAGTGCACTTACCATTAGGACCAGAAGCTATTCTTGAAGCACAATTATTAATGTTGGCTTCGCATAGTATTTTGAATCCGGCTAACGGTTCACCAATTACAGTACCTTCTCAAGATATGGTTCTTGGTCTTTATTATATGACCAAAGAGCGTAAATCAACTAAGGATCATGTGGTAAAAGGTGAAGGAAGTACATTTTATTCTCCTGAAGAGGTAACTATTGCTTTTAATGAAAAGAAAGTTGACCTAAATGCAGGGATTAAAGTACGTACAAAAGACTTTAATGAAGAAGGAGAACTAACAACGCAAATCATTGAAACTACTGTAGGTAGAGTTTTATTTAATGAAGTTGTTCCTGAAGAAGCAGGTTATATCAATGAAGTATTAACCAAAAAATCTTTAAGAGATATTATTGGTAATATTTTAAGAGTAACAGATGTTCCAAGAACAGGTCAGTTCCTTGATTCAATCAAGGATATGGGTTATAAGTTCGCTTTCCAAGGAGGGTTATCATTTAGTTTAGGCGATATTATCATACCAGAAGAAAAGCACAAAATGATTGCTGACGCTAACGATCAAGTTGATACCATCATAGCTAGTTATAACATGGGTATGTTAACTAATAAAGAACGTTACAATCAGGTAATTGATATTTGGGGATCTACCAATAATAAATTGACAGAATTGTCTATGAAACGTCTTCGTGAAGACCAACAAGGGTTTAACTCAGTTTATATGATGTTAGATTCTGGAGCGAGGGGATCAAAAGAGCAAATTCGTCAGTTAACTGGTATGCGTGGATTGATGGCTAAGCCTAAGAAGTCTACTGCTGGCGGTGGTGAAATTATTGAAAACCCAATTCTTTCTAACTTTAAAGAAGGACTTTCAATTCTTGAATACTTTATCTCTACTCACGGTGCTCGTAAAGGTCTTGCAGATACAGCATTAAAAACTGCAGATGCAGGTTATTTAACACGTCGTTTGGTTGATGTTTCTCAAGATGTGATCATTAATGAAGAAGATTGTGGTACATTAAGAGGTTTAGAAGTTAAAGCCTTAAAGAAGAATGAGGAAGTGGTTGAAACATTAGGAGAGCGTATTCTAGGACGTGTATCGTTAAATGATGTGATTAACCCATTAGATGAAGAAGTTTTAGTAGAAGCTGGTCAAGAAATTACAGAAGATATAGTTAAGAAGATTGAGGTTTCTCCAATAGATATGGTTGAAGTACGTTCTGCATTGACTTGCGAATCTTCTAGAGGTATCTGTGGTAAATGTTATGGTCATAGTCTTTCTACAAAGAAAATGGTTCAAAAAGGTGAGGCCGTTGGTGTAATTGCTGCTCAGTCAATTGGTGAGCCAGGTACGCAGTTGACATTACGTACATTCCACGTAGGTGGTATTGCAGGTAACATTTCTGAAGAGAATTCATTAACTGTTAAGTTTGATGGAGTTGCTGAAATTGATGAGTTACGTACTGTAAAGGGTCTTGATAATGATGGTAATGAAGCTGATATTGTAATTTCAAGAACATCTGAAGTAAAAATAATTGATAAGAATACAGGTATTACTTTAAGTACAAATAATATTCCTTACGGTTCTTTCATATCTATTAAAGATAAAGCTAAAGTTAAGAAAGGTGATGTTATTTGTAAATGGGATCCATACAATGGTGTAATCGTTTCTGAATTCCAAGGTAAGGTAGCTTTTGAAAATATTGAGCAAGGAATAACTTATCAAGTTGAAATTGATGAACAAACCGGTTTCCAAGAAAAAGTAATCTCTGAATCCAAGAACAAGAAAGTAGTACCTACTTTAATTGTTCAGGACACCAAAGGAGAAGTACTAAGATCTTACAGTTTACCTGTAGGAGCGCACTTAATGGTTGAAGAAGGTGAAAAGATTGATGCCGGTAAGGTACTTGTAAAAATACCAAGAAAATCTGGTAAAGCAGGAGATATTACTGGTGGTTTACCACGTGTAACGGAGTTATTTGAAGCACGTGATCCATCAAACCCTGCTGTTACATCAGAAATTGATGGTGTAGTAACGTTTGGTAAGATTAAACGTGGTAATCGTGAGATCATCGTTGAGTCTAAAACTGGTGATATTAAGAAGTATCTAGTAAAGCTTTCTAATCAGATTCTTGTACAGGAAAATGACTTTGTAAAAGCTGGTATGCCTTTATCTGATGGTGCAACTACACCAACAGATATCTTGAAAATTAAAGGACCATCTGCCGTTCAGCAGTATTTGGTAAATGAAATTCAGGAAGTGTATCGTTTACAAGGTGTAAAGATCAATGATAAGCACTTTGAAGTAGTTGTACGTCAAATGATGCGTAAAGTAAAAATTGTTGATTCAGGTGATACTATGTTCTTAGAGAGTCAGTTGGTACATAGTAATGATTTCATGGAAGAGAATGATAATATCTACGGAATGAAAGTGGTTGAAAACCCTGGTGATTCTGAAAACTTAAAAGCGGGTCAGATTATTTCTGCACGTAAATTAAGAGATGAGAATTCTATATTACGTAGAGCTGATAAAGCCTTGGTAGAAGCCAGAGATGCGGTTCCTGCAACAGCAGAGCCTGTATTACAAGGTATTACAAGAGCGTCATTACAAACGAAATCATTTATTTCAGCTGCATCGTTCCAAGAGACAACTAAAGTATTGAATCAAGCTGCCGTAAATGGTAAGATTGATTATTTAGAAGGTCTTAAGGAAAATGTAATTGTAGGTAAGAAGATTCCAGCAGGTACAGGTATGCGTGAATATGACCACTTAATTGTAGGTTCAAAAGAAGAAATAGATAGCTAAGTAATCATGGCAAAGCAAGATAAAAAACAACAAAATCAATTAAATATTGAGTTAGATGAGCAGGTAGCTGAAGGCACCTATGCTAATTTGGCCATTATCAATCATTCAGTATCTGAATTTGTTGTAGACTTTATTAATGTAATGCCTGGAACACCAAAAGCAAAAGTAAAATCTAGAATTATATTAACGCCACAACATGCAAAACGCTTAACAAAAGCATTGGCAGATAATGTAACTAAGTTTGAAAGTGCTCATGGTGAGATTAAGGATTACGAGCAACCTCCTATACCTTTGAATTTTGGGCCGACAGGACAAGCATAAATAAGAAAAACGCCGAACAAAATGTTCGGCGTTTTTCATTTGTAAAAAATAATTTTAATTTATTTTCTAAAATTTCGGGAATTTTTAAATGTTGATTGTTTTATATACGAATAGTAAAATTATTAACGTAAAATTAGAATTAGCCTATAAACGAAAAAAACAATTAAAAGAGGGGAAATGCCTTAGCAATGCTAAGGTATTTTTTTTGGTTAAACCGTACCACCTATTGCTTTCAATTCAACTTTTAATTCTTGAAACATGGTTACAATGCTACTGAGTTTTAATTCATCTTTATCATATTCTTGAGTATTAATACAACAAGTAAATTCCCAAACTTCTAATATATCCTCTATTTTCACTTCGTATGGTGCATAAGATTTATTATCAGAATAGAGTAAGAGACTTTTTCGATCTTTAATACGATTGTAGATACGTTTATAAACTAAACCATCTTCTTTGGTTAGTACAATATAAGTTCTTCCGTCTTTGACATCCTTAATATCTTCTAAAAATCTAGCTACAATAAAAGAGCCATCCTTTACGGGCAACATAGAATCTCCTTTTATAGGGAAAGCTCTGTGCGTTCCTGTAGGTAAAAACGGTAATTTTATTTTTTGTAATTGTTCTATATATTCAGGATCAGCATACCCTTTTAAGTACCCCGCAGAAGCTTCATTTTGAATTATTTCAATATATTCTTCATCTTGATTATTAATAGTAATTGGAAACAAAACCCGCTTATTGCCAACTTCAATAAAAGATTGATTTTTTGATTTTCTTAAGTCAATTTTAATTAAGATATCTATTGAAATATTCATGTATTTTGATAAGTCAATAAGCTTATCAATAGAAGGTTCTGTTCTTCCGGACTCAAAGGAAGCAATCATGGCTCTACTCCATTTCAACTCTTCAGCAAAATACTCCTGAGAAAAACTTTTTAACTCTCTTAAGTGACGAATGTTTGTTGCTATATAGTTCATGATGTTTCAAAATTAAACAATAATTGTGTTAAAATGAAACTAACTTTGATAAAAATTTAAATTCTAAAATTGTATTTAAACTGCCATACATACTTTAGTCTTCGATACGGTACAATAAAACCTAAAGAGCTGTTGAAACTAGCAGCAGAAAATGGTATTAATACATTAGCATTGACAGATATTAATACTACTTCAGCATGTCTTGATTTTGTGAGAATGTCTTCAAAATATGGTATTAAACCTCTTATAGGTATTGATTTTAGAAATGGAGCCAATCAACAATTTGTATTACTGGCTAAAAACAATAGCGGATTTCAACAGATCAATACCTATCTATCTATTTTTCTTCACGACGCTTCTCTAAGAGTACCAGAAAGGCCTATTGATATAGAAAATAGTTATGTAATTTATCCTTTTAAAAAAGGCATTGATTATGAATTAAGAGCAAATGAATACCTAGGTGTTACTCCTGAAGATATAAATAGATTAAAATTTTCTAAATGGAATGATCAACTTAATAAGTTAGTCATTTTAAGAACAGTTTCTTTTCAAAATAAGAGGGGATTTAATACGCATAGACTTTTACGTGCTATTGATAATAATACATTGTTGAGTAAATTACCTGAAAGTGAACAAGGTTGTGAGACTCATCAATTCTTATCTATAGAGAAACTAAAAATTATTTATGCTGATTATCCTGAACTGATTGCAAACACACAGCATATTTTAGATGATTGTTGTATTAAATTTGATTTTTCTCAAAAAACACCCAACAACCAACGATCTTACACAGGTAATGAAGTATTAGATTATAGATTGCTAGAGAAATTAACCTATAAAGGATTGACTTACCGATATAATGATCCTGATGAAGATATTTATAAACGTATTGAAAAAGAATTGAATATTATTAAAGAGAAAGGGTTTGTTTCTTACTTTCTAATTAATTGGAAAATTCTAAAATATGCACGTAGTAAGGGTTATTTTTATGTAGGTAGGGGTAGTGGTGCAAATAGCATTATAGCTTATCTGTTACGAATCACAGATGTTGACCCAGTAGAGTTGGATCTGTACTTTGAAAGATTTATAAACCTGTACCGTAAAAATCCTCCTGATTTTGATATAGATTTCTCATGGGCAGATAGAGATGATATTACTGATTTTATTTTTAGAAGATTTAAGAACACAGCACTTATTACTGTTTACAACACCTTTAAGTTCAGGGCTTCAGTTCGTGAATTGGGTAAGGTATTTGGGCTTCCAAAATCTGAAATGGATGTATTGACAAGAGGAAAGTATAATTTTAATCATCTAGATAAACTTTCTCAATTGGTAATTAGATACAGTCAGTATATTCAAGGATTTCCTAATTACTTGGGTATTCATGCTGGCGGTATTTTAATTTCAGAGAAACCTATTCATTATTATTGTGCCACCTTTTTACCTCCTAAGGGATTTACCACTACTCAGATAGATATGGTTGTAGCAGAAGATATCGGGCTGTATAAATTCGATATTTTGAGTCAACGAGGCTTAGGAAAAATAAAAGATACTGTTGAAATAGTTAAATACAATCGTCCAGAAAAAAAGCCTATAGATATTCATGATATTAAGCGATTTAAGAAAGATGAAAAGATTAAGTATTTGCTTAAAAATGCAAAAGCCATAGGGTGTTTTTATGTTGAATCTCCAGCAATGCGTATGCTACTCAAAAAGTTGCAGGTAGATAATTATTTAGGGCTGGTAGCAGCTAGTTCAGTTATTCGTCCTGGAGTTGCTAAATCAGGAATGATGCGTGAATATATTTTACGATATCGAAATCCTAAAAGACGTAAAGATGCACATTCAGTATTATTAAATATTATGCCTGAAACCTATGGAGTGATGGTCTATCAGGAAGATGTGATTAAAGTAGCGCACTATTTTGGAGGTTTAAATTTAGGAGAAGCAGATATGCTACGTCGTGGTATGTCAGGTAAATTTCGTTCGCGTGATGAATTCTTAAAAGTAAAGCAACAATTTTTTGACAACTGTAAAGCAACAGGAAAGTCAGAAGTATTGACAGCTGATATATGGCGACAAATAGAAAGTTTCGCTGGCTATGCATTTGCTAAAGGGCATTCAGCTTCATATGCGGTAGAGAGCTATCAAAGCCTTTTCTTAAAAGCATATTATCCTTTAGAATATATGGTGGCAACACTTAATAATGGGGGTGGCTTTTATAGAGCAGAACTCTATGTACATGAGGCAAGAATGCATGGTGCTCAGATAGAAGCTCCTTGCATCAATAATAGTCATCATTTAACAGTTATTCATAGAAAAACTATTTATTTAGGATTTGCTTTTTTGCACTCATTAGAGTCAAATACAATTCAAAAAATTCTTATAGCAAGAAAACAGAACGGTGTTTTTTTAAGTTTAGATGATTTTATTGATCGCGTTTCTATTTCAGTAGAACAAATAGCTATTTTAATAAAGATCAACGCGTTTCGATTTACAAAAATCAATAAGCGTGAATTGTTGTGGAATGCACATTTAAAGATTAGTAAAGTATCTCTACAAGAAGATATTATAACCTTATTTAAAGCGGAGCATGTTTCTTATGAGATACCTAAATTAAAAAGCACAGTTTTAGAAAATGCTTTTGATGAATATGAGCTGTTGGGGTTTCCATTATGTAATCCATTTGAATTACTGGCAAAACCTCAACAGAATTTTTTGAAAGCTAAAGAATTGCCTCATCATAAGAATAAAGTAGTTACCATTGAAGGATATTTGGTTACTACTAAAAACACATCAACTTCTACAGGAAAAGCGATGCATTTTGGTACTTTTTTAGATAGAGATGGAGATTTTATTGATACAGTACACTTTCCGCCGGTAGCAGCCAAGTATCCCTTTAGGGGAAAAGGAATTTATAGTATTAAGGGGAAAGTAATAGAAGAATTTGACTGCGTTAATATTGAGGTTATTTCAATGTGTAGAAAAGCTATTATTGAAGATCCCAGATATGCTGATGAAAAGAAAAAAGCGGCAGTGTAATGTCTAACAATAGAGCTATAGTACATATGGATTTAGATACTTTTTTTGTGTCTTGCGAACGACTTTTAGATAGTAAACTTATAGGCAAACCTGTATTAATAGGAGGAACCTCAGATAGAGGTGTAGTAGCTTCATGTAGTTATGAAGCACGTAAATTTGGTATTCACTCTGCTATGCCCATGCGTATGGCTAAAAAATTGTGTCCTGAAGCTATTGTACTGAGAGGTAATTCAGGGGTATATTCTAAGTTTTCAGATAATGTGACAGAAATTGTTAAAGAGAGTGTTCCGTTATATGAAAAAACTTCAGTTGATGAATTCTATATAGACTTAACCGGAATGGATAAGTTCTTTGGTTGTCATAAGTTGGCTTCAGAGTTACGGCAACGTATTATTAAAGAAACTGGCTTACCTATTTCCTTTGGTTTATCAATTAATAAAACAGTCTCAAAAGTTGCTACTGGTGAGGCTAAACCCAATAATCAAATTCGTATCCTAAAAGGAACAGAAAAACCATTTTTAGCACCACTTTCTGTTAGAAAAATACCTATGGTAGGTGAAGTTACTTATAAATCATTATGTGATTTAGGTGTTAAGCGTATTAGTACTATACAGCAAATGCCCTTGAAATTAATGCATAAAGTACTTGGTAAAAATGGTATTACTATTTGGAAAAAAGCCAATGGTATTGATAATTCTCCGGTAGTACAATACCATGAGCGAAAGTCTATTTCTACAGAACGTACTTTTGATAGAGATACTACTGATGCAGAGAAACTAAAAGGTATTATTATAGCAATGACAGAAAATTTGGCATACCAACTAAGACGGGGTAATAAACTAACGGCTTGTATTACTTTTAAAATTCGCTATTCTGATTTTCAAACATATACTATACAAAGACGAATACCTTATAGTTCTATAGATAGTTCTATTACACCAGTAGTCTTAGATTTGTTCAAAAAACAATATAATAGGCGCTTATTAGTACGATTAGTAGGGGTCAAGTTTAGTCATTTGGTAGAGGGAGGGCATCAAATCAATTTATTTGAAGATGATGAAAAACTAATAAACCTTAGTCAGGCTATAGATAAAATGCGTGAACGTTATGGTGATCGTTCAGTTATTTCAGCTGCAGGCATGGAAGCAAAAAGTATTAGTAGGTGGAACCCTTTTACAGGAGAACCGCCACCTTTATTGGCTAATAGGAGGAGGTAATGATTAATTGAGTATAAGTTACCTGAGCCAAAAAAATTTTTAAAAAATTTAATATAGCCTTTGTATCTTCGAACTATGATTGAATGTGAATTTGTAATTAGAGATCCTAAAATATCTTGGGTAAATAGAATAATATTTGCGTTTACCTTTTCTTTACTTTTCACATTAATTTTTTATGCTACCAAAAACAATTTCATAAAAAAAATGACCATTCAAGATGCAGCATACACAAGTGTCCATGCAATTGTATTTTTTTTTGCATTTGTAATATTTCTTCTACCAATGGTAATAAGAAAGTATATTCACTTTAATTTTTCGAAGAGAAAAATACAGCATAGTTATTCTATTGGCTTATTCAAGTTTAATGAGAGGTGGCAAGATTTAACCGATCTTGAATATATTTCAGTTTTTAATACTGAAAACGGATATGAAGTAAATCTACGGTATAAAAAAAATAATATAGTAAACTTATTTGTTTTAGAGGATTTTGATCAAGTATTTAAAAAAGCACTTTTCTTTTCTGATAAATTGAACATTGACCTAGTAGATGCGAGAGAGCGAGGATATCACAAGCGTGTGAATATAGATATTTATAAAGAAACAGGAAAAATTGAATACTTAGATTAATTTTTGAAATCAATTTATGCAGGAACTTCCCAAAAGATTAGACCAAAAATTGCATGAAAGATCAACGAAAAAGGCTCTAAGAAATCTTAGACAAGAGCTGAATCTAATTGACTTTTCTTCTAACGATTATTTGGGTTATGCTAAATCAGTATCAATTTTTGAAAAAGTACATCAATATCTTTTAGAGAATAATATTAGAGAAAACGGCTCAACTGGTTCACGATTACTTTCAGGAAATCATTCTTTGTACAATAAACTTGAAAGAATACTTTGCGATTTTCATAAGAGTGAAGCCGCTTTGGTCTTTAATTCAGGTTATGATGCCAATATTGGTTTTTTTTCATCGGTGCCACAGCGTGGTGACATTATTTTATATGATGAGTTGATCCATGCGTCCATACGAGATGGAATTATAATGAGTCATGCAAAATCATATAAATTCAAGCATAATAATATAGAAGACTTAAAAAAGAAATGTCTGGTTGAGCGCAGTCGAAACCTTAATGACACCGAAATTTATGTAATAACAGAATCTGTTTTTTCAATGGATGGAGATTCCCCTAACTTAGCCAAAATGGTATCTATTTGTAAGGAATATGAGACGCGTCTTATTGTAGACGAAGCACATGCAGCGGGCGTTTTAGGTAAGGGAGGTGTTGGATTAATTCAAAAATTAGGTTTAGAAAAAGAAATCTTTGCAAGATTGATAACATTTGGAAAAGCCCTAGGGTGTCATGGTGCAGCCGTCTTAGGGAGCCAAAACTTGAAACAATATTTAGTCAATTTTGCTAGAAGTTTTATTTATACCACTGCGTTGCCACCCCATTCACTAGCTACTATCATAATTACTTATGAGCATCTTGTCAACTTAAGTACAGTCGAAAGATCTTCATTAAGCGAGTTAATAGCGAACATCCAACACTTTAAATCGGAAATAAGAAGATTACACTTAAACTTCATTGAAAGTAATTCAGCTATTCATTGTTGCGTCATTTCAGGTAATGAACGAATTAAGCGGGTAGCTTCAGAGGTTCAAGAAAATGGATTTAATGTAAAACCTATTCTCTCTCCAACAGTACCGGCAGGTAAAGAACGTTTGCGTTTTTGTTTGCACGCATATAATTCTACCAAAGAAATCACAAATGTTTTAGAGCTTCTTAATAGGTATATTCACTAGTTTTGTCATTCCTGCAAAAGCAGGAATCCATAATAAATAAAAAAATGGATCCTGAATCAAGTTCAGGATGACAATTAATATGCAAAAAAAATACTTTGTCACAGGAATTGGAACTGATGTTGGAAAAACTATTGCAGCAGCTATTCTTACTAAAGCTTTAGAAGCAGATTATTGGAAACCAGTACAAGCAGGAGATCTTGATAATTGCGATACAAAAAAAGTTGAACGATTGGTTTCAAATACGAACTCAAAATTCTTTACGAATAGCTATGCATTGAATACACCCATGAGTCCGCATGCTGCTGCTGAAATCGACAATATAAAAATAGACCTGAAAAAAATAAAAGAACCTAGCACAAAGAATCATTTAGTAATTGAAGGCGCAGGAGGTTTACTTGTTCCATTAAATGATAAACATACTATATTAGATATTATAAAACCTGATTATAAAGTAATTGTGGTATCACGTCATTATTTGGGAAGCATCAACCATACCCTGTTGACAATAAGCCTTCTCAAAGAAAGAGGATTTGATATATCTATCATATTTTCTGGAAATAAACATTCTACCACAGAATCTATCATACAAAAAATGACAAAAGTTCCTGTTATTGGCCGCATAGAAGAAGAACCGTATTTTGATCAAAATGTAGTGAGAGCCTATGCTGATTTGCTTAAGATTAAGTTAGAAAGTTTGTAGCTGTCATTCCGTCCCGAGTACTCGGGAATGCGGAATCCAGTTAAAGTTTTAATTAAAAGTAGATCCTGAATCGAGTTCAGGATGACAAAATAATAAAATGACCTTACAAGAGCGAGATAAAAAATACATTTGGCACCCATTAAAGCAACATCAAACACACCCCGAAAGTTTAGGCATCGTAAAAGCAAAAGGTTGTATTTTAACTGATGAGAATGGTAGAGAATATATAGATGCTATTGCATCATGGTATACATGTATGTTTGGGCATTGCAATGAGTATATTACTAGTCGAGTTTATAAGCAAATGCAGCAACTGGATCAAATTATGTTTAGTGATTTTACCCATGAACCTGCCGTAAAGCTCTCTGAAGAGCTCATCAAAATACTGCCTGTTGGGCAAGAAAAAGTGTTTTTTAGTGACAATGGCTCAACAAGTATTGAGGTAGGTATTAAAATGACCTTGCAATATCATTTTAATAAAGGTGAAAAGCGTAATGTATTAATTGCTTTTGAAAACGGGTTTCACGGTGATACGTTCGGAGCAATGTCTGTTTCAGGTCTGTCAGTTTATAATGGCCCATTTGAGGATTTTTTAATTGAGGTACAACGTATTCCTGTTCCAACGGGAGATAATAATGATGAAGTTCTAGAGCAATTAAGAAAGATTGCATCAAAAGGTAATGTAGCCGGATTTATCTATGAACCATTAATTCAAGGAGCGGCCGGAATGAAGATGTATGATCAAGATGGGCTCAATAATATTTTACTGTTATGTAAATCAAATAACATTTTAACCATTGCAGATGAGGTAATGACAGGTTTTGGTAAAACTGGTAAAAATTTTGCCTCTGATCATATCAAAACTAAACCAGATATTATTTGTTTAAGTAAAGCTCTGACTGGGGGCTTGATGCCTATGGCTATTACAACCTGTACCCAAAATATTTATGAGGCTTTTTTGAGTAATGATATAGCTAAAGGTTTATTTCATTGTCATACCTATTCGGCCAATCCATTGGCTTGTACTGCGGCATTAACTAGTATCGAATTATTACAGACAAATGAAATTCAAAATAGTATTCAAAGAGTTTTTAGTAGTCACAAGAGTTTTGAAGAGCGGCTTAAAAAAAATCCAAAAGTTAAATCAGCCAGAAGTATAGGTGTCATTTTAGCATTGGACTTGAATACCAAAATGGAACGCTATGGAACCTTGCGTGATCAATTGTTAAAATTCTTTATGGATAAGGGTGTGTTTCTACGCCCACTTGGCAATACTATTTATATACAACCTCCGTATGTCATTAACAAAAACCAACTAGAAAAAGTCTACAAAACTATTGAAGAGGCTCTTGAAATAGTGTAGTTTTGTGACCTTCTATTTTAAAAGGATATGAAGCAACCAATATCTATAACTTCAATTGCATCTATTTCTCCCTTAGGAATTTCTTTACACGAAACCTGGGAAAAATACTTGCAACCTGATCATTCCATACAAGTGAAAGAAATAGGAGATCAGAGTGTATTGATAGCTTCTTTAACTGAAGTAGCAAAAGAGAAGGTTGAAATACTTAGAAAATCAGATGACAAGTATACAGACTTGGATGATTCTGTACTCTTTGCAATAGCTGCTTCTAGACAAGCTGTGAAGCAAGCACAGTGGGATTCATCATCTAATTTTGGTATCAATATTGGTTCTTCTCGCGGAGCTACAGGACTTTTTGAAAAGTACCATCAAGAGTATTTAGAAAAGAAAAAATCATCTACTTTAAGTTCACCTACAACTACCTTAGGAAACATTTCCTCATGGGTAGCACATGACTTGCAAACCAAGGGGCCAGATATTTCACATTCAATTACTTGCTCAACAGCATTACATGCCTTATTGAATGGCGTTGCCTGGTTAAATTCAGGTATGACCGATAAGTTTTTAGTTGGAGGAAGTGAAGCACCATTAACTCCATTTACGGTTGCTCAAATGAAAGCCCTAAAAATATACGCTAAAACATCAGCTAAATTGATCCCAGTTGAAAGGTCTCAATACCCTTGCCAAGCACTTGACCTAAAGAAAACAAAGAATACTATGGTATTAGGAGAGGGTGCGTCTGTGGCTTGTTTAGAAGTAGGTAAAAAAGAAAATGCATTAGCATTTATTGAAGGTATAGGTTATGCAACCGAGCTATTGGAGCACAACGCATCTTTATCAGCTGAAGCAATTTGTTTTCAAGATTCCATGAAAATGGCTTTAGCAAATTCACGATTAGAAGAAGTTGACGTAATTGTTACGCATACCCCAGGAACCATAAAGGGCGATTTGGCAGAATTCAATGCTATTGAAAAGGTGTTTGGTAATTCTACACCACTATTGACTACAAATAAATGGAAATTAGGGCATACTTTTGGAGCATCGGGTATGCTAAGTGTAGAGTTAGCAATTTTGATGCTACAACATCAGTACTTTATTAATATTCCATACTTAAATAATCGAAAAAAGCCAAATAAAATTAAAAAAGTATTAATCAATGCAGTGGGCTTTGGTGGTAATGCTGTGAGTGTTTTGATTTCTAGGGACTAAGGTCTATCTTTAGAAAAATTAATTCCATGCGAGCCTTCTTCTTCACTCTTATTATCCTTTTTGCTAATTGCACAAAAGATGAAAATACAGATTCTCTGGAACAGGCATTAAATTCTGAGAACCCAAAAATCAAAGCTGTAATAGATAATCTTGGAGAGCGTGAAGTTCAAGCGTTGTTTACTGAAGTGATTCGTAACACCGGAGGTGATATTACCTTTAAAGATTATGATTTCCAAGTAAATGATAGTATCTATTTTTATCCAGCCAGTTCGGTAAAATTTCCAATTGCTGTCTTAGCATTAGAAAAGCTAAATGAACAAAAAGAGCTCACCAGAAACTCTAAATTTTATATTGAAGGAGATTCTGTAGAAACCACTTTTGCTGAGGAAATAAAAAAGATATTTGCAGTAAGCGATAATGATGCTTATAATAGATTGTTTGAATATTTAGGAAAGGATGATATTAATAAGCGTCTTAACGAAAAGGGAATTAAATCACGAATTTCACATCGTTTATCTACTGAGAATTCAGGAGCATTAACCACGAAACCATTGATCTTTTATCTAAACGATAGTACAAGCACTACAACTCAAGAGATAATCAATTCACCAATCAAAAGGTTGCAGCTTAGTAAAATTTCAAAAGGCATTGGGTATATGGAGGGAGATAGTTTGATAAAAGAACCTAAGGATTTTTCACAGAAAAACTATCTGCCACTTTCTTCACTTCACGGTTTAATGAAACGTGTTATTTTTCCTGAGAAATTCCTCAAAGAACAACAATTTAGCTTATCCGAAGCTGATAGAGAATTCTTGTTAGAGACGATGAAAATTCTACCAAGACAAGCGGGTTATGACTCTACTGAATATTACGATGGTTATGTAAAATTCTTATTATATGGTGATACAAAAGAAACTATTCCTAGCCATATTGAAGTCTATAATAAAGTTGGTTATGCTTATGGCTATCTGACTGATTGTGCTTATATAAAAAACACTAAAACAAATAAAGAGTATATCATTTCTGCTATCATTCATGTTAATGAAAATCAGATTTTTAATGATGACAATTACGAATACGATTCAATTGGCATTCCTTTTTTGGCTGAATTAGGTAGGCAGTTAGTGTTAAAATAAAAGCATAACATTTGCTTTGTAGCCATGTGCTTTTTACTATTTTTGATTTGTTAAATGACTTATTTTATGAGTGAGATCCGACATAACTGGACCAAAGAAGAAATTTTAGCAATTTATAATAAACCTTTTATGGAATTGTTATACGATGCTGCTACGATTCATAGAAAACATCATGACCCTAATACAGTTCAGGTATCTACATTACTTTCCATAAAAACTGGAGGTTGCCCTGAAGATTGTGGTTATTGCCCTCAGGCAGCCCGCTATCATACTGATATTGAAGGAAATGATTTGATGTCTGTCCCTCAAGTGAAAGCACAAGCATTGCGTGCTAAAGCTTCTGGAAGTTCTCGTGTTTGTATGGGAGCGGCGTGGCGTAATGTAAAGGATGGTCCTGAATTTGATCAAGTATTAGAAATGGTACGCACTATTAATAAGCTTGATATGGAAGTTTGCTGTACCCTAGGAATGGTTACTGAAAATCAAGCGAAACGTTTGGCAGAAGCAGGCTTGTATGCCTACAATCATAACTTAGATTCATCTGAAGAGTATTACAAAGAAGTAATTTCTACTCGTGGTTATCAAGATCGTTTAGATACTATTGATAATGTTCGAAAAACAAATGTAACTGTTTGTTCAGGTGGTATTATTGGAATGGGTGAAAAAGTAGAGGACAGAGCTGGTATGTTGGTGGCATTGTCAACATTGAATCCACAACCAGAATCAGTACCAATAAATGCGCTGGTGGCTGTTGATGGTACGCCATTAGAAGAACAAGAACCTGTGTCTATTTGGGAAATGATAAGAATGGTGGCTACAACGCGTATTGTGATGCCAGAAACGCAAGTGCGTTTAAGTGCAGGAAGAACAACCATGAGTAGAGAAGGACAAGCTATGTGTTTCTTTGCTGGGGCAAATTCTATTTTTGCAGGTGATAAGCTACTAACGACTCCAAATCCTGATGTAAATGAAGATATGGAGATGTTCAAGTTATTAGGCTTAAATCCTCAAAAACCTTTTATTAAAAAAATGCAACCTCAAACTGTGGAGGCCGAAGATTCACAATATCAAGACTTAGGTGAAAAACCAAAATGGACACGCCCTGAGCATAAGATAGATCGAAATGAGGAAGCAAAATTAAGAGCAAAAGAATTAACAAAATAAGTGCTATTCTGATTCCGAAAGCTTTATGGATGGTCTTGATGAAAAAATTACATTTTCTTCTTAGCTAGCTTCTCATGATATTTATTCACGAATCCCAGAGATGCAGAACCATACCAAGGATGCAATTCCATGACTAAGCTACCAGCTTTTATGGCTGGATCAGTTTCTGTCAAAGCTTTAGCTTCTTCAACAGACTCTACATTAAAAATATAGATACCTCTTAAATCGCCATTATCTAAAAACGGGCCTGCCAATGCTAGTTTACCTTCTTTGGCTAAACGACCTATGTTTTGCATATGTGCTGCCTGTAATTTTGCAGCTTCGTCTTTATCGGTAGGCCTATTAGGTCCTTTCTTTAAGAATGCCATTACATATTTACGCATGCCAAAATCATCTGCTTGCATTTCTTTAGCCAAAGCTTCATCATAATTTGCTTCTTTTACTTCTTGAGATAGTCCTATACATAAACATCCGAAAACAAGTGTTAAGCTTAAAATTTTTTTCATGATTTGTGAATTAGGTACACAAATATAAAATTTTATTAGTGTAAGTTTTTGTTAAACTTTCGACTACCTAGCCATATTAAATAAACTTAAAAATGAAAAAAAATATTTTATTATTCACACTTCTGCTTATATCTGTTTATGGAGTTTCACAAATTAATAATGAGCATTTAAAAGTTGGGGAAGAAGCTCCCTTGATTTTGGCAGTAGATCAGTTTGGAAAGAAAATCAATTCCGAAGAAATTTTAAAAACTCAAAAGATCGTTTTAATGTTTTATAGAGGAAATTGGTGTCCATATTGTAAAAAACATTTAAAGTCTTTACAGGAAAATCTAGAAGCGCTTACTGAAAAAGGATATACTGTTTTAGTAGTTTCTCCTGAGAAACCAGAAAAGACTAAAGAAACATCTGATAAGATAAAGGCTAATTTTTCTATCATTCATGATGCAGATAATGATATTATGAATGCTTATAAAGTGGCATTTGAAGTGAATGATAAATCAGTAACAAGCTATTTAAATTTCACACAAAATAAAATAGCAAAGTATAATCAAGAAGATAATAATGTATTACCGGTTCCAGCCACATATATTATTGATAAAAATGGTAAAATAACATTTGTACACTATGATCCTGATTACTCAAAGCGATTTAGTGTTGAAGATATTTTAGAACTATAGAGTTTTAATTTTTTGTTTTACAAAAGAGCTTTGATTTTATGAATCAAGGCTTTTTTTATACTTGAATGTTGCTTCTATAAATGCTACAAATAGCGGGTGTGGATTTAGGACGGTACTTTTATATTCAGGATGGTATTGTACGCCTACAAACCAAGGATGATCAGGCAACTCAATGATTTCTACCAAACCGGTTTTTGGGTTTACACCTGTTATTTTTATACCTGCTTTGGTGAGCTGTTCTAAATATTCATTATTGAATTCATAACGATGCCTATGACGCTCACTAATCATATCAGTTTTATAAGCATCATAAACTTTTGAGTTTTCATCTAATTTACATTCCCATGCACCTAAACGCATAGTACCGCCCATATTGGTGATACTTTTTTGTTCTTCCATAAGATTGATTACAGGATGAGATGTTTCCTCAACCATCTCTGTTGAGTTTGCATCTTGTAATCCTAAAACATTACGTGCAAACTCTATTACTGCCATTTGCATGCCTAAACAGATTCCTAAAAATGGAATATTATGTTCTCTTATGTATTGAATAGCATCAATTTTTCCCTCTATTCCTCGATTCCCAAATCCGGGTGCCACCAGAACACCATGTAAATCTTTTAGCTGGTCTGTTGTTAAATTTTCTGAGTGTATCCAATGAAGATTTACTTTTACCTCATTAGTAGCTCCTGCATGTATAAAGGCTTCAGAAATAGATTTGTAAGAATCGTGTAATTCAACATATTTACCAATAAGACCTATTTCAATAGTATCCTTTGGATTTTTATGACGCCTTAAAAAATCATTCCATTTATTTAAAACCGGCTTATCTTCTGATGAAAGCTTTAATTTTTTAAGCACAACCGTATCCAAACCTTCCTCATACATTAAATTTGGTACATCATAAATAGTTTCTGCGTCAAGCGACTGAATTACATCTTCTTTTTTTACATTACAGAAAAGTGCCAGTTTTCGTTTAATATCATCAGAAATATGATGCTCAGTTCTGCATACCAATATATCTGGGTTTACACCACTTTGCATTAACATTTTTACTGAATGCTGTGTAGGTTTGGTTTTTAATTCACCAGCTGCTGCTAAATATGGTACTAAGGTTAGGTGAACTACGATAGCGTTCTCTTCACCCATTTCCCACAGTAATTGACGTACAGATTCTACGTAAGGTAATGACTCAATGTCACCAACGGTACCGCCAATTTCGGTGATGACAATATCATATTCATTGGTGTTGCCAATAAGCTGAATGCGTCGTTTTATTTCATCTGTAATATGTGGAATAACTTGAACAGTCTTCCCTAAATAATCACCTCTTCTTTCTTTGTCAATAACAGTTTGATAAATTCTACCGGTGGTGACATTGTTGGCTTGAGAAGTGGGAATGTTTAAAAATCGCTCATAATGTCCAAGATCAAGATCGGTTTCGGCACCATCATCAGTAACATAACATTCGCCATGTTCATATGGGTTTAATGTACCAGGATCTATATTGATGTAAGGGTCTAGTTTTTGAATGGTGACCGAGTATCCTCTTTCTTGCAAAAGTTTAGCCAATGAAGCAGCTATAATGCCTTTTCCGAGTGATGAAGTTACGCCTCCGGTAACGAAAACATATTTCGTTTTTTTCATTCCTGTTGGTTTTGCCAAAAGTACAAACTCTAAAAGATTTGGCAAATGAAAAAATTAAAAACGTTATAGAGTGCTCGTTTTTAGAAACTTATTTAGTTTATGTGCCGTTTTAATACCAAAAAAAGCATAAAAGCACTTCTTCTGTATGCATTACCAACTCGCATTAAATAGGGGAACTCATGATCATTATCTATATTTCTATTTGTACCATGAGCACTTTTAATGAATAAATTAGAAAGCAGTTTTTCCGGATCACTTTGGTTATAGAAGTTTATGTCAAGTCTAATTTTGGCGGGTTCATCAAATACCCCAACATCATAACCTAAATACATTCACTTAGTATTAACTGACATTTTGTAATCTGCATTTGCCATGTTTAAAGTAAGCCTAGCTTTCTTCTTGGATTTTTCTAAATGCTTATTAAATTCGTTTACAAATTTTTCTTGCCACCATTTATTTTTCGCATTATAATATCCGTTTTTCACCCAATAATCTCCTTTACCTTCTTCATATTTATTCAATCTTATCTTTCTGTTTTCTAAATAAACTTTTTCCGATTTTTTGTCAGATTCAAAAGTCAAATCTGAAAAATCAAACGCAACAAAAATTACTTTTGCTGAGTCTAAAAATTTTAAGGTTTTCTTGTTGAATTTTACTGGTTGTGCGTAAGATATAGTCAACCCAGTAACTAAAAATAGAAATAGGGAATAGAACTTTTTCAAATTCTTTATTTTGTGAATGACATATTTACCTTAATGTCTAGTTCTATTGGAGTACCTTCAGGTAATAAAGAAATATTTAATCCTGCAGGAACTTGAACCTCTAAAATTAAGTCAAATTCTATTTTAAGCGATGATTCATTCAATTCAGTAATATTCAAGTCTAAGGTTTCTTCCCTATTTGTAAGCGTTATAACACCGTTATCAAGTGTCCATGAATTCTGACTTAAAACTTCATTTAAGACAAGAGGTAAATCAAAAGTAAAATTTTCTGTTGCTATTGATACGGTGGTCTCTGCCGTATATCCACCGCTGGCAGTTAGGTTATTTGGATTTTCTGAAAATGTAACCTGAGCGTTTATATTTTTACCAAAAGCATCAACATTACCAGTTACAGGAATGCTTTGAACTGTAGCTGTTGCTGTTCCATCATGAAGAACCTCAGTAAGATTCCAGTTGCCAATTAAGTCACTTTGCTGCGCACCAGTATCAATAGGTAAACTATCATCTTCACTACATGATATTAGCAATAATACAAAAGTGAAAATGGTTAAAATTTTTCTGATCTTCATTTTTTTTGATTTTTGGATTCTACTTAGTAACGAAAAAAAGAAAGTTTTATTTAGTCTTTTTTAGGGATATTTTTTAAGATTTCTAAGACATATTTCCAATATTTCTGTGAAGAGCTAATACTTGCACGCTCGTCAGGAGAATGTGCCCCTTTTATGGTAGGGCCAAATGAGATCATATCCATTTCAGGATAATTTGTGCCTAGAATACCGCATTCTAGACCAGCATGGCAAGCCATGACATTTGGTTCTTCGTCAAAAAGATCGATATATAGTTTCTTCATTACTTTTAAGATTCCTGAATTTGGGTTTGGTTTCCATCCTGGATAGGCTCCTGAAAGTTCAACGGTGAAACCGGCTAATTCAAAGCTAGAGGCAATAGCATTAGCCAAGTCTTCTTTACCACTTTCAACTGAACTTCTTGTAAGGCATAAAATTTTTATTTCACCATTTTTTACTAAAACACGGGCTACATTGTTTGATGTTTCTACCAAATCTGGGATATCAGGACTCATTCTATATACACCATTGTGAACAGCATAAATTACTTGCAGTAAAGATCTTTGAGTTTCTTTAGGTACTACAGTTTCGGGAGTAAAGCATTCCTCCAATAAAATTTCAATATCTCCTTCTATAGCGTCATATTCATTGATAATATCTTTAGCAATCTCATAGAATTTTTCTTCAAAAACCTCAGGATTCTCCGTAATTACTATAGCATTACTCTCTCTAGGAATTGCATTACGCAATCCACCACCATCAATTTCTGATATAGCAATAAGATTGTTAAGGTCAAATAAAATTCTGTTCATTAACTTATTGGCATTTCCAAAACCTTTATGGATATCCATCCCAGAATGACCTCCTTGTAATCCTTTAACTGTTATGCAATACGTTGAGGTATTTACAGGAGTTTTTTGAGGAGCATAAGACTTTGTAGCGGTTATATCAACACCACCTGCACAACCCACACCAATTTCATCATCATCTTCAGTATCTAAATTCAATAGTATTTCTCCTTCAAGCAAACCGCCTTCCAATCCCATGGCACCCGTCATGCCAGTTTCTTCATCAATGGTAAACAATGCTTCTATGGCTGGGTGAACTATGCTTTTTGATTCTAAAATGGCCATGATAGTGGCAACGCCTAAACCATTATCTGCACCCAGTGTGGTACCGTTAGCTTTCACCCAATCTCCATCCACAAGCATTTCAATACCTTGGGTGTCAAAATCAAAAATGGTATCATTATTCTTTTGATGTACCATATCTAAATGCGATTGCATCACGATAGTTTTACGATCTTCCATACCTATTGTAGCAGGTTTTTTTATGATAACATTCCCTACGGCATCTACTTGAGTATCTAGATTTAACTTTTTACCAAAATCAACCATGAATTGTATGATTCGCTCTTCTTTTTTGGAGGCGCGAGGTACAGCATTCAAGTCGGCAAAATGATTCCATAGACTAAATGGTTCTAAAGCTCTTACTTCTTGACTCATATCTTGATTATACTATTTTTATTATGGTTTCTTGAATTGGTTTTCTTACTTTTTTAAGGGTACTCATAAAATCATCTTCAGCTCTATACCCTACAGGAAGCAAAAGAACCGATTTTAAATTCTGCTCTCTAAGATTAAGAATACGGTCATATTGCTGTGCATTGAAACCTTCCATTGGGCAGGCATCAATTTTTTCGGTAGCGCAAACTGTCATTAAATTACCTAAAGCTATATAGGCCTGATTAATAGCTGATTTTTGCTTTTCATTAGTAGACTTATTGGCAAAAATACCTTTTAATTGTTCTCTGTAGGGTTTTAATATTTCTTCTGAAGTTCCTCGTATATCTTTTTCTCTATCAAAATAAGCATCAATATCATCTAAGGTAAAATAATCATGAATGCAAATTACAAGTAGGTGAGAAGCACTGTACACTTGTTTCTGATCGAATGAGTGCTGAACCAATTCTTTTTGAAGCTCTTTATTTTTTATTATCAACATTTTAATGGGTTGTAAACCAAAAGAAGTAGCTGTCAAATTAAAAGCTTCAGCTAATGTGGTTATTTTTTCATCGGAAACGATTTGTTGCTCATCAAATTTTTTACAAGCATAACGCCATTCGAGACTTTCTATAATATTCATAGATTTCTTTTTATGCAAGTGATTGCATTTCTACTAATTTTTTGTAAACACCGTTTTGACCAAGCAATTCTTTATGTTTACCTTGTTCCACTATATTGCCTTTTTGCATGACTACAATATTATCAGCATTTTGAATTGTGGATAATCGATGTGCAATAACAATGGAAGTTCTGTTTTGCATCATTTTTTCAAGAGCATCTTGTACTAACCGCTCTGATTCAGTATCTAGAGCAGAAGTGGCTTCGTCTAAGACCATAATAGGTGGGTTTTTAAGAACCGCCCTTGCTATACTTAGTCGCTGTTTTTGCCCGCCAGAGAGTTTATTGCCGCCGTCACCAATATTAGTGTCAATTCCATTAGGGAGGTCTTTTACAAATTCCCATGCATTTGCAATCTTTAGAGCTTCTATAACATCATCTTCGGTCCCACTTTCTACTCCTAATAATAAATTATTTTTAACAGTATCATTGAATAGGATGGCATCTTGAGTAACAATACCCAATTGCCTTCGTAAGGATTGTATTTTCAAATCTTTGATATCAACCCCGTCTATGGTAATCTTTCCTTCATTTACATCATAAAAGCGTGTAATAAGATTTGCTAAGGTTGATTTTCCACTACCAGATTGCCCAACAAGGGCTACAGTCTTTCCTTTAGGAATACTTAAAGAAAAGTTTTTTAAGACATCTTCTTCCTCATATCTAAAAGTGACATCTTCAAATTTTATTTCTGAGTCAAAATTTTCTTTATCTATCGCATTAGGTTTATCTTTTAAAGGATTCTCGGTTTCAATAATCTCCAATACTCGTTCAGCTGCCGCATTACCTCTTTTGACTCCATAAGATGCTTTTGAAATTGCTTTAGCTGGTGTCAAAATATTATAAGCCAAGCCCATATAAGCAATAAATGAACTACCATCTAATGTTTCTTCTACTAAAACCATTCTACCTCCGTACCATAGCAATATGGCAATTACTGTAATACCTAAAAACTCACTTGTAGGTGAAGCTAAATTTTGGCGATTCAATAATTTATTGGAGAACTTATAAAAACGCCCAGTAGACTCTTGAAACTTTCGATTGAATTTATTTTCAGCATTAAATCCTTTGATAATTCTTAACCCACCTAATGTCTCTTCTAATGTAGATAGAAATGTACCTTGTTCTTTCTGTACATGATCAGATTTTCTTTTCAAACTTTTACCAATTGCTGAAATAATAAATCCGGAAAGTGGAATAAAAATGAACACAAAGACGGTTAGCTTAACACTAATTATAAGCATCATAATGATTGTAAAAATAATCGTCAAAGGCTCTCTGACAATTAACTCAAGAATAGAAAGGAAAGAATGTTGAATTTCTAGCACATCCGTCCCTATTCGTGCCATAATATCTCCTTTCCGTTTCTCAGAGAAATAGGATAGAGGTAAATCAACTGTTTTTTTATACAATTCATTTCTTAAATCTTTTAATACACCATTACGCAAAAAAGTAATGAAATACATAGCCAAATAGTTAAAAATATTCTTTAGTAAGAATAAAATAATTACCAAGCCAATTACTAATAATAAGGCTTTAGATGCATCATCTTGAGCGTATTGATTTACTTGAAAGGCAAGATAATCCTTGAAATAATCTTTAAGGTTAGAAATACCAGAATAGACGGGTTCTACTGTAGGTTTAACTTTATCTTTCTCAAATAAAATGTCAAGCATTGGTATTAATGCTATAAAAGAAAGTGCACTGAAAAGTGCGTAAAAAACATTACAAATAATGTTTAAGATTCCGTATGCTTTGTAAGGCAAGGCAAAACGGATAATCTTTTTAAAATAATTCATGAATCTAACTTCAATTCTTTTATAATGCGTTCAATCTTCTGATCTAAAAGTCGTTCAGTTGGCATTATACTCTCTATATCATCTAGTTGGAGGTTCACACTAAAATAAAACTTTATTTTGGGTTCCGTTCCACTAGGTCTGGCGGCAACTTTAGTGCCATCCTGTGTTTGATAGATCAACACGTTGGATTTTGGCAGGTTTATGGCAGTTTTTTCGCCAGTGAGTAAATTTTGGCAGATAGATGCTTGATAATCATATAAAAATTCAACTTTCGAACCATCAATTTCTGTTATGGGGTGTGCACGCATTTCGGTCATTTTTTCTTGAATTTCTTTAGCGCCATCAGCTCCTTTTTTAACAAAAGAAATTAAATGTTCTTTATAAAAACCATGCTTTAAATAAATGTTAACTAGCTCTTTGTAAAATGAGGAATTATTGTTCTTTGCGTTTGCAGCAATTTCACATGCTAATAGGGTAGCAGTTACTGCATCTTTATCTCGAATAAAATCGCCTACCATATAGCCAAAACTTTCTTCACCACCGCCAATAAACTCCATATGGTCAAAATCACGAATCATTTTTGCAATCCATTTAAAACCAGTCAAACCAACTTTGGTTTCTACATTATAACTTTTGGCAATCTGTTTAACTAGATCAGTAGAAACTATAGTTGAACCAATAAATTGATTTCCATTAAGTCTGCCATCTTCATACCATTGTTTCAATAAGAAATCAGTCATGACACTCATAGTTTGGTTTCCATTTAAAAGTATCATATTACCATCTAAGTCTCGAACCGCAATACCTAATCTGTCAGAATCTGGATCTGTACCAATAACAATATCAGCATTGATTTTGTCTGCTAAATCCAATGCCATTTTTAAAGCTTCTGGCTCTTCAGGGTTTGGAGACTTTACAGTTGGAAAATCACCATTAGGCTTTTTTTGTTCTTTGACAATGGATACATCTGAAAACCCAGCCTTTTTTAAGGCTTGAGGTATTGACATTACTGAAGTACCATGTAAGGGGGTAAAAACAATATTTAGTTTACTTCTATTTTGAACATTAAAACTACCATTCTCAACAGAAGCTTTTATAAAAGCCTGATCTACTTTTTTACCAATCTTTTCAATTAACTTTTCATTGTTGTCAAAATTAATATCTGAAAAATTGAGTGAATTTACTTCTGCAATTATTTCACCATCCTGTGGTGGTACTATTTGTCCGCCATCATTCCAATACACTTTATAGCCATTATACTCAGGTGGGTTATGAGATGCTGTTAATACAATACCCACATCGCATCCTAAATGACGTACGGCAAAGGAAAGTTCTGGAGTAGGGCGCAAGTCTTCAAATAAAAATACCTTGATGCCGTTAGCCGAGAAAACGTCAGCTACCACTTTTGCAAATGTGTTACTATTATGACGACAATCATAAGCAATGACTGCCTTTAATTCTTTTTCAGGAAAACATTTACGCAGATAATTAGATAAGCCTTGTGTTGATTTACCCAGTGTATATTTGTTAATTCTATTAGTACCTGCACCCATAATACCACGCATGCCTCCGGTACCAAATTCAAGGTCTTTATAAAACCTATCAGATAAGTCACTCGTATTATTTGAAATTAAAGTTTGAATTTCTTGTTGGGTAGCAGCATCAAATGTATTGCTAAGCCACTGCTGAGCTTTCTCTAAGATTCGGTTATCGTCCATCAATTTCTAAAATAGAATTTTATACAAAGGTATTAATTTTGCCTTTGCTTTACGCTTTAAAAATTGAGTGTGTTGCTAATTTTATATCTGTCGTGATCTCTTCTACTGCGCAAGATCAATTCTCCTAGAAAACCAGCTAAAAATAGTTGGGTACCCAATAGCATCGCTACTAGTGAAATATAAAACTGAGGGCGTTGTGTAATAAGTCTTCCAGAAGGGTCTAAAAACAATTTGTCTATGCCTAAATATAAGGCGAATAAAAAGCCAATAATAAACATCAAACTGCCTAACAGACCAAATAGATGCATAGGCCTTTTTCCGAATCTTGATAAAAACCATATTGAAATAAGATCTAAAAAACCATTAATGAAGCGATCTATTCCAAATTTTGTAACGCCGTACTTTCTTGCTTGATGCTGTACTATTTTCTCATCTATCTTGTCAAATCCTTCATTCTTTGCTAAAACAGGAATATAACGGTGCATTTCACCATAAACGTCTATATTTTTTATGACTTCTTTTTTATAGGCTTTTAAACCACAATTGAAATCATGTAGATGTAAACCTGAAGTCTTTCTAGCGGCCGCGTTGAATAATTTTGATGGTAAGTTCTTTTTAATCTTTGAATCGTAGCGCTTTTTTTTCCAACCTGATATCAAGTCATAATTATCTTTTGCAATGAGCTCGTATAATTCAGGAATTTCATCAGGACTGTCTTGTAAGTCAGCATCCATAGTAATAACTACTTCGCCTTTCACTTTTTCAAACCCAGCATGCAATGCTTGAGATTTTCCATAGTTCTTTTGAAAACGAATCCCTTTTACACTCGTATTTATTTTTGAAAGCTGTTCTATAACACCCCATGAATTATCAGTACTGCCATCATCAATAAAAATAATTTCATATAAAAATTGATTGGACTGCATCACGCGTGCAATCCAATCGTGTAATTCTATTAAAGATTCCTCTTCGTTAAGTAGTGGAATAACTACTGATATGTTCATATTGTTTTAATCTATTAATATGGGTTTTCTTTTTTGCCAAATATAGCTCCACCTACAGCTGAAATTACAAAACCCAAAAATATAAAGTATACTAGGAATAAACCAAATGATGCAAAGTACTTAGGATTCTTTTTACCTTCTTCAATTTGCTCTAATGTTTCGTCAAGCTTTTCTGGTTGATATTGTTCAACCATTTCAATAGCTTTTCTACCTTGAAAATCAGGATCAATAAAAGCACTAGAAACAAAGAAAAAAATACCGGTTATGATCATCATAACAATACCTAACTTTATAGCTTCAGAAAATGACAATAATCCATTGTTGTATTTATCTCGAAACATTTTAATTGCATAGAAAACCAAAATTATCTCAAGAATAAAGCCTATTAAAAAACCTAGATAATAGGTCATTGCACTGACATCCATCATTTTTAAACCAAAATCTAATAAAACCCGCGAGACAGCTAGTATAAGACCGAATTGAAAAGCAACAGACAGTAAATTATTTTTTGAGTTTTCCATTGTTAGTTAGTTTGAGTGAAACAAATATAATTATTTAAGAATTAGCCCTTTATTTTTTACATATTTTTCAGTGTTTAAAAAAGTGCAAAAACCGTAGGAAAATTAGAAATAGGTTGTAACTTTGCAGCGGCAAGTCCTACACAACCAGCTCCCTTTGAATCCTCCAGGGCAGGAATGCAGCAAAGGTATTAGGTCGTAGCGGTGTGATGTAGGTCGCTTGCCATTTTTTGTGCACAAAATTTAGCACCCAATACTGCATATTCAATTTCCCATTTCATTAGTAGTACAAACATTCATTTTGTTACATTTGTGCCTATTGAAATCTATTGCATGTCTAAAGTTGTTTTAATTACAGGCGCCTCTTCAGGTATTGGTAAAAGTATTGCTGAGTTTCTTTCAGAAAAGGGAATGAAAGTGTATGGCACCAGTAGAAACCCAGACAAAGTAGAAAATAGTAAGTTTGAATTACTGTCTTTAGATGTAAATGATGTGAGTTCTATTCGAAAAGCTATTCAAACAATTATAGAAAAAGAAAACGGGTTAGATATACTTGTGAATAATGCAGGAATGGGTATTACAGGCCCTATTGAGGATACACCAACTGATGAGATGCGTAAAGTTTTCAACACTAATTTTTTTGGGGCTATTGATGTTATGAAAGCTGTGTTACCACAAATGCGTAAACAGCAATCAGGTTTGATTGTAAATGTTACTTCCATTGCTGGATATATGGGTTTACCTTTTAGAGGAATTTATTCGGCAACCAAAGGCGCTCTAGAAATAGCTACCGAGGCCATAAGAATGGAAACCAAGGAATTCGGTATTCATATTACTAATGTTGCACCTGGTGATTTTGCCACAAATATTGCTTCAGGAAGATATCATACTCCTGTTTATGAGCACTCAGCTTATAAAAAGAAATATTCAGAAAACTTAGCGTTGATGGATGACCATGTAGATTCTGGTATGCCACCAGAGGTGATGGCAAAAGCTATTTTTAAAATTATAAATACTAAAAAGCCTAAAGTACATTATAAGGTAGGAACATTTATGCAAAAGTTTTCTATTATACTCAAACGAATATTACCTGATACTCTTTACGAAAAGTTACTGATGAATCACTATAAATTGTAGCTTGATGCTTGATGAGGTTATTAATATTCTTACTGCTGACATCTTTCATCCAACATTGGTATAACATGTTAATAAGTTGTACGTTATGTATTTGTGTACTGCAATACCGTTAAAGTATATTTGCGAAACTTAAAATCAAAAAATGAAATTCTTTATAGATACAGCTAACCTAGACCAAATCAAAGAAGCTCAAGATATGGGTATTCTTGATGGAGTGACTACCAACCCTTCATTAATGGCAAAGGAAGGAATTACCGGGCATGAAAATATCATAAACCATTATAAAAATATTTGTGAAATAGTTGATGGAGATGTAAGTGCTGAAGTGATCTCTACAGATTTTGATGGTATTGTTAAAGAAGGAGAAGCATTAGCAGCTTTGCATTCTCAAATAGTGGTAAAGGTACCTATGATCAAAGAAGGAGTAAAGGCTATTAAGTATTTTTCTGACAAAGGAATTAAAACCAATTGTACGCTAGTATTTTCTGCAGGACAGGCCTTGTTGGCAGCTAAAGCTGGTGCCACTTATGTGTCACCTTTTATTGGACGCTTAGATGATGTTTCTACAGATGGACTTGGGTTGATTCAAGAAATTAGATTGATTTATGATAACTATGGATTTGACACACAAATATTAGCAGCTTCTATTCGCCATACCATGCATATCATGGATTGTGCTAAGATCGGTGCAGATGTAATGACAGGTCCATTAAAAGCTATAGATGGATTATTAAAACATCCTTTAACGGATATTGGTTTAGCCAAATTTTTAGCGGATTATAAAAAAGGAAATTAACCAACCTAATTAATAGAAAAAGGAAAAGTATTCAAAGATCCTGCTGATAAGGCAGGATCTTTTGTTTATATCCATCTCCTCACATCCTCTTTATACAATAAGTACAGCTTGCCAAAATCTCTTTTTAAACGTGGTTCTTCAATATATTTGATAAAGAGATGAAAAAGCACAAAAACTAATGTACTATAAAGTAAAAGTCGTTTTGACTGAAAATATATAGTTTCACTCAATAAAATAGCCATAATACCTACATACATTGGGTTTCTGGAATATTTGTAAAGCCCTTTAGTAACTAACTCCCTTGTTGGGTCGGCAGGAGAAATAGTGCCCTTACCTTCTTTTATAAATGCATAAACGCAAATACATAAAACAATAAAACCTATTGCAAACAATCCTAAGCCGATGAGGTGGTTAGATTCTTTTATTTGAAAAGTTACTTTTCGGTTTAAAAGTAGATAAGGTATTAACCCAGCTACGACTCCTGGTTGAAGAATGGTATAAAAAATATTCTTCAGAATAAGTTTCATTATTCTTATTTAGAATAGAATACAAACAGGAGTAGGAGCTTCTATTTCATCAACGAAAGTTAAAGTTCCTTTTTCATGACTTCTCATGAAGGATACAATATTATTAGTTTCCTGATTAGCAACTAATAAAAAATTCCCATCTGGACTCAATGCAAAATTTCTTGGTGTTTTTCCTTTGGTTGATGAATGACCAATAGGTATTAGGTTACCATTTTGTTCATTTACTTCAAACATAGCAATACTATTGTGACCTCTGTTAGATGTATAGAGAAATTTTCCATCAGAAGTTATATGGATATCGGCAGAGGTATTATATTCTTTAAAATCATTGGGTAAGGTAGGAGCTAAGGAAACAATTTCATAGTTTTCATTTTCATTTTTTTGTAGTTGCGAGATTGTATTATTAAGTTCATTTAAAACATAAATCCAATTACCGTTTACATGAAACGCCAAATGCCTTGGGCCGCTACCTTCAATCATTTTTATTTTTTGACTATCTAAGGGTTTTAACGATTGTGACGTGGCATCTAATTTAGAAATCCAGAGTTCGTTAGTACCTAGGTCAGCTGCTATTACAGTTTCAGTATCTGGTGAAAAATAAGAAGAGTGGGCATGAGGAGCATCTTGCCTGTCAGTGGTGCCTTTTCCCCAATGTTGCTGAACATCAAGTAGATCAGAAAGTTGTCCGTTCTCTTCTATTTTTAGTAAGCCAACATTTCCACCAGTATAATTTGCAGTTAATACATAACCTTGATCATTTATGCTTACAAAACAAGGATGTGCCCCACCTGAAGAACTCTTATTAATGAATTGTAAGGTGTCTTTCTTTATAAAAAAAGAACTTACTGTTCCAACAGTATCTTGATTGCTAATTTCGTTAACTGCAAGAAGGTATTTTCCATTTTTACTCTTTGTTAAATAAGAAGGATTTTCAGTTTTAGCTGCTAGTCCTAATGAGCTTAAAGAACCATCTTGATTTAATGTATACTTATAAATACCTTCACTATTATTTCCGGTATATGTACCTATATAAAAAACAAAACCTTTTTCATCTTTTTCTTTTTCAGGTTGTTGTTCTTTTTTGCAGGTTATTGTACAGAAGATCAAAAGAGTTAAAAGAGTTAATTGTTTCATAGAAATTAGTATATCCTACGAAGTTAAGGCTTTATGAATTAATGCATATTATGAAACAACTGAATTCGACTTGGCTCTGGTCAATAATTGTTGAATATTGTTGGCAATGGAAGTATCATCAAATAAAAATTCTCTAACTACGCGATTCTTTTTTTCTAAAATGATCTTATACTCTGAACCGGTATTCTCTTTTGGGTTTACACAAACCAATCTTTTTTGATGCAGCAATGCTTTTTGTAGTAAATGGTCTTGTTCAGTAAGCTCTCCTGAAAGCGTGGATGTAGTGTTAGATGCAGTTTCAGTAATAACAATAGTGTATTTCATTGAATATCATTTATAGATTAATAATTCATTTAACCAATTTGATTGGTTAGTTGAGCTGATATTCGGTTGGCAATACTTTACGCATATCCAAAATTGAATATATGCAAAAGGTAAGTGAAGTTTTTAGGGAGAAACTTTACTGATATAAAGAACGTAATTTTGATGTTATGTAGTATACTTTTCTTTAGAATTTAACAATAAATTATCATAGCGCAAAAGAAAACCCGGCTCGCAGCCGGGCTTATAAATTATACGAAACTTGATTTACTGTTGCTAGTTTTTAACCTCGGCTTTATCAACAACAATTCTGTTGTCTCTATTAGCCAGTTCCCAAGCAGTATAGAAAATTAAACGTGTTCTGTTTTCTAGAAGATCATATTCAATTTTATCAGGAGTATCGGTAGGTTTATGATAATCGGCATGTGTACCATTAAAATAAAAGATTACTGGAATGTTGTTCTTTGCAAAGTTGTAATGATCTGATCGGTAATAAAAACGATTAGGATCATTTTCATCATTAAACTTATAGTCTAACTCTACATTTGCATATTTTTTATTTACCTCCTCAGACAAGTTATGTAATTCAGTACTCAATTTATCACTACCTATTAAATAAATATAGTTTCTGTCACCTTCAGTACGCTTGGGGTCAGTACGCCCTATCATATCTATGTTCAAGTTTGCCACTGTATTCTCTAGAGGGAAAATGGGGTCTTGATCTGTATAATAACGAGATCCTAACAATCCTTTTTCTTCACCTGTAACATGCAAGAACAGAATAGAGCGCTTTGGTGTTTGTCCGTTGTTAGCTGCTTCCTTAAAAGCCTCGGCTATTTCAAGAATAGCAACGGTTCCTGAACCATCATCGTCTGCACCATTATATATGTCCTCACCTTTTACACCTTCATGATCTAAATGTGCAGAGATAACAATTATTTCATCCGGTTTTTCTGATCCTTTCAAGAATGCAGCCACATTTTCTGAATCTAATTCTTTTGTATTACTTTTAAATGTGAGCTTTACAGGAGTCTTTACTGTTTTAGGTATTGTATTCGTATCAATATCTTCAACCACCGCCTTTGCTAGATCAGCGTTTACAAATAAATAGTACATCTTCTCTTGAGGAGCATCTGTTTTCAATGCAATATTACCACCTCCAGAATCGTATTGTTGCGCTACAAAAGGATAGATTTGAGGAGCATAAAATAAAATACCTTTAGCGCCTTTAGCTTTTGCCAACTCGCGCTTAGCCCGAAACTGTTGATTTGTTCCCCATTTAGATGCATCTTTGGTTCCTGAAATTTTAAAAGTACCATCTTCATTTTGAGGCTCTCCAGCTTTAATCAATACAAACTTCCCAGAAATATCTGCATTATTATAATCATTGTAGTTTTCACTTTCAATTCCGTATCCAACATAAGCAATTTCTTCAGCAGATGCTGCTCCATCTTCACCATCAGTAACTGAAACAAAATTATCAACAGGTTTAAATTCTTTACCATTAATGCTCAGTGTTATTTCAGGTGCACCTTGCTTTATTAAAGGCACTTTTTGAAAATAATCACCATCAGACTTAGCGGCAGGAATTCCTAAGGATACATAATGATTCTTTAAATATTCAACAGCTTTCTTTTGTCCTAGCTCACCGGTTTCTCTCCCTTGAAAATCATCAGAAGCGTACGTGTACAATGCCCCTTTCAATTCATCAGAAGTAATAGTACCTGCAAAAGCAGTCACTTCTTTTTTAGGTTTTGGCTCAGGAGCCTTTGTGGTAGTAGTTGTAGCCGATTTGGTAGAGCTACATGCAGCAATCAACACTGAAGCTGCAAATACAAACACTATTCGTTTCATTTGTTTTAGTAGTTTATTTTAATTGTACGCGATATTACAAAAAATTGATGTAACAGTTTTTGGAAAAACTTATTGGAATTACTTTTTAACAAGATTTTTTGTTATTACAACCGTAAGATGTATCCTTCTCTAATAAAACGTTTCAAGTTCCAAGGTATAGTCATAATGCAAATCTTCATGTAATGATAAAATGGATTTTTTTATCAAGATTAGCTGCCTGTTTAAAATGTTTTGCAACGTTTGATTTCTTTTAATAGAAGGGTTCATATTTTTTAGAGTAATACAAAAATGTAAGAGCAGTTCCACCTCAGTTTCTTTGTTTTTAGAGTAACGAATGTATTTTTTTACCATTCTAAGTATTTTACGAACACTTTTTTTTATATAGAAATAACTGGTTGTATTTATATTACTAAACTCTTCGTCAATTTCATCTTTAATACTTTTTATATAACCTTCTTCGTTGTCTGCTTCAAAAAGTAAATAAGTAAGTAGTTCTTTATTCTCTTTTTTAAAGCGAGATAAACGTAGGCATAGTTCAGTAATGTCATCTTTAGAAAGATACTGAAGTTCGGTTTTAAGCTCTTTAACAGTAGCAGTTTTCATAAAAGGAATTTAAGAATCAGTTAGTTAGGTGATCTTTCTAAAATTAGAAAATGTTCATCCATTACATTACCAGTAAGTATGAGGTTTCTGAAAGGAGCAGCCACGGTAGATGCAGACATGTCAGTACCATCTTCAACATAAATTTGTTTAACTGTATAATCACCTTTTGAACGATAGTCTATTTTGATGATCTCAGATGGAGCGGTTTCTTTCTTTCCTTTGGCATATGCGGCAAAACGTAATAGATTGGGGTGTGCACCTATCCAAAGATTTCCATTTGAGTCGAATTCAATATTATCAACACCAGTATTGCAATCAATATTTTCAATAAAATCGAGACTTCCACTATCTTGTCTTTTATAGACTTTTACTAAAAATTTTCGGGGAGATGCAACAAAAACTAAGTTTCGACTCAGATCTAAATTAATACCATTGGCGTATGCAATACCATTAGCCACTTCTGTATAATTTTTACCATTAAAATAAATAACATTTGAGATGGATCTACCACCATAATCTTCAATAAACCGGCCAACACCCTCGGTATATTTATGATCATTGGTAAAGTAAAAACGGTGCTCATCTAATTGTACCACATCATTTGGACTTATCATTGAAGCATGTTCTAATGTTTCCATATGTGTTAGAGTTTTACCATTTAATTTAAAGACTTCAATACTATGTCCTTTAGGTGTGTGATTTACAGCGAGTATTTTATAAGTATTATCTACTTTAAGCATGGAAATACCATGAGGGGCAAACGCACCTTTAAAATTTGGGGTAAGATGAATGGGTTGATATTCTTTGTTCTTTAAGTCCAAATAATACAAACCACCTTTCTCTTCTTCTTGAGGAGGGAACTTTTGCCTGTCAGTAGCAGAAATTATAGCAAAACTATCTATATAACTTATAGTAATATCTTCGGCTCCGGGAATATTAATTTTTTTAATGATGCTTCCATCAAAATGGTTTTCAATGTTTCTAAAATAACCGGTAGTGATTAGAATATTTGCAATGAATACTAGTAATGCTAACACTATTAGAAGTAGTATTCTTTTTAGAATCTTCATGCAAGAATTGTTAAGAATACTAAAGTAAGCTTTTTACAATTTGGATTTCAGGTCTAGATGAATTAATATTTTTTGATAATTCAAGAAGTTCTTTATAGTAAGTTCTAGCTTTTAGGGCATTCCCGGCTTTTTTGGCTGCCATTGCAGCTCCGTATACACCATTAAATCGTTTAGGATGTAATTTAAGATTAGCTTCATACGCCTTCAATGCTTTTTCTGATATGTCGAGTTCCATATATAAATCTCCTAATAACTCTAACGCAGGTAATAATTGCCCAGGTGTTACAGGATGTTTTACAAGGCCATTTTCTAGATTTGCGGCTTTCTCCATGAGATTGATTGCCTCTTCTTTTTTTCCATTGGCAAAAGCCAACCAAGCTTTTGAACTTAACAGTTGAACTTCTACCAGTTGTGATCTGTATAGATCATCATTTGATTGCAACTCATCTTTAATAACATCTATTTTTTTTATTTCGCTCGATGCGGAAACAGTATCTTTTAAATTAGAAAAAGCCAAAGATTTTGTAAAGTGTAGCATGGCCTTCTGCCAAGGAAGTTTATCCCAATCAAAATCAATATTAGGTAATGTTAATTCTGAGGCTTCCTTCCATAACTTATTCTCTAAATAAACTCTCGAAGGAATTGCTATTAAAGCATAAGTTGCAGCCAAATCATTTTTAGGAAAGACTTTCTTGATATTTTTGACGTATTTATGCTTCGCAAAAGCGCTGTCATTGTTTCCCTGCTGAAGATAGGCATAAACTTGATAGTCTAGTGCATGTAGTTCATCAAACCAATTATATTCGGGATTCACACTATTCGCATAACATACCGCTGCATTAGCAGAACTCTTATTTGCTTGAATTGATTCATCCCATAGGCCTAATCGTGTAAAAATATGTGATGGCATGTGCTGCGCATGAGCAGATGCAGGAGCAATGGTCGCGTACCTTCTTGCAGTTTCGAGTGCTAAATGTGCCAAATCAGGATTGTCATAATTATGAATTAAATAATGCGCAATACCAGGATGATTAGGTTGATTGGGAAAGATGTTTTCTAATATTTTACCTGCTTTTTTCTCATTTATATATTCTTTGCTTGATTTGTCTCTAGTGGAATATAAAGCAAGGGCATAAAAGATGGCTGCCTCTGTGTCGTCTTTGTACTTTAGATACAATCCTTCCATCTTTTTTTCAAAATTCTTAGCTCTTGTCGTATGAGGAATTGTCTGCCAATCTTTATAATAAGCGCCTATGGCATCTAGATAATCTTTTTCTTTTCCATTTTTTGGAAGTGCATCTGCAATCTGTAATACTTTTGAGCCTTTGATGAGATCTTTTTCTGATGGAGGATACCAAACAGCGTGATAAATACTCATAGCTACTCCCCAGTATGCCATTGCACAATCTGGAGATTTATCTATGACTTTAGCAAACACCTTTTCAGCTTCCTCATATTCAAACGAATGTAATAGTGATACTGCCAGATTAAAATCATCACGTACTTCAAAGCTGCAAAAGTCAGAAAACTCTACATCGCCAAAAGAGTCACCACTACACAAAATCAAATCGCCTTTTAATAAGTCAACATTCAAGGATTGTAGCGTAGGAAGTTGCCTTTGTTCTTTTTTACATCCTAATATTGTAATGAAACTTATTAGCAGCATGTAATTAACCAGGTTTTTCATAAAACCAAAGTTACAAAAATGCTTCTAATCAATTGGTTTTAAGAAGTTTTCGGCAGCATAATTTCCAATTTTAGCTCCAAGTTTATTGCCTTCTTCAGAATCGTATCTAAAATGAATTCCCAAATACACTCTAGACATAGATGCTTCCATTCCTGCTTCAGAAAAACTATTGAATGAACGAGTAGGCGGGTCCATTTTCATTTTTCCAGAAAAGAAACCAGCGCTGTCTACTTCTTTTTGGACCATAGTAAATTTATAGTTATCGCCTTTACCAAAAGTATTTGCTAGAACAGTTGTGGCGGCTGTACTAGAGGTGCCATGTGCAGAAGGATAGGAGGGAAACGGATATGTATTCTTATGTAAATTATCCCATTCTAAATCGGGCTTTGTGTTTTTATTTCCATCATTAGCTGCCCAGCGAATTGCAGTATAAGGACGCCAGTGATTGTAATGAAATTTATTGTCAAATACATTTACATATCCATCAAAAATAACCATGTTCAATAATGCAAAAGTACGTGTAGCATCCCAAAGATTGGTTTTTTCTTTTTTGACTAGGTCACGAAGCAAATTATTAAAAGAGCTTTCTCCAAATTCTTTCCACCACATTGCCAAATGAGCTTGGTCTGGTGTTCTTGTTTTACTATCAAATCTACCTAATTCCTTCACTTCATTAAAAGCTTTGGTATAAGCTTCACTATTAATCTTAGGTGGCGGAGGAGCTCTAAAATAATCATAACTAGGTAATAAAAAAGGTCTAACTACTGCAAGTCCAGCTCCATATATAAAACCTTCGGGAGTACCACTATGCTCATTGAATTCTGCATAGACGCCTGGTGCCATAGGATGCCATGTGTAATCAGCTTCACCATCCCATTTATCACCTTTACGCTTTTCTAACACAGCTTTAGCCGAAGCTTCTCCTAAGGCCTTACCAGCTGCTTTACTCTCTGAATCTTCAATATTAGAAATATAATTGTTTAAAATTTTTTCGAAAGTATCCTTTCTATCAGGATATTGATCAATTGCTACTGCATAAGCGGCATAGGCTGCTGCGATAACAGGATCAGCGTTTGGAGATTTACTATGATAAGCATAATGTGTGTATTTAGGTACAATACTATTTAAAGCATCATGCATAGCTACATGCATCATTGATGCAGAACGAACTCCTTTCATAGTAAGGAGGTTATCTTCCGCAATAGCAGTTTCAATGATTTTTTGATTAAATGATGATGCTAAAGAGGCATCATAATTTTCGATCTTAAGTGTCTGTGATTTGCAGCTTTGTAGTAAAACTATGCAAGCCAAACTAATAAAAGTAAGGTGTTTGAATTTCATAACTTATATTTAAAAACTGCTGCAAGTTAGTTGAAGGTATTGTGAAATTCTATGCTAGAAAAATCAAAAAATATTCTAAAAAACTCAAACAACAACTAAGGTTTCTTTTTCTTTTAATGCTTTTTTATATCGAAGTGGAGAATCGTTAAAGTATTCTTTAAAACATTTAATGAAATGTGAAGTATTTTCAAAACCAATATCTAGAGCAATTTCATTAATATTTTTCTCTGTAGTCTCCAATAAAAACTTGGCATATTCTACACGTTTCTTCTTTAACCATTTGGCAGGAGTCATTTTATACAGCTTTATAAAATCCCTATTGAAAGTAGCCAAGCTTCGTCCGCTAAGTTTAGCCAATTCTTTTAGTTTTAGGTTAAACATAAAATGCTCTTCCATAATAGCTCTCAAATTTCGTTTATTACTAGCACTTAATTCCTTAAAATACCCTGTTGCCAATGGATTATAGCCACTTGTGGCTATATTGACAATTAATTCTTTGAATTTTATAGTTAACAAGCTCTTTGATGGTGGTGATTCTAATGAAAAATAGCCTAGAAGCGTGTCAAAATAATCTTTTAAAGATTTATTAAGATTTAGAGGAATGACAGAATCAGTATGCTTAGTTTTACCACTATTAAAACCCATTCCACATTCATGTTTCATCACCGAAGCAATAAACTCATCAGGTACCATGATAAGCAAAGCACAAAAATCACCGTTTAAAATCTTATAAACTCTATGTGCTCCTTTTTTTAGGAAAGCTGCATCACCTGCTTTTATAATATATTCTTCATGTGGTGTTTTCCAACGGCCACCACCCACAAAGACATAACAGAAATAGTTGGTTTTGATCCAATAATCAACAGGAGAACCTTCTATAGGACAATCGTAAGCAGTGAATAATACGTCATCTACTTTAAACTGTTTGAATAGAAAATTTCCATCAACAAACTCATAGAAATGTATCATGTCTTTGCGTCTCATAAGAAAAGGTTTAATTGTTGAAATAAAGACAGTTAGATGTACTAAATATACAAAATTTAGTGTAAAATGTGACCAAGCGAGAAGTGTTTATAAGTTGCTTGCTAAAGCTGGTCTATAGCATTCAAGTATGATAACGCTAGTTTTTGAAGCCCTAAACTATCCATAAGATTGCTGTCTTTTCTGTTAGAACCAAAGAAGGGTTCAACAATTATAGCAGGTGCTTTCCCTGAAACTAAAGATAAATACCCTCTTGAGCCTTTCTTCCTAATTTTTACTCCTCTATCTTCTTTTTTTGATCTATTAAATAGTCGTACTTGTTCCTGTTGAACAAGTTCAGCAAACTTTTTCGACTTTCTACTGCCGCTTGAAAGCACTTCACTCCCTGAAACAGTAAATACTGCTGAGTTAAAATGTAATTCCATTGAGTAATCTGCATTCCATAAATTTACTTGGTTGTAGACTTCTTTAATTTCTTTTGAATATGAGTTTCTAAATTTTCTGCTAAATATCTTTAATTCAAAAGGTGAGCTCGATGATTCTTGAAGCATCAAATCTGCTAACTGATTATTAAAATCAAATTCTGATCTATTTATAGGTTCTATAGCTTGAGCTCCTTGGTGTCTATGATTATGACCAACTACTATTGCAATTTTTTTCATAAGACTTTAAATTCAGGTATTGGTTCTGGGAAATAACCATCTTCATCTTTTGGTACATAATATTTAAGTATTACTTCTACTTTTCTGTTGAGTTGTCTAACTTCATCTGGATCATATCTGCTTCCTTGCATTAACATAGAAACAGTTTCGAAACTAACGTTTGGATGTTCAATTTCTTCCATCTTCTTTTCAATAAATTTTTGAACCGCTTTCATTCTTTTTGAAGCAATAACCTTATTTTGATCTAAAGTACCAATTGAATCAGTAAATCCCTTTAATATTACTTGGTGTGGTTTAATTTCTTCTATTAAATTTTCTAAAACACTTTTCCCAGTTCGATTTAAACTATCATCATTAAATCCGAAATATATATTAGTTTTGAATAGAGTCGGGCGGTTTCTTTTATATTCAGATTTTTGGGCGGTATGTTTGCTAATAAAACCTTTGGTTTTATACTTGTTTTCTGCAAGCATAGATTCAGCATGTTGTTCACTAATCCATCTGTTTAAAACGATTTTTTCACCTTGTTTTAAGGTGTCTAATACGTCTCCGTATTTGCGCATTTTTTTAATAAGCTTTTTTTGATGCTTTTCAGTATTTGCTGAAAATATACTACCCGTAATCGCGGTAACTAAAGTACCAAGGCTATTTTTAGAAATTTCGCCCTTACTTTCTTCACTATTTTGAAGATAAATAATTACAATTTTTTTATTAGGGCTTATTAGGTCTCTATAAGGTACTAATGTTGAATATACATCTCTAATGGTTGATAATCCTGAATTATCATAAACTCCTCCATCGTAATATTGACAACTGTCGAAAGTTGCACTAGCACTTAAAACGGGAAACATTTGGCTTAGATTAACAGCTTGTGCAGTGCTGATCGTCTTATTTTTTTTAGCTAATTTCTCTACTAGTTCTTCATAATGACTATTTTCACCTGAAATTTTTACCGGAGAAATAATACTTTTTTTCCGTTTTGTAACATTGTACGTATTAGGAATCAATAAGGGAGCCATATAGGTTGAATCATTTTTAATATCCTTTTTATCAATAATTGGAAACTTACTTTTATACGAAAAATGATCACCAAAATATTTGGTAAAATAATTGTTTTCTTCTCTCATTAACTGCTCATTTCTATTAATGTTGAATGGGTAAATTTTTTGAAATGGATTAATGTAAAATATTCGCATTATGCTGGAACTAAAGTAATCTTGATTGAAAAATTTCTTCAATGAATCTTTATTCACAAATGGTGCTGAGGTATTTTCTAATAATTTATTCTTCTTGGCATTTAAATACACAGCTGCCCCAACTGAACTACCGGAAACAGTAGAAATAGCTAAACAATTGTCATAGAAAGAAGATTTTTTTTGACTGTATGTTAAACTATCTAAATTCGCTAGACTAATAGATGTCCAGAATCCGGCACGTGATCCCCCTCCTTGACCTGCTACCAAGTAGATATTTTCATTGTTATTTTTTCTTTTATACAGCCATTCTTTAATATAAGTTGATATATGCATTCTATTAATACTGTCTTGATCTTTTAATTCATGAGTTTCTATTTCAACAAAATCTTCATATCCTTTAATAAATGGGTTAATATTGGCAAATAAGAAAAAGAAAAGTAGCGTTAAAAAGGTTAAGGGAATTAACTGCCTTTTGTTAAATGAAGATTTTCTTCTAAAGACATTTACAAAATTTGGAGATTTGGCATATAAATAAAAGATTAATGCAAAAAGCCCTCTTAAAGTTATTATTGACACCAATAGTATATCTATAGAACCTACACCAATCTTATTCTCAAAGCCTTGTTGATGTGTTACGTATATATAGGCCAGTATGATTAATAGATTCAACAAGGTTATAATTTTAACCACATTTTCTATAGTGCGTCTATACTTATCTGGATTATGAGATCTATGCTTATTATTAAGGATTAAATAATCAATGCTTACCCAATAGATAATTAATGATAGAAAGCTTAGCAGAGGTAACCCATTTTCATATTTATGTAGTAAAAAGTAGATCAATAAATATGTCACAAGACCAATGGGAATAATCATATAACTAAAGATCATCCAAAAACCGTCTTTATCAGGATTAGAGTTATTAGCGAGTAACACTTTAACATCTGATACTCCATCATTAGAAGAAGATTTCATTATTTTTTTCTCTTTTAGCTTGTCTTTTTGAATTTGCACGAACTTACTGAGAGCATAAAAGGAAAGACTAATAAGACAGAGTAAAGAAGTGGTTATAAACGGATCACCATTGAAATTTTTGATATAAAATGAAATAATTTCTCGCGTTTGATCAATAGCAAATACAATTAAAAAGAGTATGACACTTAATATTATATTAACTATAAGTGTTGAGTTAACTTTTAAATCACTTAATTCAACACTTTCTTCTATTTCATGTGCGTGTTCTTCAATTATTTTTTTTGTTTGATTACACTTAGTTTTAGCATAATCTGATAATTCTTTTCTGCTGATCATGATTAAGATTTTTAAGATTCATTTCAAACATGACTTGATTTTTGTAGTTAAGGACTTTTAGTGCTCTAATAGCAGCACATTATATTACCTTCTAAAAGCAGGGTATAATTTTGATTTGTGACACCCGTTTTAAGTAGTAATTTAATTTTCTCGTACAAAATTAAACCCATAAAGCGTTGCAAATCAAGAGGTAAACTCCTATTTTTAAAAGGATTTTTCCTATTTTTTAGTAAGTGGTTTTCCTGTAAAATTAGAGCTGCTCTTTTAACACCTTAATTTCATCTCGCAACTGTGCAGCTGCAATAAAATCTAAGGCTTTAGCGGCTTGCTCCATCAGTTTTTGTCGTTCTCTGATGCGTTTTTCTATTTCAAGCTTTGGTAAGTATTCTAAATCTTGTTCAGCCGCAATAGTAGCTGCAGCATCATAATGAAAGGAAGTGATATTACTCTTAGTTAGACTATCATCAATATTCTTTTTGATCTGCTTAGGCGTAATATTATTAGCTGTATTATAAGCAACTTGTTTTTCTCTTCTTCTATTGGTTTCATCAATAGTTAATTGCATACTATTGGTGATTTTATCCGCATACATAATAGCTCTACCATTTACATTCCGGGCGGCTCGCCCCACTGTTTGGGTTAATGAACGATGGCTACGTAAGAACCCTTCTTTATCAGCATCTAAAATGGCAACAAGAGATACCTCTGGTAAATCTAGCCCTTCCCGCAGAAGATTAACACCTATTAGTACATCAAATAATCCTTTACGGAGATCTTGCATGATTTCCACACGTTCTAGTGTATCAACATCACTATGAATATAACGGCAACGTACCTGAATTCTGGTGAGGTATTTGGTCAATTCTTCAGCCATCCTTTTGGTGAGTGTTGTTACTAAAACGCGCTCGTCTTTTTCAACACGCACTTGTATTTCTTCAATTAGATCATCAATTTGATTGAGGCTTGGTCTCACTTCAATTTCAGGATCTAATAAACCTGTAGGGCGAATGACTTGTTCTACAAAAACACCTTCTGTTTTTTGTAGTTCATAGTCAGCCGGAGTAGCACTTACATAAATAACTTGATTTTGCAAGGCCTCAAATTCTTCAAATTTTAACGGACGGTTGTCCATGGCAGCAGGCAATCTAAAACCAAACTCCACAAGATTCTCTTTGCGAGAACGGTCACCACCATACATAGCGTGCACTTGGGGAATGGTAACATGGCTTTCATCTATTACCATTAAGTAATCATCAGGAAAATAATCCAACAAACAGAATGGGCGTGTGCCGGCTTCCCTTCCGTCAAGATAACGCGAATAATTTTCAATGCCAGAGCAGTAGCCTAATTCACGAATCATTTCTAAATCAAACTCAGTACGTTCTTTTAAGCGTTTGGCTTCTAAATGTTTTCCTATTTCGTTAAAATAGTCAACTTGCTTGACTAAATCTTCCTGGATCAAATGGATTGCATTTTGCAAAACATCTGGTGAAGTGACAAAAAGATTGGCAGGATAAATATTCAATTTATCATAGCGTTCAATAATCTTATTGTTGACAATATCAAAACTTTCTATCTCTTCAATTTCATCTCCAAAAAAGTGAACGCGATACCCGTGATCTCCATATGAGGGAAAAATAGTAATCGTATCACCTTTCACCTTAAAAGTGCCACTTTTAATCTCAAAATCAGTTCTGGAATATAGGCTCTGAACTAGCTGATGCAAGAACTTAGTTCTGGCTATTTTTTGATCAACTTCAATGGTAATGACATTCTTTTTAAACTCAATGGGGTTACCAATACCATATAAACATGAAACAGATGCAACTACTAGCACATCACGTCTTCCAGAAAGTAGGGAAGAGGTTGTGCTTAGACGCAAGCGTTCAATATCATCATTGATAGAAAGATCTTTTTCTATATACAAACCTGTTACGGGAATATAGGCTTCTGGTTGATAATAATCGTAATATGAAACAAAATATTCAACAGCATTGTTAGGAAAGAACTGTTTGAATTCAGAATATAATTGGGCAGCTAAGGTCTTATTATGAGCTAATACCAAGGTTGGTCGTTGAATTTCCTGCACAACATTAGCAACTGTAAATGTTTTTCCTGAACCCGTTACACCCAATAAGGTTTGATCTTTTTCACCAGTTTCAATGCCCTTGCAAAGCTCATTTATGGCTTGTGGTTGATCTCCTGTAGGTTTAAAATCAGATTCAAGGGTAAATTGCATTCAACAAAAATAGTGAAGCTAACGCATATTTTAACGATGAAAGAGTTAATGTTTCTCTAATCCATTCTTAATATATACTCATGGTATAGTATATATATTTGAGTATTTACAAATCCCTTTTTTGTAATAATCTATACGATAAATAAATAAATAAAAATGCCCAAAATGATACAATAATCACATCTAAAAATTGAACTGAAAAGTCCTTAGAAAGATCTTCACCTACTTGCTTCGCAACACTTTGTACCGCATTTAGTCTTGTGAATGGTTCTTTAATTAGGTTCGCCATAGCTTCTAAAGGAAAGAACTGCATGACATTGTTCACTTTCTCGGTAATTGAATCAAAATTGAGATCTCTGAACTGCCAGAAAAGATATCCCTTAACAATACTTTCAATGATAAACCATACAATAATTCCACCTACAGCAAAAGCAGATCGTTTTACCAGTATGCCCATGAACAAACCAAATGAGAAGAAACCTACCAATTTGATAAAAAAGGCTAAGAGATATTCAAGATCTGAAAAGACAATGGCAAACTCATTATAATCAGAGTAGATATAGCCTAATATTAAGGAAACTATAAATACAAAAACCGTAGAAATTGCTGCAAAAGCAATAACGGTATAAAATTTTGACAGGATAAATTCCTTTTTACTTAAGCCATCAATTAGGTTTTGCTTTAGAGTTTTGTTGCTATACTCATTGGCCATCATAGAGACAATCACCAGTAACAAGAAGAATTTAAAAATAGCCGCCATAAACGTATTAAAGTGCCAGATGTATGGAAAATTAAAAATTCCCTGATCTGCCAGATGAAATTTTATAGGGCCGATATCAAACTTGATAGCCGCAATCAATGCTATAGATGTTAACAAGGCAAAATAAATAATAGATAGAACCCTGCTAGCGCGGTTATGTTTTAATTTATGAAATTCTATATCTAAAAGTCGTAACATGGTTGCTTAGTTGTTGTTGGTTAAGGTTAAGAATTGTTGTTCTAAGGTTGGCATACGTTTTATAAGATGCGATAGTGTAATTCCGTTTTTGAAGAGATATGCATTCATTTCTGAAGCCGATAATTCTTCTTTAAGTGTAGCTATTAGCTTTCCATCTTCTTCTTTTACGGAACCTATAGCCGAGTGGCTTTCCAAAAGAGCTTTCAACTTGTCTTCATCTGTATCCACTTTCATTTCAATAAGCCCGTTAGATGCTGTCATTTCATCCACACGTCCAGAATATAATTTAACCCCTTCACGAATCACAACCACATGTGTACATACTTTTTCTACTTCATCTAATAAGTGAGAGGCTAAAAGAATAGTGGTGCCATTACTTGCAATTTCTTTGATAATTTGTCTGATTTCATGAATACCCTGAGGATCTAAACCATTTGTGGGTTCATCTAAAATCAATATTTCAGGATCGTTTAATAAGGCAGAAGCAATAGCTAAACGCTGCTTCATTCCTAATGAATAGGTTTTAAATTTACTATTACGGCGTTCATACAGGTTTACAACTTTTAACTTTTCATCAATCTTCTCATAAGACACGCCCTTAATCTTGCAGATCAGCTTTAAATTTTGAACCGCTGTCATATAAGGGTAGAAATTGGGGCGTTCTATAATAGCACCAACTTTTTTGAGTGCTTCGTGCGTAGAAATTGCTCCATCAAACCAGCTAAATTCACCAGACGTTCTATTAACAACGTTTAAGATGATGCCAAGTGTGGTAGATTTACCACTACCGTTGGGCCCTAGAATGCCATATACGTTGCCTTTTTGAATGTCAAAGGAAAGATTATTTACAGCATGTACAGAGCCATATTTTTTATCTAAATTTTTAAGTGAAAGGATTGTTTCCAAAAGATATGATTGTTTGGTTGTTGTATAATATGACGACCAAAATAATCATTTGTAACAGATAAACTTAAAAAAAAAGTTGAAGCTTTTAATTCATCAAATCTTCAAAATTGTCGAAGTCAAAATCGTCAAGGTCTATCTCAACATCATTGCTTGTATGAGCATCTGGAACTAATTCACTAGTGAACTCTTTTTCAGGCGCTACATCAGGAATTCTTCCTAATGTAAAAAGTAATGCAGGTAATTCATGCTCTTTCAGACCGTCCAATACATCAACCATTTCAATAAAGAAAGACCACATTGAAAAGAAGTCATATACATAGATGAGCTTGTTCTTTTCTTCATCTAATACATCCTCAACTTTAAAATGTTGCATGGTTACAGAGTCACCATTTTCGCTCATGTCAAACAAAGGAATTTCAGCTCCTTGATTCCAATTATCATCGGTCATAAAAAATGAAGCCATTTCTGATCCATCAAAACCAAAAGCGTTGGTAATGGCATTGTGTAAGTCCTCAAGAGAATCAGAATTTAAGATAGCAATCTCTCTGATAACATCTTCTTCTGTGTCTAATATGATCCGTAATTTATAAACCATTCAATGAATTGATATTCTGGGCAAAGTTAGCCAATTCGCTTTATATAGTATCAAGATTTCCTTACTTTTACCCAGCTAAAGATTACTTATGAGCAACACTCCTTTTCTAGAAATTGTCAACAATGCCTCTAAAAATACCTTAATGGAAACTTTGGGTATTGAGTTTTTAGAAGCTTCACCGGAAAAAGTGGTGGCTACTATGCCAGTTAACTCAAAAGTGCATCAGCCAGATGGTGTTTTGCACGGTGGTGCTAGCGTTGCGTTAGCAGAAACTGTTGGGAGTTTTGCAGCAGCGTTATCCATTAATATGGAAACCCATATGGTACGGGGTATTGAGATTTCAGCCAATCATCTAAAAAGTGTGAAAGGAGGTATAGTAAAAGCTACTGCTTTACCACTCCATAAAGGAAAAACTACACAATTATGGGAAATCAGAATAACTGATGAAGCAGAAAGCCTAATATCTTTATGCAAACTAACTACAATGATTATCTCTAAATAGAATTGATGGTTAGAAGATTAAAGAAGATCTTAAAAATCTTAGGGATTGTAATACTATTCCTTTTTATTGCCTTGTTGATTACTGCTCATATTCTTATCAAACCTAAATCTGATGAAAAGATATTAAAAGAATTAACCACGACTGTTAACTCACCTAAAATTGAATATAATACTTATAAAGGTTTTGAATATCGTGTTATTTATATGCAGCAGGAAATAGATACCACACTGCCTGTTCTTGTTTTTGTACATGGGTCACCAGGATCTGCAATGGATTTTAAACGATACTTTAAAGATGCTACTTTAAATGAAAAGGCCAATATAATAGCTTATGATCGAGTAGGGTATGGTCCAAAAAATACAGGAAAGGTAGCCGCTTCAATGGAATTTGAACTGGGTGTTTTACACGATCTTATTAAAGATTTTCCTGCTGAAAAAATTGTTCTAGCAGGATATTCTTATGGAGGCCCTGTAATATTAGCATCAGATAAAAAGTACAAGCATAAAGTGGCTATGGCAGCTGCTGTAGTAGGTGAATATGAACCCATGTTTGCAGCACTAAGCTTTTATGATTGGAAATTGACGCGACCACTAATACCTTCCATTATAAAAGCGGCAGCAAAAGAAAAATATGCACATGTTGAAGAGTTTCCAAGTTATAAAGATAAATGGAATATGAGTCCTTCAAAAATCATTAATATTCATGGAGATAAAGACTGGATTGTTCCTTATAAGAATTCTGAATTCCTTCAAGAAGTCATGGATAAAGAAAAGATAGAAATGGTTACTATTCCTGAAGGTGGTCATGATCTAATTTGGTCTAATTTTACTTTAATAAAGAATGAAATTTTAAAAACTCTTAACTAGGTTGGATTTTAATGAATTACTTCAAAAAATAGATCAGGCATTTTTACAAAAAATGCCTTTAGTTTGTTTTAGAAAACCCGAAGAAGAATTGGTGCAAGGTTATTTTCAAAAAGATGATAAGCTCTATTATTTAGAAGGTTATGATCAATCTGGATTTGTATTTGCACCTTTTGATAAGGATAAAAAGACTGTCCTTCTTTCTGAGAACAATTGTGATGCATTTACGGCTGAACTGAGTGAAAGTTTTATAGCTAATGAGAAATCAAATTTGGATTTAACTAGTCCAACTGATAAAGAGGGATATTTAAATTTACTTAACCGCACGATAACCTATATTAAAAGTGGAGAAGCTAAAAAAATTGTCATATCCAGAAAGGAAACCATAGCGTTTAATAAATTTTCATTACCAAATACATTTACAGAGCTTTTAAAGAATTATCCTAAAGCTTTTGTTTATATATGGTATCATCCAAAGGTAGGATTATGGATGGGCGCAACCCCTGAAAAACTCTTAAAAGTTAAGGGTAGTAAATTTTCTACAGTTTCTTTAGCAGGAACGCAAGTTTTTAGAGGCTCTTCAGATATTTCTTGGGGGCAAAAAGAAATGGATGAACAACAAATCGTTACTGATTATATAGCTTTGAAGCTTAATGTGTTCAACAATATCAGCATATCAAACCCATATACTGTAAAAGCTGGAGATTTATTACATTTAAAAAGTGATATCAGAGGAGATTTGTCAAATAAGAATGAATTAGAATTATTGATTAAGCAGTTACACCCAACTCCTGCAGTTTGTGGATTTCCAACAGAAAACTCAAAAAATTTTATTCAAAAGAATGAAGGCTATGAGAGAGAGTTTTATACTGGATTTTTAGGCGAATTAAATGTGAGAAACACATCAATTTTGTTTGTAAATCTACGCTGTATGAAAATAGAGAAGTCTCGAATTTCAATTTTTATCGGTGGTGGAATTACCACCCAAAGCATCCCCGAAAATGAATGGCAGGAAACCGTTGAAAAGAGTAAAGTAATGAAGTCGGTTTTGTCAAATTAGCGTATTTTCGTACTACAAAATAGCTGAATGAACTACCCCAAAAAAGAGCTAGCCCAATTGGTTGTTGAATATTGTGCTTCTTATGGTATTGAACATGTTGTAATTTCTCCGGGTTCTAGGAATGCCCCACTTACTATTGGCTTTGTTAATCATCCTAAAATTAAAAACTATAGCATTGTAGATGAGCGTTGCGCTGCCTTTTTTGCATTAGGAATTGCACAACAAACTAGAAAGCCTACAGCAGTAGTCTGCACTTCAGGTTCTGCCTTATTAAATTATTATCCTGCTGTTGCGGAAGCATTTTATAGTAATATTCCTTTAGTAGTCATTTCGGCAGATAGACCTAAGCATTTGATTGACGTTGGTGATGGACAAACTATCAGACAAGAAAATGTCTTTGCAAATCATAGTTTGTATAATGCTAATCTTTATGAAAATGACTTAGAAAAAAATGGTTGGGTACTAGAAAATGCATTAAATACCTGCATGACGCAAAAGGGTCCTGTGCATATCAACACACCTTTTGATGAACCCTTATATGATATTGTCAATGAATTGACCATAACAAAACCTGCAATTCCTTCTTTAAATTATAAGAAGAAAGATTTATCATCTGCTGGTCTTGAGGAATGCTCAAAACTTTGGAAGACTTCAAAGTGCAAGATGATCATGGTAGGAGAGTTATTTCCAAATAAGAAGATTCAAGAATTACTTAATGAATTAGCAAAAGATAGCTCATTGATAATTCTGACAGAAGCGAGTTCTAATCTCTATCATGAAGAATTTGTTAATTCAATTGATAAATTGATTTTTCCGCTTGAGTCAGATGAGTTTGAAGTGTTACAGCCTGATTTATTGATCACTTTTGGGGGTATGATTGTTTCTAAAAAGATTAAGCAATATTTACGAAAGTACTCCCCAAAACTGCATTGGCATGTAGATGTGAAGAATGCTCCAAATACTTATCATTGTCTAAGTAAGCATATAGAGATCGACTCTGAAATATTTTTTAGCCACATAATCAATCAATTTGAAAGTACACCTTCTAATTATAAAAATGAGTGGCTTGTTTTGAAAGAAAAGAGAAATCAAAAGCATAGCTCATATTTAGAAAATATACCATATTCTGATTTTAAAGCTTTTGATATAATTTTAAAAAGTCTGCCTGAACACTCACAATTACAACTTTCAAATAGTTCGGTGATTCGCTATACTCAATTATTTGATCTTAAAAGCACATTAGAAGTTTTTTGTAATAGGGGGACAAGCGGTATTGATGGAAGTACCTCTACAGCTATTGGTGCGGCTGTTGCAAATGAAAAACAAGTCATATTTGTTACAGGAGACCTTAGTTTTTTCTATGATAGTAATGCATTATGGAATGACTACATCCCTTCAAATTTTAGGATCATTCTCATCAACAATTCAGGTGGAGGCATTTTTAGAATTATTCCAGGCCCATCAGAATCGAACGCATATGAATATTTTGAGACAAATCATCAATTAGATGCTTCTCATTTATGCAAAATGTATAATTTTCAATATCAATCAGCCAAGAAATTAGATGTGTTAGAAATGCATTTACTAGATTTTTATACAGCCTCTGAAAAACCAAAATTGTTGGAAATCTTTACACCTTCTAATTTAAATGATCAGGTACTTAAAGAGTATTTTGAGTTTATCAAGTAATGCACTTGTTTTAGGGATTATATTTTAAACGTGTTAAAAAATTGATTATATTTGAGATGTTTAACTAACACTTTCATTATTAATCAATTAAAGCAAAAAAATTATGAGTAAAAGAGATGAGCTTATTGCAAAATATGCCATTGATCTTAAAGATAAATGTGGTGTAAACCCCGATATGGATCTGCTGACTAAAGTAACTATTGGTTGTGGTCCATCAATTTACAATAAAGACTCTGCCACCGTATCTGGTTCTGATGAAAAAGAATTAGAAACTGTAAAGAATAACTTCTTAGGCAAAAAGTTAGGTGTTACCAGCGGCGCTGATGAAGCCATTGATGCGGTTATGGAAAAATATGGACGTTCTAATCGTACAAAATATAGAGCGGTAGTTTATTATTTGTTGACAAAACATTTTAACAAAGAGTCTGTATATAATTAATAAGTACATTTTTTTATTCAATATAAGCCTCAAGTCCCTGAGATTTGAGGTTTTTTTATCCTTTTAATTATGCAAGTAGGGGACAAAGTAGATTTAATTATTGGTAAAAAAACACCATTAGGATATGTAGTTTTGATCAATGAGGCTATAGAAGGTTTGTTGTATCATAATGAAATATTTCAGGAGATACATGAAGGCCAGTTTGTAGAGGGTTTTGTTAAAAAAATAAGAGAGGATGATAAAATTGATGTAGTATTACAACCACAAAAGTTTAAGAATATTATTGAGCAGGTAAGTACAAAAGTGCTGGAAGCCATTCAAAAAAATGATGGAGTACTATTTCTAACTGATAAAAGCCCTTCAGAAGATATTAGAGAAAGCTTGCAGATGAGCAAAAAGAACTTTAAAAAAGCAGTGGGTAATCTTTATAAAAAGAAAATCATCAGGATTACTGATGAAGCCATTTATCTTATAAAAAAGTAAAACCCAAGATACTTAAACCTTGAGTCTTACCGAATAGTAAAGTAAACGAACTTTTCTTACTTTTGGCCTTCGCCGCTCTCTTCTTCAATCACCTCTTCTTCCTCGATGATTTCTTCTTCCACCGGCGCTTTTAATTCTTTTGTCTTTGCTAAAACACGTTCTACATTTTGGTAGTAACCATCAGCATGTGGATCATCTGATGATATCTTAGCATAACCATTCTTATAATATTTTAATGCTCTCTTAAAGTCATTACCTGTTTCATAATACTGACCAATATAGTAGTCACCTATTGGAGATTCAGGGTATAAACGGTTGATCATTTTACCAAATTCTTCTAAATAATCACCATTCTCTTTATCTAATACAATTGATTCAACAGCAAAGATATCACGCTGTCTTATTTTCATGTTTGCACCAAATAGATATTGAATCTCAACATATTTTTTCTCTAAATATTCAATGGCTTCAGCAGGACTTAATTCAGCAATGTGCTCATCGAATTCTTCCTTAGAAATAGAAGAGTACATTTCAAATATATGCGCTAATGCTCCAGAGATTGCCTGTCCTATGGATGCAATTTTAGTTGAGTTTTTAAACTCATCAAACTTATAACTGAAGTTCTCATTTTCTACATTATCAAGCACATAATGTACTTTTTTGATGTTTTCATCACGTTTTACACCATTATACTCCCCTGTATTTAGATAGTAATAGATCTTCTTTTCTACATAAGGAACCTTAGATTTGAATAAACCTGCTATTTCCTGAGGAAAAGAAGCATTGATGCTAATAAACGCATTGAAAATAGGGTCTTTCTCTACTAAATAATAATTAATAAAGTTCCCCGTAAGAGTATTACCTACAATGGTCTTAAACTGAGAAATTCTGTATTTATCGTCTATATAATTAATAAGTTCATTTCTAATGAACTTATAGAATTTAGAACTACTTTCAGTAAGCATACTATTCTCTATACTTATCTCAGCATCTCTTTTGCGTTCACCATTTTGGTTTTGAAAGATCCCAACCACTATTTGCTCAGGAGCTTTGTCCTTTAATGCAAACAATCTGGCATTGGCCACATATAAATCAAATAAGTGCTCCGCGTCTAACACTACGGCCAGAGGATATACCTTTGTTGAATCCGCTTTATACGATTCTGGTACATATATTTTTAAAATTCGCTCGTTTGACTCCTCTCCAGCTAACTCTGAAGATGAAAATTTCTCCATGTGTACCTGTGCGAAAGCACTAGTAGCAATCAATAAAAAGAAAAATTTAAAGTACAATTTTTTCATCGCTTTACTTTTAATTATGTTTTTAAAAGACTTAGCTTTTAAAGTCTTTTTCTTAATCATATCTTTACAAACGAAATAATTTCCAAAATATGATACAGATAGACTGGAAAGTTGAAAAAAAGTTTGAAGATATTACCTATAAAAAGGCTGGAGGGGTAGCAAGAATCGCCTTTAACAGGCCAAATGTGCGTAATGCGTTTCGTCCAAAAACTACAAGTGAATTATATGAAGCGTTCTATGATGCGCAGGAAGACACCACTATTGGAGTGGTTTTATTGTCCGCAGAGGGTCCTTCAACTAAGGATGGGGTTTGGAGCTTTTGCTCTGGGGGAGACCAAAAGGCAAGAGGGCATCAAGGATATGTAGGAGAAGACGGTTATCATAGGTTAAACATATTAGAAGTGCAGCGTTTGATTCGTTTTATGCCCAAAGCTGTGATTGCGGTGGTACCCGGATGGGCTGTTGGCGGAGGACACAGCTTGCATGTGGTATGTGATTTGACCTTGGCCAGTAAAGAACATGCTATTTTTAAGCAAACTGATGCTGATGTCACCAGTTTTGATGGCGGCTATGGTTCGGCTTATCTGGCTAAAATGGTGGGTCAAAAAAAAGCACGTGAAATTTTCTTTTTAGGACGTAATTATTCTGCTCAGGAAGCTTATGAAATGGGCATGGTGAATGCCGTAATACCTCATGATGAATTGGAAAGTACTGCGTATCAATGGGCACAAGAAATACTGGCAAAGTCACCAACTTCAATAAAAATGCTCAAGTTTGCCATGAATTTAACAGACGATGGTATGGTAGGGCAACAGGTGTTTGCCGGCGAAGCCACTCGTTTAGCATATATGACCGACGAGGCTAAAGAAGGTAGAGATGCTTTTTTAGAAAAGCGGAAGCCTAATTTTCAAAAGAAGTGGATACCATAACTGCGTAGGAGTGAAAAATCAAATAGTTACTTTTTTAATTAAATGCCCTGATAAGAAAGGTTTAGTGGCAGAAATTACTAACTTTTTTTATAAGGAAGGATTTAATATCGTTAGTTGCCAACAATATGTAAATGTTGCTCAAAATGGCTATTACATGCGCATTCGGCTTGATTCAGAAGGGATTAATATTTCAAAAGAAGTTCTTGAAGAACGATTTCTGAGGATTGCTGAACCTAATGAATTCCTTTGGTCTTCCTATTATGATGAAGAAAAAGCTAAAGTTGCCATTATGGTATCGCATACAAGTCACTGTTTATATGATTTGTTAGAGCGGCAAAAAGAAGGAAAGTTAGATTGTGATATTAAAATGATTATTAGTAATCACAATAAGTTAAAACCTATAGCAGATATGTTTGGGGTTGATTATTACCACTTGCCCATAACTAAAGATACCAAAGAACAACAGGAAACCCAGGTCGTGGAACTTTTAGATAATCATGGTATTGATTTGATCGTTATGGCAAGATATATGCAAATATTATCTGAAGACTTTATCAATAGATACCCGCAACGGATCATCAATATTCATCATTCATTTTTACCAGCTTTTCAGGGGGCTAACCCTTATAAAAGAGCCTATGAAAGAGGGGTAAAGCTAATTGGCGCTACAGCTCACTATGCTACTGCTGATCTAGATGAGGGGCCCATTATTGAGCAAGGTATAGAAAGAGTAACCCATGAGAGTACTCCTGAAAGCTTAAAGAAGATAGGTGCTGATGTAGAACGTTTGGTATTGGCAAAGGCAGTAAAGTATCACTTGCAGCGTCAGATCATTGTTCATGAAAATAGAACTGTTGTTTTTCCTGAAACAGGATCTGAATAATTTTACTGAAGTATGAAGATCATTTGTATAGGTCGAAATTATGCCAAACATATAGAAGAATTAGCCAATGAGCGACCGGAACATCCTGTAGTTTTCTTAAAACCTGATTCTGCTGTTTTACCAAGGAAGATGCCCTTTTTTATTCCACCCTTTACGAATAATGTGCATCATGAGGTAGAGGTATTGGTCAAGATCAATAAAGTGGGTAAATATATTGATAAAAAATTTGCGCATAAATATTATGATGAAATAGGCTTAGGTATTGATTTCACGGCAAGAGATGTACAATCTGAATGTAAAGAAAAAGGTTTACCCTGGGAGAAAGCAAAGGCTTTTGATGGTAGTGCAGTTATTGGTCAATTCTACCGTAAAACGGAGTTTGATTTAGAGAATCTTAACTTTCAACTGTTGAAGAATGATATAGTGGTACAACAAGGCAATACTAATGCTATGCTCTGGAAAGTTGATGAATTGATAGCTTATATATCTCAATTTTTTACGTTGAAAAAAGGAGATATTATATTTACCGGAACACCAGCTGGTGTTGGTAAAGTAGAAGAAAATGATGTTTTAATTGGTAAAATTGAAGACCAGCAGGCATTTAACATTAAGGTGAAATAACGATTTCCGTTAATTTTCTAACTTATCAAATACATAACCACCTTTTTCAGCACCCCATACATGCTTACCTTCAGCATCAAAACCTCTATCCCAAGAAATAATTTGGTCTTTTAAGATTTCTACTTCACTGGTGGCATAAGAAGCACCGCGCAATGTGCTTTCACAAGTGGCTTTGCCTGTTTGACCTCTAAAATGCTTCTCACCTATTCTTTTTAAGAGTACCTCGCAGCTATTTCTAATAGCAAGATCTTCTTTTGTGAGTGCTTTAAAATCTTCTGGATTTTTCCATTTACCAATCCAAAGTGAATCAGCAGGTATTGTATAAATAGCCGAACTAAAAATACTGTCATTCAATCGTGTAACTTCATAAATACGTTGTCTGTAAGGCCTATCTTGAGCACTATTTATGGCCTGCTCTACATATAAGAAATTACCTTGATCTTTCCATATGGGGTACATATGTAATGAAATATTGTAATATGTAGAGTCTGCTTTAGCTTGACTTTCAGAGTTAAAAGAACCTTGCATTAAACCAAAAAGTTCATTTAATTCGGTATCAATTTCAGGAGTTTTTTCAACTTTTTTACATGAAACAGTAAAGAACATCAATGTAAAAAATAAAACCAGGTATCTCATTTTATTTCTTATTATAGAGCTTCATACCAGCATCATAGTATTTATCCCCTTCTGTCCAAAAAGGTGTCTCCATATCATTTGCAATGAGTCTACATGCCAATACATATGATTTAAAAAACTTATCTAAATAGTTATAGTCTATACTTTCCGGATTGTCAGCCGCTTGGTGATAATATTTCATGAGTTCTGCATCAAAAGCTGTAAAGCCCATACTATATGTAGGAGCAGGAACACCCTTTTTGGCAAAATGCACATTATCTGACCGATCAAACAACCCTTGTTCTGGTGCCGGATCATCAATGGCTTCTAAACCAAATTCCCTTGCGGCATTTACAATATGCTCTTTTTCCGTAGTCCTTCCCAAACCTATAATAGTGGCTTTAGAGATATCATTATACCCCCCATTATCACTATTAAAGCAATACACCATTTGTTTTAATGGAATTACCGGATTTTCAACATAATATTGGCTTCCTAATAAACCTTTTTCTTCTGCATCAAATAAAATGAAGAGCGCCGAACGCTTAGTAGGATATTTTGCAATATTTTCAGCTGCACTTAATACAGTAACAACACCTACAGCATTGTCTCTTGCACCATTATAAATAGAATCTTTTTCTGCATTTGGTTTGCCAATACCTATATGATCATAATGCGCCGAATAGATTACATATTGGTCTTTTAATTTTGCGTCGGTGCCTTCAACCATACCTACCACATTTTTAGCTCGTATTTCTGATTTGTTAATACCTTCTATAATTAAAGACGCAGTAATTTTTTTCTCAGAAGCCAGTTTTGTTGCTATAGCTCCTCCAGAATTTTTCATCCAGACATGGGGGATGCTTTTATCCTCTTCTTCTTTTGCAACTGTCAACTTTGACTCATTAAAATAGTGCATGAACTGCCCCCACACTTTATCATCTACATTGGCAAGTTCAACTAAACCAGCTGCACCATTTTCCTGCGCTAATTTCCGTTTTTCTTTAGCCGAATTGAATGCACCCATTGAAGTTTCATTGTCTGGTGTACCTGCTTTTGCAATAATTAATTTACCGGTAATATTTTTGCCTTTATAATCATCTTCCAAGCCAAAATTTAAAAAAACAGCCTCTCCCAAGAAATTAGTATTGCCCGCTTTTACAGTTGCTAATTTTTGTGAAGAAATTGAGTTTAATTTTATAGAGGTTTTATCGGCCGCAGAAACTTTCTCTAGAGTTATAGTTTGGTAATAACTACCATTATCAGCAGGCTTTACACCATAACGTCTAAAGCTATTTGCTAAATAAGAAGCGGCTATGTCATTTTCGAGAGTGCCTGTTTCTCTACCTTTTAATTCGTTAGAAGCGAGAAAGTATATATGTCCTTCAATATTATTTTTGGTAACAGTAGAAGTTACTTTTTCAGCTTCTGTTTGAGCGAATAAGCCAAGTGAAAATAAACATCCAAATAAGAATAGTGTAATTTTTTTCATACTTAAGTAATTAAGAAACTAAAGGTAATTAATTTAAATGATTTATATTTTTTTGATGATACTATATAAAGTAAAACACCCTTAGAATTAAATTCTAAGGGTGTTTTTTAAATAATTAATAAAATTTTATAAATCTACTACTTCAAGATTGAAAATACGTTCTGCGTCTGTTTCACCTCCAGCTACTGTTAAATCACCACCATTTGGTTTAGTTGGTTCATGACGGAGTGTAACTGTGAGCGTTCCGTTACTTACAGCTCCTGCAGTTAACGTAAATTCGGTACCCAGTGCGTTACCATCGCCATCTTGATTTAGGTTTGAAGTAGTAACATCTAATGCACTGCCAGCGGTAAAAAATACTTGATGCTCATCATCTTCTGTTTCAACTTCATCGGTAATATTCTCTGGTGGAGTTTCATTGTCATTAAAAAACTCAACAGTTCCTGTGTAGGCTTCACCAGCCAAAAGGTCACCATCAACAGTATTAATTGCTGGGGCAGGTCCTTCGTCACCATCTGAATCTATACTCTCTAAAACTACTGTAGAAAGTCCAGCAGTACTAGGTGTCAAAGTTATTTTTACTGTTGTAATAAGCTCTGGTTCATTAACCGGCTCTGGAGTATCATCATCACTAGAACAAGCAGATAACAGAACAAGTGAGAAGAATAAAAGACTTGCTAATTTTAAATTTTTCATGTTTTTATTTTTTAAAGTATTAATAATTAATTTTTAGTGTTATAAAAAAATTTCTACCTAAATCATCGGCGTAATAACGAAGACGATTCAGATAGTTTCTGTAAGAGGTGTTTAATAGATTATTTATTCCAACTCCCACAGTAAGCTTTGATTTTTTAGTTAGTTCAAAATCTAAGTTTGAACGAAAGTTTAATAAGTGATATGCACTTGGAGGTGTGCTAATATCTACAAGCACATCTCTATCTAGTTCCACAATAAAAGCTTCAAAATTGTTATTTGGAAATTCATTTTGACGGAAAACATAGTGACTCTCTAAAGCAATCTGTAAATTTTTAAGTCGTTTGTTTTTATATGCAATTTCATTCTTTGTTTCAGCAGGAGGCATATTAATTAATGATAAATCAAGTGTTATATCTCTTCCTTTTAAGAATGAAAATTGATGTGTAAAACTTATGTTTTCTGTAAATGCATATGATGCGTCAATATCAAATCCAAAAATACGAGCGTTTGTTTGACGATATTCCCAAAAAGGAAAAGATCCTCTTCTCGTAGCGTCAAAATTTATAGGCTCAATAAGAATAAAATCATTTATAATATTCAAATAAGGATTTATACTAAAATTGAAAACATCACTTTCCTTTTTTAAAGTCAAACCAAATTTATGTGCTATTTCAGAGTCAAAACGTAAGTCGCCAATTTCAAATCTGGCAGCTGAGTGATGCAATCCATCACTAAATAGCTCAGAAGGGTTAGGGGCCCTTGATGCTAATGAATAATTAAATAATAGTTTATAATCAGTATTGAAACTATAGTTAATACCCGCAGTTGCAGAGATGTTATTGAAATTTAGCTTAGGATTCGTTAGAACCTGAGTTCCCAAATCATCGATAACAATTTCAGGAAATAATTGATCATAATTCCTGAACTCCCAAAAAGAAGTTCTATAAAACTTAAAAACATCTAAATGCGTATAGTCATAACGACCTCCAAGCTCTAAGAGTAATTTATCATTGACTTGATAATCAAAAATAGTGTACACCCCAAAGTCATAACGATCATAATCAGGTATTAACCTTCTTACTTCTGTTCTGGGATCAGGAGTGTTTTTTTGAAATCTTCCTGTGATACCTGTTTTTAAACCTAACTTATCTGAAAGATCGCTTGCCAAATCTAAATTAATTGAATGTGTTAGCAGATCAATGTCAACCGAAGGAACATCCTTTAGACTCCCCCTTCGTATATCAAACTCTAACCTTTTATTCAGTTGAAAGTCATATTGAAAACTTAGTCTTCCTATACCATCAAATAATTTAGTGGCTTTCAATCTAGCCAAATGATGTGTCACATCTTGATTGGGCGGATTAATATCGTATGTAAAAGGATCAATTCGTAAAGGAACACCATTGTTTATAGCTCTGGCTAAATCACTAGAAGCTCCTAAATGAGAAGCTCTAAGAATACCAATTTCATTTTTAAAGAAGGAATAATACCCTTCTAAGGTATAGTTAAATTTGTTTAAAGCTATCTTAGCAGATGCATTCCTCTCAAATATGCCAGTATTACTTAATACATAATCTGGTGTTTCAAAATCACCAAAACGTTTTAATGTTCCTTGTATACCAAAGGACCAACCTTTTTCAGTACTTTTAATAAGCCTGGTAGTTAATGACCCACCTCTGCCGTTTGTCATACCAGAAAGTATAGTTTTACCATATAAACTATCTTTTACAGGGGCATTTGACGATTCTGCTATAATAACTCCTCCAATAGCATCGCCGCCATATTGTAATGCTCCTGCACCTTTAATCAATGTTATATTATCAGCTGTATTAATATCAATATTAGGTGCGTGTTCTGCACCCCATTCTTGATCTTGCATACGCACCCCGTTATTAATAATTACTACTCGACTGCTATGTAATCCATTAATTAAAGGCTTTAAAATAGCATTGCCCGTATTTAATGAGGATACACCGCTTATATTATTTAAGACGTCACCCAGGTTTCCACTACTGTTTTGCTCAATTTCCTCTCTTGAAATTTTAGTATTTTCAATAGTTCTTGCCTTATCTTCAAAAGCTTTTCCTTTGATGGTGATTTCATTAAACTCTTCAATATGATGCTCTAATCTAAAAACTTTGGTAGATTTTCCCTCTATCTTTACAGAGAATATCCTAGTCAAACAACTTGGATGAGCCACTTGAATTGAGTAGCTTCTATTACATAAACCTTTGATATTATACTTTCCTTCAAAGTCAGTAACAACAACTTTATTTGTACCTACAACAATTAAAGTAGCTTCTTCAAGAGGTTTTCCATCATGAAGGTCTAAAACACTTCCAGAAAGATTGGATGTGCAATCTTGTGAATGTGACATAAAACTGCATATAAGCAGTAGCATCAAAACTAGGCGCATTGAAATTTTTTGATTTGAATTTTTTCTTTATAATGATTTATACAAAGAAAAAATACGGAGGACCTCTAGGAGATTTTTGGTTTATATGTGATGTAAGTTCTTTTGAAATTACACCAATAACCAATGGATTATAGTTATTAAATTCTTCTAATTCAAACTCAGGAAGTACATGAAATGTATCATGCTTTACCTGAAAATGGCAAATACTACACTCAATTTCAAGATTATGATAATGTTGTGTGTCTACTGCTTTACATACTTTGTGTTCATGTTTTTCAAAAGCATGCGCCGCTTGTACCCCAACAGGAAATAGTATGACGAGTGTAAGAAATACACCAAAAGCTTTATGTAGTATTTTATTTGTCACTGATTTGCCAAAGATAGTTAATCTGGAACATTTTTTCGCATACGCATATTTAATGCTTCCACACCTAACGAAAAGGCAATTGCAAAATACAAATAGCCTTTAGGAATGGCACCTACCTGCTTACCAAAAATTTCAGCATGAGAAAGATGTGCCCCCTCTGTTACTAGCATAAATCCAATTAATATTAAAAATGATAGTGCTAACATCTGTATGGTAGGGTGTGTGTTTACAAAGTTACTTACCGGAGTAGCAAAAATCATCATAATTAAAATAGAAATGACAACGGCAACGATCATAATAGGTAATGCACCAGGAATACCATTGGTCATACCAACGGCTGTTAACACAGAATCAAATGAAAAGACAATATCAATCAATACAATTTGAATGATCACTTTTAAAAAAGAGGCACTGCCGTTGGTTTTTGCCCCAATTTCATGTTCAGCACCTTCAACTTTTTGATGAATTTCTTTTGTGCTCTTATAGAGCAAGAAAAGCCCTCCTGCAAATAGTATTAAACTCTGCCCTGAAATATCTGCCTTTATCCAACTCAGGTCAAAACTAAATAATGCAGATTTCATAGCGATGAGGTATGAGACACCTAACAACAATAGAATCCTAAAGATCATGGCCAGTAAAAGCCCTATACGCGTTGCTCTTTTTTGTGATTCGGCGGGTAATTTATTTGCAGTAATTGAAATGAAGATAATATTATCAATACCTAATATTACTTCAAGAAATGTAAGTGTTAGCAAGGCTACCCAGGTATCTGGTTGTAAAAATATATCCATGATCTATTCCTTTATTTTTACGGCTTTTCCTTTTTGTTTAAAGTTTGAGCCTTTATAATAAGCTCTAAATGTATATGTGCTGTCTTTAACTCCGGTGATTTTTACATAAAAAGGAAGACTATCTAACCCTTTTTTAGGGTTTAGCTTTTTCAATTCATACTCAAAATTAGAGAGCCAAGTAATTCTAAAGGTGTCCTTTTTACCTCTATATATTTCAATTTGTAGAGAATCATTTCTTACTGCTGTAGACACTTCGTCTGATTCATCTAAATAGGTTTTATACGTACCAGTTTTAAATGTATCTATATTTGTACTGCTTTGGCAGGAAATTAAAAAAGATATGAGGCCAATATAAATGAAAGATCGTGTCATTTAGATACCTGTATAATTACTTGGAGTGATTATTTTTAACTCAGTTTTGATAGCCTCTGAAACATCAAGCCCATCAATAAAATTGCCTATTGACTGCTCATTTATCATCTCATTTGTTCGGGTCAGACCTTTTAATGCTTCATAAGGATTCGGGTAATTTTCACGCCGTAGGATGGTTTGAATGGCTTCAGCTACTACAGCCCAATTATCTTCTAGGTCTTGCTCAAATTTATCTTTATTAAGCAATAGTTTGCTTAACCCTTTTAACGTAGATTTAAACCCAATAATCGTATGTGCAAAAGGAACACCAACATTTCTAAGTACTGTTGAATCAGTGAGGTCTCGTTGTAATCTTGAAATAGGAAGTTTTGCGGCTAAATGTTCAAAAATGGCATTGGCTATACCTAAATTACCTTCAGAATTTTCAAAATCAATAGGATTTACCTTGTGCGGCATTGCAGAAGAGCCTATTTCTCCTTTTTTGATCTGTTGTTTGAAATAATCCATAGAAATATAGGTCCAAATATCTCTGTTCAAATCTATGATAATAGTATTAATACGCTTTAAATTATCAAATAACGCAGCCATATGGTCATAATGCTCAATTTGTGTAGTGGGAAAAGAATGTTGTAAACCTAAACTTTGCACAAAGCTATTTCCAAAAGCTTTCCAGTCTATATCTGGGTAGGCTACTTTATGTGCATTGAAATTACCCGTGGCCCCACCAAATTTAGCAGCACTAGGTATATCGTTTAATAAGTTGAATTGTTCTTTTAGTCTAACAATAAAAACTTCAATTTCTTTACCTAATCGAGTAGGTGAGGCTGGTTGTCCATGCGTTCTTGCCAGCATAGGAATGTCAGCCCACTCTTTAGAAAGTTCTTCTAGCTTATGAAGAACATTAAAGTATTCAGGAATATATACATCACCAATTGCATCTTTAATAGAAAGAGGAATGGCAGTGTTATTAATATCCTGTGAGGTTAATCCAAAATGGATGAACTCTTTGAACTTCTGAAGCTGTAAGCCATCAAATTTTTCTTTGATAAAATATTCAACAGCTTTTACATCATGATTTGTAACTTTTTCAATATCCTTGATAGCTTGGGCATCTTTTGCCGAAAAATTTTGATAAATCTCTCGTAAGCTGTCAAACAAAGTATGGTCAAACCCCTGTAATTGAGGTAGTGGAATTTCACATAAAGCTATAAAATAATCAATCTCAACCTTCACGCGGTATTTGATCAACGCTTCTTCAGAAAAATAATTGGCTAACTGTTCAACTTTGTTTCGGTACCTACCGTCAATAGGTGATATAGCATTTAAGCTGTTTAAAGTCATTAGATATTGCGGTTAAAACCACAAAAATAATGATTTAAGAAGATGTTATCGAATTTATTTAAGGAAGATTTAAGCCATATTTTGCTTAGCCATCAGCTCTAATATCTTTGTAGCTCTGGTACCGTATGCCGGGCTTTCATTTTCGGTATTTTGATCTATGATCATTTTAAGTTCATAGTGTATCCAAGGAATTTGAACTCCTAAATGATATAAAGCTTCCATGGCGTGTGCTTTGCTAGCTACTTTGGTGTCGCCTTTCATTAACCAATAAAAACAAGTTTCTATCATCTGGTCAATTTGTTGTTGAGTTGTGATAATTTTTATGGGCGAGTCGAATTTAGAATTTACTTCTTTAGCGATAAGATTGCAGATTTTAGCTGCAGGTCTTATGGCACTTTCATTTTTAATATCTGCAATATTTTCTGTGAAATAAGAAAGGTTATAAGCAATCCACTCCAAACGTTCTTCACAAACAGTTTCTAAAATCAATGATGCTTTCACCGAAACTTCTGTATCATAATCAAAGGTAATTTCAACTAATGATTGAAACAACTGCTCATCTTTTAAGATTTGCTTGCTGATCTTATCACGCTGTGCCTTGCTCAAGATTTTTTTTGCCTTTAATTCCTTGATCAAAGAGTATTTGGTCATGTTCTTAACGGAAACCATGTAGGATATTAGTTAGTAAATTCTATACTATAACTCTTTTTTCAAAGAATTAGTATCCATTTGAATGACTTATTTTGGTGCTTGATTGTAAGTATTTAATTTTTTGTATGTTATGTTTTAAAAAAATAAAACTTCTGCCTTAAGAAACATAAGACAGAAGTTTTAACCAAACCTAATTAACCAAACGTACTACGTACTTTTTTATTTACCAAGAGGAGGTAATATTACTTTATCAATTACATGAATAATTCCATTAGCTGCCTGTACATTTGTAGCAACTATATTACTATCTCTTCCATTGGCATCTGTAAGTTTTGCTCCGCCTGTTATATTGGCAGTGATATCGCCTCCAAGAGTAGTAATGGTCATATTATCCATCAGTGCCGAATCTAAAACATTCGCGCCAGCGACTACATGATATGTTAAAGTAGTCTCTAACGTTTCTGTGGCTATATCTGCCAAGCCTGCAACTTCTAGTTCAGTAAGAAGATCACCAAATGCGGTATCCGTAGGAGCAAATACTGTAAATGGTGCAGGATCTGTTCCATCTGGTGTTGACAAAGTTTCCACAAATGTGAAAGAAGCTTCTCTTGTCAATGCCTGTACCAGAATACTGAATGTGGGATCCGCTAGCGCAAAATCTACAACGGTTGGTAAATCTATTACCTTATCAACTGCATGTATTACACCATTATTAGCTATAACATCTGCAGTTGTTACTGTTGAAATTCCATTGAACTTTACCCCATCTGAAGTGTTATAATAGATACTCAAAGCATTATCATTCGGCCCTGATGCTTTTGTATTAGCATAATCAGCACCTGCAGCCACTAACACTGAGGATAGAATTGAACCGTCTAATACATGATTCAATAATACTTGCGTTAATGTAGCAACTGGAATATCGCCTAAAGCTGCACCATCCAAAAATTCTGTAAAGGCAGCGTCATCTGGAGCTAAAACTGTGAATGGACCACCAGTTGAAACAGTGGTTACCAAATCAGCTGCTCCTAATGCAGCTACTAAACTTGAAAAATTAGGATTTGCACCAGCCAAAGTTGCTATTGAAGGTAACCCAATAACTTCATTAACTAAATGTATAATTCCATTGTCAACAAGATTGTCTGCACCTGTTACTGTTGAAACTCCGTTTAAAACAACACCCGAAGTAATATCTACAAACATATCCATAGGCTCACCAGCTGCACTTGAGGTAGCCAAAGTTTTAATATAACCATTAGATAATGCTGATGATTGAACTGCTCCGTTTACTACATGATTCAAAAGTACTTCTGTCAGTACATCTGTTGGTACTGCGTCAAGATCTGCAAAGCCATTGTCGTTTAAGAAATTGGCAAAGGCAGTATTATCTGGAGCAAACACAGTATAAGGACCTGTACCGTCAAGAGTAGATACCAAATTTGCTTTTTCTAGGGCAGCTAATAAAGAAGTGTAATTTTCTCCAGCAGCTGCAACAAAATCTGCAATACTTGTGGTTTCAACCACATTACCGTCGTCATCATCACTACATGAAGTGATGGTCATAGCCATGAATAGAATTGCTAATCCTTTAAATAATTTTGATAAGTTTTTCATTAAAATTAAAGTTTAAATTCTTTGCTAAGATAAATATTTTGTTTAATAAAAATATATAAAAGTTAAACAAAATTGATTTTTATAATTTCTTTAACATTTGGCATGCATGTTGTCTATCAATTAAAAAATTCATTAAAAACACAACAATTTTTATATTTAATAGTTATAGGTGATATGAAAAAACAATTTGTAATTCTACTGAGTGGTTTATTTTTTATTAGTGGCGTTTTTGCGCAGGAAAATCAATTTGATCCCAATGGAAAACGTCATGGTGTTTGGAAAAAATACTACAAAAACAAACGTATTCGCTATGTTGGTAACTTTGATCATGGTAAAGAAGTAGGAACTTTTAAGTTTTACTCTGCTGCAAGTTCAGATCATCCGGTTGTTGTAAAAGAATATACTAAGGGTAATGATGTGGCCGATGTAAAGTTCTACACTGAAGAAGGGTTAATTGAAAGTAAGGGTAAAATGAAAGGTAAAGAGCGAGTTGGTAAATGGATTTATTTTCATGAAGATGGCAAGACGGTAATGTCAGAAGAGAATTACTTGAATGGAAAATTAAATGGCCCTTATAAGACGTTTTTTAAAGATGGAAAGCCTACAGAAATAACTAATTACGTTGATGGAAAACTTGATGGAAACTATAAGAAATATGCTATTAAGGGACATATTTATCAAGATTTTACATACAAAAACGGTTTGCTTAATGGGCCAGCAGCTTATTATAGTAGAAAAACAGGAGAATTAACAACCAAAGGGCAATTTAAAGACGATGTTCGCGTTGGTACTTGGGAGAATTATGCTGATGGCGAATTGGTAAGTACTGAGCAACCTAATAAAAAGAAGCCTCGACCTAAAAAGAAAAAAGAAGTAAAAGAATAATAGAATGAGTTTTGTGCGCTAAACATACCTCAATTATAACCAAACCATAGCAGTCGCTATGGTTTTTTTATGTCTCATTTTGAGTATCTTTGCAAGCTCAATATAAAAACATGAAACGAGTTATAGTCGGACTTTCAGGAGGTGTTGATTCTAGTGTTGCTGCATATTTATTAAAGGAGCAGGGTTACGAAGTAATTGGTCTTTTTATGAAAAACTGGCATGACGAATCTGTAACTATTTCTAATGAATGTCCTTGGTTAGAAGATAGTAATGATGCCATGCTCGTTGCTGAAAAATTAGGTATTCCGTTTCAAGTTGTTGATTTAAGCGAACAATATAAAGAGCGTATTGTTGATTATATGTTTCGAGAATATGAAATGGGGCGTACTCCAAACCCTGATGTACTTTGTAACAGAGAAATTAAGTTTGATGTATTTATGAAGATAGCGTTAGATCTAGGCGCTGACTTTGTGGCTACTGGCCATTACTGTAGAAAGGATGAATTTGTAAAGGACAAAAAAATTATTTATCAGCTAAAGGCGGGTAAAGATTTAAACAAGGATCAATCCTACTTTTTGTGTCAGCTCTCACAAGAGCAACTAGCTAAATCATTATTCCCTATTGGTGAGTTAACAAAGCCTGAAGTGCGTAGAATAGCTACAGAGCTAAATTTGGTAACTGCTGAAAAGAGAGATTCTCAAGGTTTGTGCTTTATAGGAAAGGTTCGTTTACCGGAATTTTTACAGCAAAAACTTGAGTCCAAAGAAGGTAGTATTGTTAAAATTCCTGAAAATTCAGAAATTTTTGAAGCCGTTAATTCTAGCTTTGATTCAAAGGAAGAAGAGTTGGCTTTTAAAGCAAAAAAAATTGAATATTCTACTACAGATGGTATTGTAGTTGGCAAGCATCAAGGGGCACATTACTTTACTAAAGGACAACGCAAAGGTTTAGCCGTAGGCGGAACCAAAGAACCATTATTTGTCATAGATACTGACGTAGAAGAGAATGTTATTTACGCTGGTGAAGGTAAAGATCATAGAGGATTGTACAGAAGTACACTTTTTGTTAATGAAGAAGAGGTTCATTGGGTTCGGGAAGACTTAATGCTTACTAACGGCGAATCTATGGATGTGTTAGCTAGGATACGATACCGTCAACCGTTGGAAAAAGCAACCTTGTATAGGGTAGAGAATGGATTATATGCGGATTTTGAGAATGAGCAATCTGCTATTACCGAAGGACAATTTGTGGCTTGGTATCAAGAGGATGAGTTGCTTGGTTCAGGAGTTATTTCATAAGCTAATTCCAAAATAGCGGAACCTTTCTATGCTCAATCAAATGTTCATTTATTAGCATAAAATATATACCTTAGCATTTATGCATAACCGAATTACCTCCTTATTCAATATTGAATATCCTGTTATTCAAGCTGGTATGATTTGGGCTAGTGGATGGCGATTAGCATCTGCGGTCAGTAATGCAGGTGGTTTAGGGTTATTAGGAGCGGGCTCCATGTATCCTGAGGTTTTATTAGAGCATATTCAAAAATGCAAACAAACTACCAACAAGCCATTTGGAGTAAATGTGCCGATGCTATACCCTGATATTGACAAATTAATGCAAATTATTGTGGATGAAGAAGTAAAAATTGTTTTCACCTCTGCAGGTAATCCTAAAATTTGGACATCTTTTCTTAAAGAAAAAGGGATTAAGGTTGTTCACGTAGTAAGTAGTGTAAAGTTTGCTTTAAAGGCCCAAGAGGCAGGTGTAGACGCTGTGGTTGCTGAAGGTTTTGAGGCTGGAGGGCATAATGGCCGAGATGAAACTACTACCTTTACACTGATACCAATGGTAAAAGAGAAAGTCCATATCCCAATTATTGCAGCAGGAGGAATAGCAACTGGTAGAGGAATGTTAGCAGCCATGATATTAGGGGCAGACGGTGTTCAAGTTGGAAGTCGTTTTGTGGCAAGTAATGAAGCGTCTTCACATATTAATTTCAAACGGGAGGTTATAAAAGCCAAAGAGGGAGATACACAGCTTACACTAAAAGAATTAGCGCCTGTAAGATTATTGAAAAATAAGTTTTATGATGATGTACAGACACTTTATGAAAAGTGTCCAACCGAAGAAGAGTTAAAAAAACTTCTTGGTCGAGCTAGGGCAAAACGAGGAATGTTTGAAGGAGATTTAGATGAGGGTGAGCTCGAAATTGGACAAATAGCGGGATTGATTCATGATATTAAGCCTGCGGCACAAATTTTGAAAGATATAATTACAGAATACGAACAAGTCAAACAAAATCTAGAAACTGTATGAAAAAATTTTTACTCCTCTTTTCAATCTTATTGATTGGACAATCCGTAATATCCCAAACGAAAATCAAAGGAAATAGAATTGTAACAAAAGATGAACGTAACTTTAAATATTTCTCACAACTTGAAGTGAATGATAAAATAAAATTGACTTTAAAACAAGGCAATCAGAATAAACTAGAAATAGAGGCTGATGAGAATTTGCACGATGTTTTAGATTCTGATGTTAAAGATGGAACATTAGTTTTATCATTAAATAGAAGAATAACTCGTTCTAAGCGCTTTGATTTAATACTTTATGTTGAAGACTTAGACTTTATTGAATTAAATGAAGACAGTAAAGTAATTGCGCTTGATAAGATGGATTTTTTTAACTTGAATTTGGTGCTTAACAATAAGGCTGATATAGAGTTAAATGCTGAAACGAAGTTTTTTAAATTTGAAGGAAGTGACCGCTCTAAAGCAGAGCTTACCGTGAAAACCGATAGTATAAGCCTTGATCTTAAAGAGTCAGCAAAGTTAAAGGCAAGTATTAATACTGAGGGTATTGTAATTAATAATGTAGGTAGTGCTTCTGTTGAAGTTTCAGGTAAAACCTCTAATATGGTTTTAAGTACCGATGGTAATAGTACTTTTAAAGGTGCCGAATTTACGAGTGATTATGTACGGTTAAATGCTCAAAATCGTTCTGATCTGTATGTAAATGCTAAAGAAACAATTGAAATTGAAGCAAAAGATAAGGCTAGAGTTTACCTATTTAATAAGCCAGAAATTATGATTAAAATTTTTGAAGATAATGCAAGTCTTTTAAAACGTGATTCTATGACATTATTAGAAAACCTATAATTACTTTGGTATTTTAATATAGTATAGCTTACCTGATTTGTTGTTCAATTTATTCTCTCGCAACCACGGGTTATGAACCTTTAACTCTTTGTAGTAAGTATTAAATTTTTTAGCAAAAGCCGCAATATTGGTAATTGGAGTATCTACTTTTACTTCGTAACTTTCGGGTAATATGTAAAGATCTTCTTTGTCAAAATCAAACCCATACTTTTTGGGGTTTGAAAGGATTTCTTTTGCAGCAAGAATACGAGGTACATAGCGTTCTGTATTTTCACCCGCCAGGACTTCCCAGTATCTATCTACTTTTTGCTCTTTTAGTCGTTTGTCAATACCATGGTTACCTGCATGATATGCTCCAGCAGCTAATGTCCAATTACCTAACCTGTTCTTAGCAGCTATCAAATAATCACATGCAGCTCTGGTTGCTTTTTCTAAATGGTACCGTTCATCTACATTATCATTTACCTCCAGTCCGTTTTCACGGGCAGCAGCGCGTAACATTTGCCACATACCTTTAGCACCTGCAGGTGAAGTTACATTACGTAAATCACTTTCTATAACTGCTAAATATTTAAAATCATCAGGTACACCTTTCTCTTTTAAAATAGGCTCAATAACTGGAAAATATTTGTGTGTTCTTTTTAGCCATAATAATGCATTTGATTGCCAGTAGGTATTTACCAAAAGTTCACGATCAATACGTTCTTTTACATCTGGTTTTTCCAATGGAACTCGCTCTCCTGCAAAAGAAAGGTTTTGAGGAATTTTAACAGCTTTTATAGTATAAGAATCACTGGTATTTTTAAACGTAATATCATTTTTGTCATTAACTGGTACTTCATCATTTGAGGATTGCTGGGTTGCGTTGATTAAAACTCCACAGGTAATGATAATAGCTATGAATATGATAATTTTATAAGATTTCTGCATTGATAAAATTTTAAAAAGGTGATTCGTAATTAGCGAATGCCAAGCCCAGTGTATCTTTTTCGGATATAACGGGATCATTAACCTGCCAGTTGATATTAAGTGTTTCATCGCTCCATAATAAAGAGACTTCGGCATCTTTATTGTAATAATCAGTACACTTATAACTGAAGATGGTATTATCTTCTAAGACCAAGAAACCATGAGCAAAGCCTTTAGGTATATATAATTGTTCTTTATGCTCACCTGAGAGTACATTCTTATAATGTTTACCATATGTTGATGAATCTTTTCTTAGGTCAACCACAACGTCTAGAACACTTCCTTTAATAACCCTTACCAATTTTCCTTGTGCAAATGGAGGTTTTTGAAAATGAAGGCCGCGAAGCACTCCTTTTTGAGAAGAAGATTCATTATCCTGAACAAACTCGACATCTAAAATGTTTTCTAGATTTTTTTTGTTATAACTTTCTAAAAAATAACCCCTGTCATCAGCAAAAACTTTTGGGGTTATTATCAATAATCCTTCAATAAAGGTTTTCTCCACATTCATGTGCGCAAGTTAAGAAATATGTTCTATTAGTAGTTTTGAAATTTGCTTTGCTTTATTCAAGATCATAACATGAGTTCCGCCTTGAATTGTAATGCAATTCTTTATATGCTTTATAGGGAAAACCCCATCATCTGTTCCGTGAATATGGACAATATTTTCTAAAGGTTTTTCTTGTTTCCAATGTAATACATTGTAGATAGCCCAGGGCAAATAAGTTTCATCTCGCATGGACATATACATTTTATAAAGTTCTACTCGTTTTTTTGCAAAGTCACCAAAAGCATATTTCGAAAAATTTTCAAGACTATTGATTGATTTAGTAGGAAATAACTTGTATGCTCTTGTAGCTCGGGTCACTTTCATCCGTTTTGGCATTTCTGCATATGACTTAAAGCTAGATATAATAATGGTTTTCCTTGTTTTAATAAGTTTGCTCATTTCTTGTACCATGATTCCCCCAAATGAAACTCCGATCAATACCGGATTTTCATGTATAATCCTATTACACATACGTTGAGCGTAATGTTCAATATTCTCATTAACTGATTCTGGTACGAGCCAATCTAAATAATGAATCTCAAACAGCTCATCTGGTAATTCTAAGTATTCGAAAATTTTAATGCTGGCTCCTAAACCAGGAACGAAATAAATAGGTATTTTATTTGTCATTAGGCTAAAACAGGCTCTTTTACAAAGTTAAATCGTACCAAACCATCAGTGTCAATTTCTGTAAGCTCTATTTTATGAAGTGTATTTACTAATTCAGGATTCCATGGTGCTTTTACCTTGATGTAATTTTCGGTAAAACCATGAATATATCCTTCTTTATTTTCTCCTTCAAAAAGTACAGTCAATTCATTGTCTAATTGACTTTCATAAAATGCGCGCCTTTTTTTAACAGATAAGCCACGTAGCATTTTACTACGCTTATGGCGTATATTTTTTGGTATTACACCATCCATATGTATAGCTTCTGTGTTTGGACGCTCAGAATAGGTAAACACATGTAAATAAGAAATGTCAAGATCATTCAAATAATTGTAAGTCTCTAAAAATAATTCATCAGTTTCACCAGGAAAGCCCACAATTACATCAACACCAATACATGCATTTGGCATTACCTCTCTGATTTTAGCTACACGATCTGTGTATACTTTCCGCAAGTAACGCCGCTTCATTTTTTTAAGTAACGCGTCGCTTCCACTTTGCAGTGGTATATGAAAATGAGGTACAAAACTATTTGAGACTGCTACAAAATTGATAGTTTCATTGTTTAAAAGATTAGGTTCAATAGACGAAATTCGTAGTCTATGTATACCTTTTACCTTATCTAACGCTTGAACCAACTCAAAAAAGGTATGTTCATGTTTTTTATTTCCAAACTCTCCCTTACCATAGTCACCAATATTCACTCCTGTCAATACTATTTCTTTAATACCTTTTTCTGAGATCTCTTTGGCATTTTTTAAAACATTTTCTAAGGTGTCACTTCTTGAGATGCCTCGAGCTAAAGGAATTGTACAATAGGTACATTTATAATCACAACCATCCTGTACTTTTAAAAATGCACGTGTCCTGTCTCCAATTGAGTAAGAGCCTACATAAAAATCGGCTTCAGAAATTTCACATGAATGAACTTCTCCAATATCATTCTTTGTAAGGTCATTTAAATAACTGGTAATATTAAATTTTTCTGTGGCTCCTAGCACCAAATCAACACCATCTATAGCAGCTAGCTCTTCCGGCTTTAGTTGAGCATAACAACCTATGGCAATCAAAAATGAATTTTCGTTCTGTTTTAAAGCTGATTTCACAACAGTTTTAAAACGTTTATCGGCATTATCAGTAACAGAACATGTATTAATTACATAAATGTCAGCCTTTTCTTCAAAACCTACACGATTAAAGCCTTCACTTTCAAAATTTCGAGCTATCGTTGAGGTTTCAGAGAAATTAAGTTTGCATCCTAAAGTGTAAAAAGCAACTTTTTTTTGTGCACTCATTACTGTACATTTACAGAACACAAAAGTACGGTTTTAGTAGAAATGAATCTAATTTTTGAAACAGAAAACTTTATTATAAGAAAGCTTGAATTAGCTGACTTTGAGCCTTTTCATGAAATGCAGGGAAATGAGAATGTTATGCGTTTTGTAAGAATAAAAGCTATGACTTATGAGGAAGATAAAGAAGAATTGCAGAGGCTTATAAATTCATATGAAAAAGCCGACAATTCTTTGTGGATTTATGCTGTTGAACATAAAGAAACCAACACTTTTGTAGGTACGGTTGCCTTGATTAAAGGAGTAGATCATAATGAGGCTAAACCACCAACAGAAGAGGTTCTTAATATTCAGGTTGATAAATGTGAGATTGGCTACAGATTATTAGAAAAATATTGGGGTAGAGGTTATGCTAAAGAGATAGCTAAAGGTTTGGTTAGTTTTTGTAAGGGCTTAGGATTTACAAGATTGATTGCTTACGTTGCAAAAGAGAATATAGCTTCTATGAAAGTTATAAAACGATTGAGTTTTAGATATGTGAACGATTATATTGATGAAGAACTAAAAATATCCGAAGAAAAATTCATTTTGAACCTATGATAGCAAATACACCAAAACCACCTTATTATGCTGTTATTTTTTCTACACTGAGAACAGAGATAGATGAAGGATATCTGGAGACGGCTCATAGAATGGAAGAGCTGGCTAAACTGCAAGAAGGCTATTTAGGAATTGAGTCCGTTAGAGAAGAATTGGGGATTACAGTTTCATATTGGTCAAGTTTAGAGGCAATCACCAAATGGAAAAACAATGCAGAGCATACTATTGCAAGAGAAATGGGAAGAAAAAAATGGTATGCAGTCTATAAATTGCGCATTTGTAAAGTAGAACGAGATTGCAACTTTAAAAAATAACGTATGTACGCTCAATTGAGTAAAATGCTTTCTAATTTTTTGAGTAAAAAAGACATATTTAGATATGGTTTTAATATTTCACCTATGTATAGACGCTCAACAGGTAAACTATATTTTGTGTCTGATGATCTTTTAACCGTAAAAATTAGAATCCCGTTGAGTATCAAGAATCGAAATTATGTAGGATCTATTTTTGGAGGTAGTTTATTTTCAGCTACTGATCCTATTTATATGGTACAGTTGATTAACATTTTGGAGAGCGCATATGTTGTCTGGGATAAAGCTGCTGAAATTAAATATAAGCGACCTGCTAAAGAAACAGCATATGCTGATTTTAGTTTTACCCAAAATGAAATTCAACAAATAAAAAAAGATGTTGCTGAAAAGGGTGAAATTGATCTCATAAAAGAATTGAATGTTACAAACAAAGATGGTTCTGTAGTGTTCTGTGAACTTGTAAAAACAATATACATTGCAGATAAGGCATTTTATAAAGAGAAAAGAAAAAATAAACGAACTTCTTAAATCTCAAATTTCAATCCCGATAATCATCAGGATCAAATGCAAGAGTTTGATATTGGGATTTGTATTTTACTTATTGATAATCATTGTTTCTTGTTCTAAGAAGGAATCCTCTTTTGATGATTCTCAGGTCTTTCGTTATAATGAGCACTCTAATATTAGTTCACTTGACCCGGCCTTTGCCAAAAAACAGGCAGATATATGGGCAGTAAATCAATTATATAATGGATTGGTTCAGCTAGATGATAGTCTACATGTTCAGCCTGATATTGCCAAAAGTTGGCAAATTTCTGAAGATGGAAAAACCTATTCATTTACATTAAGAAATAATGTTCAGTTTCATAAGCATCGTTTGTTCGGTAAAGATTCTACAAGAATGGTTAAGGCTTCTGATTTTGAATATTCTTTTAAAAGGCTTTTAGACAAAAATGTGGCTTCACCAGGAGGTTGGGTATTACAAAACGTTGCTGATTTTAAGGCTGAAAATGATACTACGTTTTCCATTAATTTAAAAAAACCATTTCCACCGTTTTTGGGATTACTATCTATGAAGTATTGTTCGGTTGTACCAAAAGAAATCGTTGAACATTACGGAAATGAGTATCGGTCAAATCCAATTGGTACAGGTCCGTTTCAATTTAAAATGTGGGTAGAGAATACAAAGTTAGTATACAGAAAGAATCCTTATTATTATGAAAAGGATGTGAATGGAAACAAGTTGCCTTTTTTGGAAGCTGTAGCTATCACTTTTTTACCGGATAAACAAAGCGAGTTCCTACAATTAGTACAAGGTAATATAGATTTTTTATCAGGATTAGACGCATCTTATAAAGATGATGTATTGACAACGGATGGGCAATTGAGAAACAGATATAAAGATCAATTAGATTTAATAACAGGCTCCTATTTAAATACTGAATATTTAGGATTAATGATGGATACAGAACCAAGTTACCCTACCTCAAATCATTTATTAAGACAGGCTATTAACTATGGATTTGATCGTGAGAAAATGATATTGTATATGCGTAACGGAATAGGCACCCCGGCTATAAATGGTTTTATACCCAAAGGTCTACCTTCCTTTAACAAATTAAAAGGATATGATTACAATCCTGCTAAAGCGAAAGAGCTTGTAGATCAATTCAAACAGGAAACTGGAAATCAAAATCCTGAAATTACTATCACAACGAATAGTCAATATTTAGATCTCTGCGAATATATTCAGCGTGAGTTAGAGAAGCTAGGAATGAAAGTGAATGTAGATGTGATTCCGCCTTCTACGTTGCGCCAGTCAAAGGCTACAGGAAAACTCCCTATTTTTAGAGCCAGCTGGATTGCTGATTATCCTGATGCCGAGAATTATCTATCCTTATTTTACAGCAAGAACTTTGCGCCTAATGGTCCTAATTATACGCATTTTAAAAACGAAAAGTTCGATATGTTATATGAAGAAGCTTTCGTAACTGTTGATAATAATAAGCGTTACGAATTATATCAGAAAATGGATAGCATAATTATAGCAGATGCTCCAGTAGTACCTTTGTATTATGATGCTGTAGTTCGGTTTTCACAGAAAAACGTAAAAGATTTAGGTATTAATCCTATTAATTTATTGAATTTAAAACGAGTTACTAAAGAGAAATAGTAGCCATAATTGGGTAATGATCTGAGTACTTCACCTTATAATTTTTATGCTGATTCACTTTTAATCTTTCATCAACAAAAATATAATCTATCCGCATAGGAAATCCCTTAAAACTATAGGTTTTACCAAAACCTTTCCCAGCCTCTAAAAAAGTATCACTCATGTTGCCCTTCAAATTTTTATATGACCATGAATATGCATTGTTATTCATATCACCAGCAAGAATCACTTTATGTTTGCACTTTTGAATTTCAGTTAAAAGATCATTAACTTGCACCTCTTGCATTTCAAATGAATAATTTAAGCGCTTTATTAGATTTTTAGAACTAGAATGTCCAAAATAATCTTCTTCAGGCACCACTCCTAAGGACTTTAAATGAAAAGTATATAATCTAAGCGTGTCATTGTTTTTAATAATGTCAACAAAAATAGATCTATTAGGATGCCTTTTTAATTTTAAACTACCTGAATTTATAATTGGATATTTTGAAAATATAGCTACATTAGATGTAGAAGTAAAACTAAATGGAAGTTTTATTTTAAAATTTTCATCTTCCTTAAACTCTTGTAACATTAAAATATCAGGATTTTCTTTATTAATAAAATCTTGTATTTTGAGCGTAATATTTTCATCTTTAATCCACTCATAAATATTAAACTTTCTCACATTATAACTCATAATAGAAAGCTGGTCTGCAGTTTCGTCATTAGAATTTGAGTCAAACTTATATATAGGTGAAGAAAAAAAATAACCTAATAATAAGGCTATGAAAGATAATAAGAATTGCTTCTTGAAACCTATAGCAATCCAGTAACAAGCAAAAAATAAATTTACAATAATTAAAAGTGGAACAGCAAGTCCAACTAAAGGTAGAAATGAGAATGTTGTTGGCTTTAGTTTAGGTACAATTAAAGATGCTATCAATAATATGGCAGCAAGGTTATTTATTAAGAAGATGATCTTATTAAAAAAAGATAGTTTCTTCATAAAAATTTGTAGGATATTATTTTTTTCCAACTGAAAATAAGAAATCTTTTTCTTCTTGTGTTAATGTTTCATAACCAGATTTACTAATCTTGTCTAAGATAGTGTCAATTTTTCGTTGTTCCTCATTTTTATCTTTTGAAAGTGTAGGGTTTCTTTTTTTATAAACAGTTCTTAAAGGTTTTTCTCTTTTTAGTTTTGTAGATTTAGAAAATATTGAGCTTAGGCTTTTTCCATCATTAAATTGATTTGTTAACAGAAAGCCTACTAATGCACCCCCGAAATGAGCTAGTCTACCACCAGTGTTACCCAGAGGTATTTGAACTATGTCTAATATTATGAACCCTACAGCTATATACCACAATTTTATTGAGCCAATAAACCTAAAATTAAGGGCATAATTAGGTACTTTAGTTGCGAGTCCAACTAAAATAGCTGTTACCCCAGCTGAAGCACCAACCAAATATGAAGTATCGTTTTTAAGCGCAGGAAAATAATTATAACTCAACATAAAAACAATGCCTCCTGAAATAATTCCGAAAAAATAATAAGTAAGAAACTGCTCTTTAGAGAAGAAATCTAAGAAGATGATTCCAACATAATAAAGCAGTAACAGATTAAATAAGATATGCCAAAAGCCACCATGTAAAAAACCATAGGTTATGATAGACCATGGTTGCGATAGAAAATCGCCAAAATTAGCAGGGAGTGAAAACCAGTTAAATAGTACTCTGCTATCAGAATTCATTAAAAATGATAGAGCATCTATAGTATAAGAAATTAAGAAAACGGCAATGGTAATGTAAATAATTTGTTGTACTACATTTGCAGTTTTTAATCTATACTGTATTTGATCTATAAAGCTCAATTGCAACCTATTTTTTATTTATCCCAACGCTGAAATTGATTTTGTTTCCAGTAGAGCATAATTAAAAAGCCAATTAATGCGCCACCAATATGAGCAAAGTGAGCGATATTGCCAACAGAATATTTGGTGAAACCAAAAAATAAGTCTCCAAACACAATTAATGGAATAAAATATTTAGCAGCTATGGGTACCGGGAAAAAAATCAAAGCCAATTTGGCATTCGGAAAATTCATGCCGAAAGCCACTAAAACGCCATATACAGCTCCTGATGCACCAACGGCCACAGCTTCATAATCTTGAAAATAATAGTTAGCTAGTGTATAAATTAAAGCTGCTCCCAGACCTGCTGAAAAATAGAAAAAGAAAAATTTATTGCGTCCCCACATTTGCTCTAAAGGAGACCCAAAGGCCCATAAAGCGTACATGTTAAAAATGATATGCATAGTACTACCATGCATAAACATATGCGAAACATACTGCCAGGGTTTAAAAAAGTCACTAGTTGGATAAAACAAAGCAAAAAGTTCAAACATTTTATCCTGCATATCAGGAATAAAATAAGTAGCTGCATAAAACAGCACATTAATAATCAATAAATGCTTTATAGCTTCGGTTAATTTTCCCATATGGGTTTGATTAATTATTAAATTTTAGTTCAATTTCATCTCTTGAGAAGGTGGTAAAGGTATTTTTACCATAGGGAGAATGGTTTGGTTCTTTACATGAAAACAATTGTTCAATGAGTTCTTCCTGTTCTCTGGTTGACAATTTAACTCCGTTTTTTATAGCCAGGCTTTTTGCCAGGCTTTTTGCCAGAATATCTAATTGACTGAAACTTGACTCAGGAATTTCATGACGTAAATTTTCTAATAATTCTTCTAGAATGGTTTTAATTTCATTCTCTTTAATTAGCATTGGTATTCCTTTAATTACTATACTGTCAGAAACGATACTGTCAAATTGAAAACCTACACTTTCAAGATCTGACCTCATATTTTTGATTAAATCTGTTTCAAGAGATGTAAAATTAACTTCTATTGGAAATAATAATTGTTGACTAGCCGATTCATCTAGTGTTATTTTGGTCAAGAATTCTTCATAAAGAATACGTTGATGTGCTAAATGCTGGTCTATCAATACAAAGCCAGATTTAATAACACTTAGTATATATTTTTGATGTATTTGAAATGTCTTGGCATTAGCACTTAAAGACTGTTCATCAAATAGTTCCTTAGTTACTTCTTGTGCTTCTACTTCTATATGTTCCACAGCCAATGCATCATCTTTTACATTTACATAAAGAGAATCCCACTTAGATTCTTGTTGTTTTCTTTTTATGGAATGCCGACCTTTCTCTACTTCAAAAGGATTGAAAGAAGGGTCTACTGATACTTTTGGCGTAGGAGCTTGTTTATTCTTAAAATCATAAGGAACATCTAAATTGGCATCTTTATTAAAATCTAATACAGGAGCCACATTATACTGCCCTAAGCTATGTTTTACTGTTGAGCGTAAAATAGCATAGATTGCTTTTTCATTTTCAAACTTAACTTCTGTTTTTGTAGGATGTATATTAATATCAATAGTATTATTGGGTACTTCTAAAAATAAGAAATATGAAGGATGATACCCTTGAGCAATTAGGCCATCATAGGCATTTAACACAGCATGATGAAAATAACCATGCTTAATAAAACGGTTATTGGTAAAAAAGAATTGTTCGCCTCTTTTTTTCTTTGCATAGTTTGGTTTTCCGATAAAACCAGAAATTTTAACTAAATCTGTTTCTTCTTCTATAGGTACCAATTTTTCATTGACTTTTGATCCAAAAATACCTACAATACGTTGTTTTAAATTACCTTCTTTTAAATTAAAAAGCTCACCATCATTATGGTATAGAGCAAATGTAATTTGAGGATGCGCCATGGCTACACGATGAAATTCATCAATGATATGTCGCATTTCAATGGTGTTAGATTTTAAGAAATTACGCCTAGCAGGAATATTATAGAACAAGTGCTTCACTGCTATGCTTGTTCCTGGAGGAGTGTTCACAAGGTTTTGTGAAATGATCTTGCTTCCTTCCAGTTTAATTTGTACCCCTAGTTCATTATTTTCGGGTTTGGTTTTTAATTCTATATGAGAAATAGCAACAATAGAAGCTAAAGCCTCACCTCTGAACCCTTTGGTAGATAAATTAAATAGATCTTCAGCCGTTTGTATCTTTGACGTAGCATGACGTTCAAAAGCCATTCTAGCATCTGTTTCGCTCATGCCAATACCATTGTCAATAACTTGAATTAACGATTTGCCAGCATCTTTAATAAGCAATTTTATTTCTGTTGCTCTGGCGTCAATGGCATTTTCTAACAATTCCTTCACAACAGAAGAAGGACGCTGAACTACTTCTCCTGCCGCAATCTGGTTTGCAACATGGTCTGGTAACAGTTGAATGATGTCTGGCATTATTTTTTTAAGAAAATTGAAATGTCAAAATCTATAAGGTATAAGAAGATCAAGGTAAGAATTATGGCAATAATAAATATTTTTTTACTGGTGCCTTCAGAATCTTTTTTCTTAAAATCTTCAACGGCATCAACAAATTTACCTTTTAGATTCTTTTTTTGTGTTGTGGTTCTAAACTCATCAAATTTATGTTTGATCTCAAACGGATTTCCTTCCCCTTTATAATATCTGGGTTTGTATTCAAATCTTTTTGGTGTTCGCTTAAAAATGCCCATAGTAAAGAGTTTTTATGGATAAATCCACAATAATCAAACCAATGTTGATGCTAATTCAAAAGTATCAAAATAAAGGAGTTTAGTCAAGTTTTGTGTATAAGTAGCTTGTTAAAACTATCTTAATGTTGCCATTTTTATAGCAGCTATGGCACACTCTACGCCTTTATTACCTAGCTTTCCTCCAGAACGTTCTATTGATTGTTGCTTATTATTGTCTGTAAGTACACAGAAAATAGTAGGAGAATCATAGAGTATGTTCAAGTCTTTAATTCCTTGTGAAACAGCATCGCAAACAAAATCGAAATGTTTTGTTTCTCCTTGAATAACACATCCAATAGCTATTATAGCATCAAATTTATCTCTTTTTAAGAGATGCTTTGAACCATAAATTAATTCATAACTGCCGGGCACATTAATACGCTCTATTTTATCTTCAAAAGCTCCACAAGCTATTAAAGTTTCATGAGCGCCTTTATATAGATTTTCGGTAATGTCAGTATTCCATTCAGAAACAACTATCCCAAATCGAAGGTCTTTCGCATTTGGGATTGTAGCTTTATCGTATTCTGATAGGTTGGTTGTAGCCATTATGACTTCTATTGTTGTGCTAACTTAGCTTTGTTGATGTACATCAAGATGTCAGTAGCTTCGTCAGACTTAGGATATTCTTCTTTAATTCTGGTAAATAACTTTTCGGCTTTTTCAAATTGTTGTAAGTCAAGTGCAGTGTTGCCTGCCTTTAATAGGTATAGAGGCGTTGTAAATCCGTTACTTTTAAATGCTGCAGCTTTCTCATAATATTCTAAGGCTTCTTCTGGTTGATTAATATCCGCAAAAGCATCACCAATATTCCCTAAAGCTAACCCTCCTAATAACTCATCATCTGTTGAAAAATTACCAAGGTACTCAATAGCGCTTTCATAATCATTCATTCTTAAATAAGAAATTCCGGCCATATATTTTGCTAAATTTCCGGCATTTGTACTTCCGTAGTTATCAATAATATCTAACAAACCATATTTACCATCTGTGCCATTTAATGCTAAATTATATAAAGAATCCTGAGCGACAGTTGCAGCCTGAGCCTGATCAAAAAACCTTTTCGGATATGCCAATTCATCAGCGGCTTCAATCTCTTTAGGCTCTTTTATGTATTTATTATAACCTAAATAACCAAAAATGATTGCAGCAACAATCAATAATCCACCAAATAGTATTTTACTATTCTTTTCTACCCATTGTTCTGATTTAGAAGCAGTTTCATCTAAAGTGTTAAACACTTCTGCAGTAGTACTTTCAGCTTCAATAGCAGTTTGTTGCTGTTTTTTCGTGCCTTTTCCTTTCTTCTTATAAGTTGCCATTCGTCTTTTAAATTTTGGATGCGCAAAATTATAATTTTTTATTGAAAAGCGGTCTTATATTTTGATCTAAATTTCGTTTTTTTGTAGTCTTACTCCCTCCGCATATGCATTTAAAAAAGATAGCTCTGGTTAATTATAAGAATTTTGATTCAGTTGAGTTTGAATTTGACCAAAATATTAACTGTCTTGTTGGTAACAATGGAGTAGGTAAAACCAATGTTTTAGATGCTGTTTATCATTTAGCACATGCAAAAGGCTACTTCAATAGTATTGCCGTACAAAATATAAAACATAACAAAGATTTTTTCTTGGTTGATGGCGTTTTTGAAAAAGAAAAAAGGGAAGAGCATATTAGTTGCAGTCTGAAGCGAGGACAAAAAAAGGTTGTAAAGAGAAATGGTAAACAATATGAAAAAATATCTGAGCATATTGGTTTGATTCCTGTAGTAATTATCTCTCCAGCTGACACTAATTTGATTTCTGAGGGCAGTGATGTACGCAGAAAATTTATGGATGGTGTAATTTCGCAGTCGGACAAATTATACCTGCAAAATTTATTAAATTATAATAAAATACTCTCACAACGAAACTCTTTATTAAAATATTTTGCTTTAAATCATACCTTTGATGCACTTAATTTAAGTATTTACAATGAAAAGCTTGTAGCTTATGGATTGCAAATACATCAAAAAAGAAAAGAATTTTTAGAAGATTTTATTCCAATTTTTAAAAAAAAGTATGCACATCTCTCTGGCGCTAACGAAAGTGTAAATATAAACTATAAGTCGCATCTTGAGGAAAGCAGTTTTAAGGAGCTGTTAAAAAATAGTTTAGAAAAAGATAGAATTTTACAGTATACATCGGTGGGAATTCATAAAGATGACTTGTTATATACTATAGAGAGTCATGTTATTAAGAAATTTGGTTCACAAGGACAGCAAAAATCATATTTAATTGCATTGAAATTAGCACAGTTTGACCTGATCAATAGTCAGTTAAAAACGAAACCAATCTTGTTGTTGGATGATATTTTTGATAAATTAGATGCTTCAAGAGTTGAAAAGTTGATTGATTTAGTAAATGAAGATACTTTTGGACAAGTTTTTATATCTGATACACATTCAGATAGAACTGAGCGAGTAGTTAAGAAAACAAATCAAACATACAAATTGTTTAGGCTATCATGATGAAAAAGCGAAAGAATGATTTTACATCTGTAGGTGAAAGCCTAAATGAAATGATAGATTCTTATAAGTTAAGACAAGGAATTGATAATGTGTTGGTTAAAGAGGCTTGGGGGGAGGTAATGGGTAATGGAGTAATGAGTTATACCAATGAAATTGTATTAAAAAAAGATACGCTTATAATAAAGCTTTCATCTTCTGCGTTACGAGAAGAGTTAAGTTATGGAAAAGAAAAGATCATTACTATGCTCAATAACCATCTTCAAAAAACGGTTATAAATAGTATTAAACTGTTATGATAAACAGTTAGAATTTATATATTTGCATATTAACGAAAAAGGAAATTAAAGGGATAATATAACTACTTACATGATGAAAAAATTACTATGTACGCTACTATTTTCTATTGTTTCAATAGGTTTAGTTCAGGCTCAAACTCAAATATATGGTACTTTAAGTGGCGGAACCCCACTTGATCAAATTGATGCATCAGACAATTCAACTACAATAAATGTACCTTCTGTTGCTGAGGGTACAGATTTTGGTGTTCAATCCTTAGGGTCTACTACAACCAATACATTTGTTTTTACTAGTAGTGTAACAAATTCAGGTTTATTGATTGGATTAGGAAATATTACTGGTACTGACGCAGATCAATTTTCTGTTAGTTCGGCAAATCCAAGTAGCATTATCCCTGCAACGGCGGGAGCAACGTCAACTTTTACTGTTGATTTTATACCTACCTCAGGGGGCACAAAAACCGCAATTATTGAATTGATTGTTAATAATTTTCCTCCTTCTGCACCTGAATCTTACTTTTTTGAAGTCATAGGAGAAGTTGGAGCTGCAAGTCCTAGTATACAAGTCTTTGGTGATGATAGTGTTGAAATACCTAACAATACTTTTGGACCTTCTCCAGGAGATAACACACATTATGGAGACGTTGTTGTAGGTAATAATTTAGCACGTTCTTTTACCATTTCAAATGAAAATGGTAGTTCAGATTTGATAGTTACCGGCATCACTGGTTTATTGAGTCAAACTGATTTCACTGTTCAATTACCTACTGGTTTTTCTTTTCCTGTTACAATACCTGCTGGTTCTACTTTTGATTTTGACATAATATTTGGTCCGACATCTGTAGCAAGCATTAATGAATTTATTCAAATTAGTAACAATGATGTTGATTTCTTTTTTGAGGTTCTTGGTGTTGGAGTACCTATTTCTCCTTTGATGGAGGTATTTGGTAATAGTAATTTAATTTCAAGTGGAGATGTTACGCCGTCTTTGACTGATTTTACAATATTTGAAGATGCTGATATTAGTGGTTCAGGTAGCACAAGAACATATACGATTTCAAACCAACAGGGCACTGATGAATTAATTTTGACAAGTTTAAGTCCTATTATTAGAATTACTGGAGTTGATGCCGCTGATTTTAGTGTAACCGTTAACCCTTCGACACCTATTCCAGCTGGTGGATCCGATATGTTTACTATAACATTTAATCCATCTACTATAGGTACAAAAACTGCGGTTGTAGAAATTGATAATAATAGTGCAACTGATCCTTATACATTTACTATACAAGGTGAAGCTACTGACTTTACTGTTGGTTTAGACAATCAGTTAATTATTTCACAATATTATGAAGGCCTTACTGTTAATGATAATTGGTTAGAGATAAAAAATGTTTCTACGCAGGCCTCAATTGGTGGTTTTTACAATTTAGCTGTATTTTTAGATTCAAATGCCACTATTGATGGCGATATTGAAAGTGATCCACCAGATGTTGCGGTGTCGATTCCTTCAATTCCTGCAGGAGGAGTTTTAGTTTACAGAAGAAATTCAAGCGCTTCATTACCTTCAAGTTCAAATCTTGGGTCGGCAACTATTATAGATTCTGATGTATGTCAATTTAACGGAGATGATGTTATTGTAATCTCTAGGGCGACAGGAGGGTTGAGTGCCACATATGTGAATAGAGTTGATATCGTTGGTGTTGTTGGTCAATCATCTACAGTTGATTGGGGAACCAATATCTCCTTTGTAAAAGGATGTGGTACAGATGAAGTACCAGCTTCTGTATATGACCCAACTAATAGAAATTTTGATGCAGACCAATTTATTGACTTAACATTGGATGAGGTAAATAATGCTGAACCTGAGATGAATATCGCCATAGGGACTCAAGTTTCTGGAAGCACTACATGGGCTGCAGCAGTATGGAGCAATGGCACGGCTGATAGAACAAGACAAGTTTTTATCGATGATTCTTATACCAATGCAAATGGATCACTTTCTGCCTGTGATCTTACAATAAACGCAGGTGTTTCTGTAAATTTAGATAGCAATGGATCTGGTTCTAATTTTGTTTTGGTAGATGGAAATTTGAATATTAATGGTTCAATGACTATAGGTGATACCGAAGCCTTGGTGATGACCGAAGAGGCAATTGTATCTTCAGGACAAATTACTAAAATAGAAAGAACTACACCTTTAAATGATTTTAGAGATCTAACATATTGGTCATCTCCGGTGTCTACAACAATTGAAGCTGCTTTTGTAAATCCTACACCAGGGGTTGATCCAAATAGAATTTTTCAATGGGAATTACCTGATACAGGAGTTCAGGGAAATCCAGATGATGGTACTAATGGTTCTTGGCAGGTAGCATCTGGTTCTATGCAAGCAGGTAGAGGCTATGTTGCACAAGCGCCTAATACCATTACTGCTGGACAACAATATCAAGTGAATTTTGCAGGTACGCCTAATAATGGAACTGTTTCAGTACCTGTTGGTGCCAACTTAGATAATGCAAGTGATTTTGGCGGATTTAATATCGTTGGAAACCCTTATCCATCTGCTATAGATATAGACTTATTTTTAAGGAGTCAAGCAAATATACCTATCAATAATGGTAATGATGTTACAACAGATGCTACTGTTTGGTTTTGGACACATGCTACACCACCTGATGCTAACGGCAATTTTGATGGTGCTGATTATGTTACTTATAATTTAGTAGGTGGGGTTGGTAGTGGTAGTACACCAAATGTTACCAATATAGTTGGTTCAGGACAAGGTTTTTTAATACGCGCTTTTATTGCTGGTAGTGTTAATTTTACAAATGAAATGAGAGTTGTAGATGGACAGAATAACACGCAGTTTTTTAAATCTAATAATAAGAATATTGTTGAGAAAGATAGAGTTTGGTTAGATATGACAAGTTCCAACGGAGATTTTAATCAATTACTAATTGGTTTTATGGAAGATGGAACAGATGGTTTTGATATTGGTTATGACGGATTAAAATATGGATTTTCAGGTGTTAGTTTTTACTCATTAATGGATGACAAAACCTCGCTTGCAATTCAAGGTTTTGGTCCATTTAATAATACTAAAGAAGTTGCTTTAGGGTTTTATTCTTCAGTTGATGGACCATTAAAAATCTCAATACATAATGTTGAAGGTTTGTTAGCTAATCAGGATATTTTTCTTGTTGATAATGAATTAGGAGTTATTCATAACCTGAAAGAAAGTGATTATGAGTTTGTAGCAGAATCAGGAGATTCTTCAAAAGAACGTTTTGTATTGAAATTTAATAGCGGAGTGTTAAGTACGGATGATATAGATATAAATGAAACTTTCGTTGTGTATAATGATCAGGATGCTTTAAAAGTAAAGTCTAACCAAGAAGTTATTGAATTAAAAGCATATGATGTATCTGGTAGATTGTTAGTTAACATAGAACCAAATGCTATTGAATTCAGCTTGCCAAATTCTATTAAAGCTGGAACGATACTTATTGTTAAAGCAAAGCTAAAAGATGGTGTTATTATTAATAGAAAAGCAATAAGATACTAGAAGCTAAAATTGATATAACAAAAAAGCTCTTGAAATTTCAAGAGCTTTTTTGTTTTTGTATAAATGCATGAGCATGTTAAGTACTAAAACATTTCTCTGCCAGAAAAATGGAAAGCACATTCTATAGCCGCATTCTCATCGCTATCTGAACCATGAATTGCATTTTCACCTATAGAAGCAGCGTATAATTTTCTAATGGTACCTTCAGCAGCTTCAGCTGGATTCGTAGCGCCTATTAAAGCTCTAAAATCTTCAACAGCATTATCTTTTTCTAAAACAGCGGCCACAATAGGACCTCTAGTCATATATTGAACAAGCTCACCAAAAAAGGGTCTTTCACTATGAATAGCGTAAAAAGCCTTTGCATCTCTTTGAGTCATTTGCGTTAATTTCATCGCCACAATTCTAAAACCTGCTGCGTTTATTTTTTCTAAAATTGCTCCTATATTACCTTTTTCTACTGAATCAGGTTTAAGCATTGTAAAAGTTCTATTTCCCATTCGTAATTAAATTTTCAATAATGAGCCGCAAAAGTACAGTTTTTAATGTTAATTACAAGCTAAGATTAACTCATTGATCTTTTATGATTTCGACTCGATCAAAACGTTACAACATGATAATAATATTGAGACTATTGTATTAAATTGTATATTCGCAAGCAATGGAAAAAGAGGAGATTAAAGAAATTAAGGCTATACTGGCTTCCCCAAAAAAGATTGTTATTATACCTCACAGAAATCCTGATGGAGATGCTTATGGTTCTAGTTTAGCTTTATACCACTATCTTAAAAAAATAAATCATGAGGTTTCTGTGGTATCTCCAAATGACTGTCCTGAATTTCTAAAATGGATGCCAGGTGAAGATCAGATATTGATTTTTGAGGAAAATGTTTCTAAAGCTTCGCAGGTATTGCAAAATGCTCAACTCATTTTTACATTAGATTTTAATGCATTGCATAGAGTAGGTGAGGCAATGTACAACGTACTTAAAGATCTTAATGTAGATTATATAATGATAGATCATCATGAGCAACCCGATGCATATGCTAAGTTCACATATTCTGATCCGTCTAAAGCTTCAACTAGTGAATTGATTTATTATTTTCTAGAGGTGCTAAATGCTTCTAGTTTAATTGACATAGATATGGCGTCTTGCTTATACGCTGGTATTGTAACTGATACGGGCTCCTTTAAATATCATGCCACCTCTGAAGCTACACATCAAATTATTTCTGATCTAATGGAAATAGGCATTGATCATACAAGGATACATAATGATCTGTTTGATACCAATTCTTATGACAGGCTGCAGTTATTGGGAGTAGCTTTAAAAAATTTAAAAGTTGTTGCCGAGTGCAATACTGCTTACATTACCTTATCACAGCGAGAACTGAACTCAGTAAATTTTAAAAAAGGAGATACAGAAGGATTTGTAAATTATGGATTGTCATTAAAAGGGGTGTTCTTTTCAGTTATTTTTATTGAGGACCAAAAGCAAGGAATCATTAAGATGTCATTAAGATCTAAAGGAACATTTTCCGTAAATAAATTTGCAAGAACACATTTTAATGGAGGGGGGCATAACAATGCAGCTGGAGGAAGGAGTGAAGACTCTTTAAAAAATACAATTGATAAATTTTTAAAAATACTCCCTCAATACAAACAAGAATTAAATACATCCTATGAATTATAAAGTATTTTTAATTTTAGTACTGATTATGTGTATTGGTTGTGCCAAGCCAGTACCCAGAAAGCCTGTAGTACAAAAGACTTCAACGTTTTTAAATGAATCTATTGAACGAAACAGAGTTATGAATGAAGCAGAGGAACAAGCATTTTTAGACTTAATGAAAAAAGACACTACTATTAATTATATTCCTTCAGAAAACGGATTTTGGTATTATTATAATACAAAAGACTCTGCCAATACTATATTTCCTGTAAAAGGTGATGAAGTGATGTATAGCTATGAAATAAGAGATATTAATAATAATCTTTTGTACTCAAAAGATGAGTTAGGTGTTAGAAATTACTTGGTAGATAAACAAGAGTTAATTTCCGGTTTGCAAGATGGTTTAAAATTGATGAAGCAAGGAGAAGAAATAACCTTTTTTTTTCCATCGCACAAAGCCTATGGCTATTCAGGCTATAAAAAGATTGGAAGCAACCAACCACTGATTTATAAAGTTAAATTAAAACAAATCATTAAGCAGAGATGAACCGATCAATTACAGCTATACTTTTCTTTGTTGTTTTAATAAGCATTTGTTCTTGCAAGACAACTAAATATAAAGATTTAACAGATGGATTGTATGCGGATGTAGAAACCGTAAAGGGAGATATTTTAGTGGCGTTAGATTATGAGAAGGTACCTATTACAACAGCAAATTTTGTTACGCTCGCTGAAGGCACAAATGTGTATGTTTCAGAAAAGTTTAAAGGAAAGCCATTTTATAATGGTCTAACATTTCATAGAGTGGTATCAGATTTTATGATTCAAGGCGGTGACCCTAATGCAAATGGGACTGGAAGCCCGGGATATAAATTTGAAAATGAACATCCTCTGAAGGCTGACAGTACGCACTTATATTCTTTCGACAAAGCTGGTGTATTGGCAATGGCCAATGCAGGTAGAGATACAAATGGCAGTCAGTTTTTCATTACTCATGTTGAATACCCCAGTATAAATGGTGGTTATTCTATTTTTGGACAAGTAAAAAAAGGACAAAATGTTGTTGATAGTATTGCAGTAGGTGATAAAATAAATACTGTAAAAATTATAAGAGTTGGTAAGAAAGCTAAAGAGTTTAATGCTCCTTTTGTCTTTAGTGAGTATTTTAAGAAATTAGAAGTAAAAGAGAAGAAAAGACAGGCGCAAATTGCCAAAGCAAAAGCTGATTTTCTAAAAGCTGTTAAAGAGAATAAAATAAAAGCAAAAGAGCTTTCTTCAGGTTTAAAAATGTATATTACCAAAGAAGGGACTGGTATAAAACCAAAAATGGGTACTATGGTAAGAATAAATTATGCAGGTTATTTTACTGATGGTAATTTATTTGATACTAGTTATAAAGAATTAGCTGAAAAGTTTGATAAATACAGTGACCGCAAAGAGAAAATGGGTGCTTATAATCCGTTTACCATGGTGTATAGTACAGAAGCTGGTTTAGTGCCAGGATTCAGAGAAGGAATGCTTAATATGAACTATGGTGATAAAGCTATGCTATTTATTCCTTCGCATTTAGGTTATGGTAAAGAAGGTTCAGGCCCAATACCACCTAATACAGACCTGATCTTTGAAGTAGAGATTGTTGATGAAAGTCAGGACATAGAATAAGAAAAAAGAATGTTTAGGCCTCATTTTTTTTATGATAACACTTTAATAGAATATTTGCTGCTTCAAATGGAGTGATTTTCGATTCTTCTATTTTTTTTAATTGCTCTTTTAGCTCTTTCTTAATTTCTGAATTACCATAGAATTTATCTTTTAATTGCTGATTGATCGTTTCTAACAACCAATATTTATTTTGTGCATTTCTTTTTTGCTCAAAAAAACTGTTGTCTTTAGTAAGCGTTACATATTCTTCAATGTTATTCCATATGACATCAATACCTACATTATTTAAAGCACTACAGGTAGTCACTTTTGGTTGCCATGCACTTTCCTTCAATGGATACAAATGTAGAGCTCGGGCAAATTCGGTTTTAGCCAGTTCGGCGGCTTTTATATTATCATCATCAGCTTTATTAATAACAATAGCATCTGCTAATTCAATAATACCTCGTTTTATACCTTGAAGTTCATCACCTGCACCTGCCAGTTTTAATAGTAAAAAGAAATCTACCATTGAGTGAACGGCAGTTTCTGATTGACCTACACCTACAGTCTCAATTAAAATTGTATCAAAGCCTGCCGCTTCACATAGTATAATTGTTTCTCGTGTTTTTTGAGCAACTCCCCCAAGAGATTCTCCAGAAGGAGAAGGGCGGATATATGCATTTTCATTGGTAACCAAAGTGTCCATTCTTGTTTTATCTCCCAAAATACTTCCTTTGTTAATTGAACTCGTTGGATCTACGGTCAAGACAGCTACTTTTTTTCCAAGTTGAGTTAAATAATTACCAAAAGCTTCTATAAAAGTACTCTTTCCAACTCCCGGAACACCAGTAACACCTATTCTAACGGACTTATTGGCATGAGGTAAGCAAGAAGTAATAAGCTCTGAGGCCTGTTGTTGATGTTTTGAATTATTACTTTCAATTAAAGTAATGGCCCTGCTCAAATAAGTACGATTGCCTTTTAAAATATGCTCAACAAATTCTTTGGTATTAGGGAGCTTATTTCTGCTAACTTTTATCTTATTGATCGACTCTGCATCAGTTGCTTTTGGTACCTCAATACCTTCAAGTTCATGTAAAGCACTTGTATGTTTTTTTGGTTTATCCATATCCGCATAAGCGATAAAATGTAAATTTAGAATAAAAATTTGTAGAAAAGTGCAACGCTTAACCTAATTCATCGTATTTAAAGTAGAATCAAAAAGATAAAATGAGCCAAACTAAATTTTTGCAATCACGTTTAATTTCTGGGTGCAAAAAAAATAACCGGAAAGCCCAGTTACAATTGTATGATATGTATTGTAAAGCTATGTATAATACTGCTTTCAATTTTGTGAAGGAATCTGCAATAGCTGAAGATATCACGCAAGAAGCTTTTATTAAGGCATTTCAAAATTTGAATTCTTTCAGTGGTGAGGTCACTTTTGGTGCTTGGCTAAAGCGAATTGTAATTAATGGCTCTTTAGATTGGTTAAAGAAAAGAAAGTTGACAATAGTATCAATTAATAATCAGAAAATCCAAATTGCTGATGAAGATAATTGGGAAGTTGATAACGGCACAACAGTTGAGCATGTTAAAGATGCTATTGAGCAATTACCTGAAAAATATCAAGTGGTTATAAAACTTTTTTTATTAGAAGGTTATGATCATCAGGAAATTTCACAAATACTAAGTATTTCTGAAGTTTCTTCAAGGTCGCAATTGCATCGTGGAAAAAACAAATTAAAGGAATTATTAAAACAATATAATTATGCCTAAAGATATTAGACAGATTTTAAAGGAAACAGACTCGCAGTATGAACTTCCTAAAGATCATAGAAAGCGCTTTGAAGATAGATTAGGTAAACTATCTTCTAATAAAAGGAAAAGTAATTTTTTCTTTTTAAAGATAGCGGCTTCCTTGTTAGTGCTGGTGAGCTTGGGATATTACTTTTTTAACACAGAAAAACCAACAGGTACTATAGCAACTGAAGTATCTCAATTGAAGTTCACTAGTTTAGGAAATGTATCACCCGAAATGCAAAAGGTTGAGAACTACTATTTATCGGCAATTAATTATGAATTGGCTGGTTTAGAAGAGACACCAGGAAATCAAAAATTATTAGATGATTATTTGGAGAAAATAGGTAAACTAGATAGGGATTATGAACGATTAAATAAAGAGCTGGCTGAAAAAGGAATCAATGAAAAGACCATTAATGCTTTGATAACCAATCTTCAACTCCGTTTGCAATTATTATTGCAATTAAAAGATCAGTTAAACGAATTACAAACAAGAAATAATATTAAAAATGAAGATAGTACGATTTAGACTGGCAATTTTAATAGCAGTTTTTGGGTTGATTGCCAGTGCTCAAAATAATAAAAAAGATTTTAAAGAAGAATTTAAAGTAAAACCTGATGTAGTTATAGATGTTAATACACGTCATACAGATATTGAGATTATTACCTGGGATAAAAATGAAGTTGTGGTAGAAGCTTTTATGAAGGTTGAAGGCGAGGAGATTGATAATAAAATGCGTGATGAGTTTTATGATAAATGGGAATTCGAGGCCTATGGAAATTCTAGTAAGATTAATGTTAAATCAAGATCAAATAGCTTTATAAATATTAATTCATTTAATTTTGATTCACCTGACTATGAAGTTTTTCACAGAGATTCTAATGGTGGGAATGATTTTGTTTTTGTAATGCCAGATGTTTCCATTCGTAGTTTGGATATTTTAGACTCTATTGACTTTGTTATACCCGAAATTCCGGAGCTCCCTGAGTTGCCAGAACTTCCGGAATTCCCTGAATTGAATATTGTCATCCCAGATTTACCCCCTATGCCATCAAAATTTGATTATGAAGAGTATAAGAAAGATAAGGGGTATCTAGATCGCTGGAAAAAAGAGAATGAAGATTTAATAGGTAAAAATGCGGATGTTACTGTTAGAAAGAATTCTATTTCTATAAAATCAAAAAAAGGAAGTGATAAATCTTTTTACAATTGGAGTTTTACAAATGACGACGAAGAACGCGCAGAGCAGATTGCTGAAAGAGTTGAAGAGGCTTTAGAAAGATCACGCGAAGCTAGAGAGAAGAGAATGAAAGAATTAGAAAAACGCTATGAAGAACGGAAAAAGCGACATGATGAACGTCAAAAAGAGTTGAAAACTAGATTGAAAGAAAGAAATAAAGAGCGTGCTGAACAACGTAAATTAGCATTAGTTAAACGCCAAGAAGCCAGAGATAGGAACCGAAAAGAAATTCAATCATTTCTAAAAAAACGTGATAATCTAAAAATTAAGAGACATATTGTAATAAGAGCGCCAAAAGATGCAAAGTTTAATATGAACGTAAGATATGGCTCAATGAGTTTTCCGAAATAGTTTTAAATAATTAGCAGGATCATTATTTTTGAAATGGCCCTGCTAATCTTTAATGATTATACTCTTGTTCTTAATTAACAGTTATATTTTGTTTAATTGAAATAGGTTCACCTTTACTTGTGAAACCTTCTAGGCTTACTTCATAATTTCCTTTTTCATCTGAAGTGTAAAATTCAACAGTTATTCCCTCATTATTTAAAGTTATGTTTGGATTCCAAAGCAATTGATCTCTATAATCTGGTATCCTTTTACTACTTTGATTTTCAGAATAATTAGGGGAGAAATATTCTTTCTCAGGAGATGGTTTGAATAATTTAATTATTTTCTTGCCTTTAGAACTTAGAAAATTACCATTAAACGTCTCAATTGATATTACTCCCTCAAATATATGTGGGCCATACATATATTGATCTCTTACTATACTTATTTTTTTTATCCTTTTAGGGTCTAAATCCATAATTTCATCATGTTCTTGAATTAAAACACCATCAACAAGCAGCAAAGTAGGCAACTCAAAATCAATTGAGTTGAGATTGCGTCTTATTTTAAAATAATTTTTTCCATTTTTTTTCACAACCCAGGCATTCTCAACAACTTCTACAAAAGTCTCCTTAAGGGTTGAAAATCTTTTAAAATCATCTAAATTGTAATCTTTACCTATAGATCCATAAAATTGGGTTTTAGCCTTAATTGCTTTTGTAGAATCTTGTTTAACACTTTTAAACGAGTTTTCAATTTGATTACTTATACTTTTAGAGAGAAGGATATTGGCATGTTTTTTATTCAAATAGTATTTTTTTTCAAACTTAAATTGGTCATAATTTATTCCTTTTTTTTCAGGTATTACGACCTCAAATTTATTCGAAGTATCTCCAATTATTTCAATAATCGCAAAAGGGTTCTCATAACCTTTATGGATATTAAAGTAAAAGGTTCCATCTTTATTTGTATTTGATATTTTGAATATTGGTTCTGTTTCAGGTATAGAAAGCGTTACCTTTAAATTTTCCGCAGGGTTATTTGTTTTCCGCTCAATTACTTTGCCTTTAATGAGTTCACCCCTAAACTCAGGCATAAAGAAATAACTGCTACCCAAGATATTTTCTGCCTTATGAGAAGTATTCTGATAAGTCACACTTGAGGGCAATTCAGCTGTTACTATTGGGTATTTCTTTTTTACGGAGATAGAAAAATTTCCAATTAGTTGTTCTAAAAGTGGAGTTATCTTTAATAACACTCTTTCTCTAGTTTTGTAATTGTTTGGTTTTATCTCCAGTGAAATGAGCTTGCTGTTTTGATTTCTGTTTAGATTTTCTTTTATGTTTTGGCGGACAATTGTGGTATCAATAATTCTAGATTGATCTTCATGAAAAGGGTTAACTATGAGTAAATCACTTGTAAAGTAATAGTTACTGTTTCTCATTAAATTTGTATAGGCAATTAACTTATAATTTCCCGATTTAATTGAAGCAGGAATGAAAAAGTCACTATACCCTACACCATTTGTTAATTTAATTTTTTGGTTATCTATGAGATTTTTATCTTCATCCACAATTTCTACATAAGCTATTTTACTCAGGTTACTCAGTTTCTTATTGTGGTCGTTTATGCAATACAATTTGTAATAAATAGTCTCTCCAGATAACAAAAGGCTTGTATTTAGATGTACAAATATCTTTTCTTTTGATATGTTTCTGAAGTCAATTTTTTGTTGACTATGACCATCAACTATTACAAAAAGCAAAAGAATAAAAAGGAACTTTTTTTTCATATTATTATTAATCAATCCAAAATTCAGGTTTTAAATTATTTCCAAAAACAGTACAGTTGCCACATTCTATTTTTGTTACTAAGTATGGTTCATTTTCTCTCAAATTACCAAAAAAATCAGTATTATCATCAAAATGTTCAATTTCCCCATTTTTAACCTTTTCAATTAAAGGTGATCTATTTGGATTTGTGGGATCCGTTAAAAAAGGTATTTCGAAATCAGATGGACATTCTGCAAAATAACCCGGTCTTATATTGTTAGGGAAAATATCTGAGAAATTAAAGAATATTCTTTTCTCTGTTACATACGCCAATTCAAAAAAACCGATTACTTTTTCATTTTGATTGTTGGTAGAGAATATATTGCCATCTAAAAAACCAGGTTGATTTTCAGAAAAAATACCTTCAGAATTCGAAAATTCATTCAATGCATTATAATAAGTATATGCTTCAAAAGTTTGCACATATTGCTTAACTAAAACACTATAACGGTCCCTAATGACTGATGAGTTATTAGGGATAAACTTCAGTGGAAATTGAGTTATACGATCTTCTAAGAGATTACTTGTTTGCGTTTGTATGATGTCATTACTTTGTATAGTATTATAGCAAACCCTTTCTTCTTGTTCTCTTAATTTGGTAGTCACTTGAAACGGTGGTGTATCGGATATGATTATAATTTCGAATTGAGACCAGAAAGGAGCTATTATTCTATATGTTTCTTCATATTCATAACGGTAGTATTTTGAATTGCCTGATGGGTCAAAACTGTCTACTAAAATTTCGATTCCTGACTGTCCGTGAACATTATTAGCATTAGAAATAGAAACTTCAGTGATCTCCGATGTGATGCTTGGTAAGATTGATGGCGAAGAAACGAACGTTGAATTATCTTTCGTAATGATATTTAGTGTATAGCTAATATTGGGTTGTATTGAAAATTCATTGATTGATCCATATGTACCAGGGTTAGTTTCAATAAAACTATAAACATTTTGTAAATCGTCAATAATTTTTATATCTGCTTGAGTTTCCAGTACCTGATTTTCTTCAAACTGAAACGAGCGAGATAAATTTATTGTATGAAATTTAAACTCATTGGTGATGGTTGCCTCAACTACCAAAAGGTCCTCGAAAGTTATATTTTGAGGAATGAACTCTTCGGTACAACCCGTTAAAAGAAACAAATTACATATAACAGCTTTTCCTAAAAGCGATTTGATTTTTTTAATCATCAGAGTCCATAATTGTAAAAAACAAATATTCAATTCAAGTTGTATTTAAAATATTGATTCTAATCAATCCAAAAATCAGGTTTTATATTTGAGCCCCAAAAAGTGCAGTCACCACATCTCCTTGGCACTACTTCAAATGGTGGGTCTTCAATAAATTCGCCGAAAAAATCTTCATTTCGCCTAAAAAAAGTAACTTCGTTTCTTTGCAATAAATCAATTAAAGGTGAAAAATTGGGGTTATTTGGATCAACCAGAGCGGGCGAAAATCCGGTTAAGCAGCTGGCAAAATTTCCTAATTGATTGGTACCTGGAAATACATCTTCGTAGTTCAAAAACAATCTATCAACCGATACTGCATTGAGTTCAAAAAAACCTATCACTTTTTCATTAGAATTCGTGGATGAAAAAATATTGCCATCTAAAAAACCAGGTTGATTTTCACTAAAAATACTTTCAGAACTGTTAAACTCATTAAGCGTTTGAAAATACGTATAAGCTTCTAACGACTGCACATATTGTTTGACAAGAATACTATACCTATCTCTAATTAGAGGGTTCGTTTTTGATATAAATCTCACTGGAAAATTTGTTATTCTGTCTTCCGAAAAGTTATTTGTTTGGGTTTGAATAAGCTCATCATTTGTTATGGTTGTTCGATAGCAAATTCGATTGTTTCGTGCATTGGGTATAGCAGTAACCTCAAATGGCGGGACATCTGAAACAATTACGATCTCTTGAGATCCCCAATTTCCAGCTGTTATGCGATCTGTCTCTTCAAACTCATATCTATAATATCTAGCATCTCCCGATGGGTCAAAACTATTAACAAGAATTTCAATACCTTCTTCATTATTAGAATTAGTTGCTAATCTGTACGACAATTCTGTAATTTCACTTGAGTTGCTTGGTAAAAATGTAGGAGAAGATTCATAAGAATTGCCATTCTTGGTAATGATTTTAAGCTGGTAGGCCAGATCAGGTTGAATGGCAAATTGCTGTTCAGATAGATAAGTGCCGTTCTCATTTTCATGAAAAACATACTCATTATTAAGTTCATCTATAATCTTAACATCTGCCTGGCCTTCAAATATTTGGTTTTCATCAAATTCAAATGTGCGAGATAATTTGATAATATGAAATTTAGACTCATCAGTAAGTGAAGCTTCTACAACAAGAAGGTCATCAAAAGTGATATTTTCAGGTATAAATTCTTCCACACAACCGAGAATATGAAAACAAAAGACCAGACCTATGTTTCTAATTATTTTAATCAAACTTTAAAATCTAAAATTATAAGTAATAGTTGGCACGGGTATTGCAAAAATTGAACTTTTATATGCTTTTATTTCATTATTTTCTGTAACAAAAAATACGGAATATGGGTTATTGCGTCCTAGCACATTATATACTGAAATGTTCCAAAAACTATGTGCAAATTTTTTGATTTTATGATTCCCTTCTATGTTTAATCCAATATCTAATCTGTAATAATCTGGAATCCTAAATTTGTTTCTGTCTGAATAAAATACTCTTTCCGTTCCATTAAGTATAAAGTTACCAACGGGATAGGTAACTGGTCTTCCTGTTTGATATGTAAAGTTTGCTGAGAGACTAAAACGTTTCGTAAGTTTATAGTTTGCAACTAAATTTAAATCATGAGGCTTGTCAAAATTTGAAGGAAAAAAGTCACCGCTATTTACTCGCTCTTCTGTAAACTGACTATCAAGTTTATTAAATGATCTGGAATAGCTATAACCTAGCCATCCGTTGAGTCTGCCTTCATTTTTTTTAACTAAGAACTCAATGCCATAAGCTTTTCCTTCTCCTTGTAAAACTTCGGTTTCAATGGTCTCATTTAAAAGAAGATTAGCCCCTACCTTATAATCCAAAATATTTTTTGATCTCTTATAATATCCTTCAAGGCTTAACTCATAATTATTGTTATCTAGATTTTTAAATAACCCTAGTGACAATTGCTGCCCTCTTTGTGGTCTTATATTTATGTCAGATAATTTCCAAGTATCAGTAGGAGATACAGTGGTATTGTTTGATAGCGTATGAATGTATTGATAAGTACTATTATACCCAGCTTTTATTGAAAAATCTTCCCCTATAAAATATCTGGCAGACGCTCTAAATTCAGGCCCTCCATAGGTTTTAACGACTTCATTGTTTCCAAAACTCTCCATACCTTCTAAAGTACCTTCATTTCTAGGCAGTCCTTCTGAATATATTCTTTGTGCTGATTTACCTAAAAATGCAAAAAAGGAGTACCTTAAACCTAAATTTAAAGATAAATTTTTATTAATGTCAAATTGATCAGAGATAAAAATAGCCGATTCTAATGCTTTTTCTTCAGGTATTTCTAATGACTCAACAATTGAACGGTCATCTAATGGTCTTCTATTGCCTGGATTCACCAAATAAAGTTTGCTAGAAAGTCCATAATCGAATTTATGTTTATCATTATATAAATAATCCATCTTTAACTTTAGTTGTGTTTCATTGATCTTATACCCTAAGTCAAAATTTCCATCAAATTCTCCGTCAAACTCAATATTGAATTTATATTCACTATTTGCTAATAGAACCTTTAGGTTGTTTTTATTGTTAAGTTTATGTTTCCAAGATAAAGAGACTAATCTGTTACTGTAACTGTAAATTGAATCAGAAGTTATACTAAATTCGTCTTTACTAAAATAACTTGTTGCATTAATCGAATTATTCTCATTTATTTCTGAATTAAATTTTGCAATGAAATCATAAAAAGAAGCTTTACTCCTTTTTAATTCTTCATTGTCTAAAGATCTTAATATCCAATTAGAATAGGTACCTCTACCACCAATCATCAGTGAAGATTTCTCTTTTTTTACAGGGATTTCTAATGTTAAATTGCTTGTGACAGGTCCTATTGAAGCTTCTCCAGAAAATTTTTCGGTATTACTACTTTTAGTTTTAATGTCAAAAACTGAAGATAACCTACTACCAAATTCTGAGGGAATATTTCCTTTATATATCTTTACGTCACCAGTGGTGAAAGGGTTTAAAGCAGAAAAAATTCCAAAAAAATGTGAAGGATTATATATAATACCATCATCAAGGAGAATTAAATTTTGATCTGTATTTCCACCTCTAACATTATAACCAGAGGCACCTTCACCAGCAGTTTTAATACCTGGTAATGTAGTTGCAACTTTTAATATATCGCGCTCACCTAAGACTAGAGGGATTGTTTTAATTTCTTCAACTTTTATTTGCGATATACCTGTAATAGCTTCTTTAACATTTCTATCCTGATTGGCTATTATTACGGTTTCATCTAGTAACTCAGCAGATTCTGACAAGTAAAAGTTAAGCGTTCCATCGTTATATAAAATGACTCTTTTTTTAACACTTTCTATACCAAGAGCTTTAGTTTCAAGAATATTTAATCCAGGTGGTAATTCTAATGAATAGAACCCTTTATTATTTGTCACAACATTAATGTTTCTATTATTAACACTTATTACTAAATTAGAAATTGGTTTACCTGTATTATTAATTCTTACAACCCCAGATAAATTATAACGTTTCTTTTTAGAGCTAAGGTTCTCTCTACCTATTCTGACAGTCTCAATTTTATTACGATTATTTGATTCAGCCTCTTCAACTATAAAAATAGGAGTTACATTCTCTTCTATATCACTATTAGATTCAATCTGAAAAAAATTTTGAGGTAGTTTTTTTCTGATAACATTATTTTGTGAAAGAATTATTTTGTTATCATTTGAGATATAATAGTTTATTAATGAGTTTTTGAATAAATCATTAAGTATAGTTTCTATATTAGCTTGATTATAATTACCTGAAACTTTTATTGTATCTAACCACTTCTCAATAAAATAAAACCTGTAATTAGATTTTGCTTCTATAAGCTCAATAGCCTCTATTTTCTTTAAATGATTAAAGTTAATAGTCATTTTATCTTCTTGGCCAAATAAACAATAAGATTGAAGTATAATAAATGCAGTAAAAATTACTAACCTATTCTTTGAAAAGAAATAATGCAGAGATTTATTCATTAGCGATTTCTTGAACGAGGGATTTCATAAAATTTTCTTTGTCTGAATTATATAATTTGCTTCTTGAGAAAAAATAAGAATTAATTAGTTTTTTCCTTTCAGGAAAAATCTTTAAAAAATCCTTTCTTTTATTGATAGGGTGAAGTTTACCTTTATAATTAATTAAATATGAATCTTTTTTTTTGAAGCTAAAATACACTCGATCATTTTCCAAATTTCGTTGCCTCGTTTTGTAGTGCTTCTTGTAAAGATGAATTATCTTATTTTTAAGAATTACTTCATAAAAACCTAAGTTTTCTAAATCTTTGCTGAATATATGAGTGAACTCTTTTTCATTAATAAAGAATCTTTCTACTTTGTCTTTGACTAGTTGAATAGTTCTTAAATTATCATCTTTATATAGTCTAAGGATTAATTGATCTGTATACAAGTTATATTGCAAACTTATGTCATAGTATGGTTGCCCGTCATAGATTAAATCACCTTTTAAAAAGTCTGGAGAGAAGTAATACTGATGATGTCCTTCTTTTGTTAGATATTCTTCAAAATATGCAATTCCATTACTCAGCTGATTGCTTTGCGTATCTGTAAGCGCATCAAACCATTTAAAACTATTTCTTTCTTTAATACTATTTTGTGAAAATAAACTACAATTAAGTAGAACAGCAATAAATAGTAAATTTAACGTGGGTTTTAATATCATAATCGCAATATAAGTGATTTTGATTAAACTTCTTTTGACCTAATTGGATTAACAAATTAAAATTTCAAAAGGTTAATATCAAAATTTAAGTTTTTAACACTACTTTTCTTTCTAAATTTGTCTCAAAGTATTATTAATCGAATGAATTTATATAAAAGTCAAAAAATAAAAGTCTACAATTCTTTAACCAATAAAAAAGAAGATTTTATTCCGCTCATTGAGGGATATGTAGGAATGTATGTTTGTGGCCCTACCGTATATAGCAATGTGCATTTAGGGAATGTAAGAACTTTTATGTCTTTTGATATGATATTCAGATATTTTAGACATTTAGGTTATAAGGTTCGCTATGTACGAAATATTACTGATGCAGGACACTTGGAAAATGATGCTGATGCAGGTGAGGACAGAATAGCTAAAAAAGCACGTTTAGAGCAGCTAGAACCTATGGAAGTAGTACAGCAATATACAGTTGACTTTCATAATGTATTGCAACAATTTAATTTTTTGCCACCTAGTATTGAACCTACTGCTACCGGACATATTGTTGAACAAATAGAGATCATAAAAACTATTATTGATAAAGGTCTAGCCTATGAAGTTGATGGTTCTGTATATTTTGATGTGTTGAAATACAACGAGAATGAGCACTACGGTATTCTTAGCGGCAGAAATATTGAGGACGCCATTCATAATACCCGTACTTTGGATGGGCAATCAGAAAAGAAAAACCCTCAAGATTTTGCTTTGTGGAAGGAAGCACAACCAGAACATATTATGCGATGGCCTTCACCTTGGGGAGTAGGATTCCCAGGATGGCACCTAGAATGTACAGCGATGAGCACAAAATATTTAGGAGAACAGTTTGATATTCATGGAGGTGGTATGGATTTAAAATTCCCACATCATGAATGTGAAATTGCACAGGCACAAGCTAGTACTGGTAATTCACCTGTTCGTTATTGGTTGCATGGTAATATGCTCACCTTAAATGGTAAAAAAATGGCAAAATCTACTGGGAATAATATTTTACCAAGTGAGATTATTTCTGGAGAGAATGCTATTTTAAGTAAACCATTTCCAGCTACGGTCTCGCGTTTTTTTATGCTGCAAGCACACTATAGAAGCATATTAGATTTTTCTAATGATGCACTTGAGGCAGCTGAAAAAGGATATTATAGATTAATGAATGCTATAAATGATTTAGACAGACTTCAAGGTTCTGATAACTCTACCCTAAATATCGCTGCTTGGAAACAGTTGTGCTATGATGCCATGAATGATGATTTTAACTCCCCCATTTTAATTGCCCATTTATTTGAAGGAGTTAAGTATATCAATCAACTTAAAGAAAAGAAGGCATCTTTAAATAATACAGATTTAGATGAGTTTAAAAATACTATGTTCGCTTTTATTTATGATGTCTTAGGCTTAGAAAATGTCTCAGTACAAGACACATCTGATAAACTAACAGGTGTCATGGAAATGCTCATCAAAATGCGTAATGAGGCTCGGGCCAATAAAGATTGGGTACTGTCTGATAAGATTAGAGATGAATTACAAGTTTTAGGTATTCAGTTAAAAGATGGTAAAGAAGGCACCACTTTTTCCGTAAATTAATTGTCGCTTTGATTGCGGCCGAAAGCCTTTCACATATACAAATCCACTAAAAATAATTAAAAAAATACTCACATACCCATTTATTCTTTTGGTACGCTTTTACCAAGCTGCTATCTCACCATTATTTCCGCCTAGTTGTCGTTATACACCAACTTGCTCGCATTATACTATTGAAGCACTTCAAAAATATGGATTATTTAAAGGGGGTTGGTTAACTCTCAAGAGGATAGGCAGCTGTCATCCTTGGGGCGGAGAAGGCTATGACCCGGTTCCTGAAAAAGAAGAGAAACAACCTTGAATTTTACTAATTATCTTCATGATTATGAGTTTGGATCATGAATAAAAAATTATATTTACAAGCTTAAATACTATTATGAATATACTGCTGGCAATTGATTGGAATTTTAACCCTGATCTATTTAACATAGGATCATTTCCCATAAAATATTATAGTTTGATGTATGTGTTGGCCTTTGTCTTAGGCCTACAAATCATGAAGAAAATTTTTATTAAAGACAGTGTTTCTTTAAATAAGCTTGATCCACTTTTTATTTATACAATCATCGCCATGTTAATAGGTGCTAGAATGGGACATTATCTGTTTTATGAAGAAGATTATACATGGACTGAGGTATTACTACCTTTTAAGTTAAACCCTTTTGAGTATACTGGTTTTAGAGGTTTAGCCAGTCATGGTGCAATCATTGGGATGATCATAGCTATGTATTTCTACGGTAAGAAAGTATTAAAAAAACCATTATTATGGATATTAGATAGAATGGTTTTAGCATCTGCTCCAGGTGCTGCTTTTGTGCGCTTAGGAAACTTATTCAATTCAGAAATTGTTGGTAAGCCTACAGGTACAGATTTAGGATTTAAATTTATAAGGAGTGATATTAGTCAGTATGAAGCTGTAAGTATTACAAGTGAACGAAATATTAATAAAGCTTATGATCTGATAGCCAATAGTTCTAAATACAAACATGTTTTAGAAGATATTCCAAATAGATACCCCACACAAATTTACGAAGCTGTAGGCTATTTGATCACCTTTGGAGTATTATGGTATTTATACTGGAAAACTGATAAAAAAGAAAAAACAGGCTACTTGTTTGGTGTATTTATGGTTATGCTTTGGTCAATACGCTTCTTTGTTGAATTCTTTAAAGAAGCACAGGTTGATGGGAGAGAAGATTGGGTATTTAACGCATTAAATACAGGTCAGGTATTAAGTATTCCATTAATACTTTTAGGTTTTTTCTTTATGTTTAGAAAAAATACGAAATTAGCATAAAATATCAGGGATGATTTCTCTCCCACGCTGCTTTTTCGAGTTTCACAGAAGTTCTTCTTCACTGTGAAACACTGTTCGAAAGAATAAAGGTACAGTAGGAATGGTTATTTTATTCATTTAAAATTTTTATTAAAATGGCTGTTTTAGAACGTGTAACATCACAAGAAGCAATTAATTTAGAGAACAAGTATGGTGCCCAAAACTACCATCCTTTACCAGTAGTATTAAGTAGAGGTGAAGGTGTGTATGTTTGGGATGTAGAAGGCAAACGTTATTACGATTTTTTGTCCGCGTATTCTGCAGTAAACCAGGGGCATTGTCACCCTAAAATTATTCAAGCCTTAAAAAGTCAGGCAGAAAACCTGACGCTTACTTCTAGGGCTTTTTATAATGACCAATTAGGTCAATATGAGAAGTATATAACTAAATATTTCGGTTTTGACAAGGTATTACCTATGAATACTGGTGCTGAAGCTGTGGAAACAGCTATTAAATTAGCGAGAAAATGGGGTTATGAAAAGAAAGGAATTCCTTCAAACCAGGCTAAAATTGTAGTATGCCAGAACAATTTTCATGGTAGAACGGTAACAATTATTTCTGCTTCTAATGATCCGGTAGCTACAGAGAATTTTGGGCCTTTTACACCTGGTATTATATCCATTAGATATGACGATACAGAAGCTTTAAGAGAAGTTTTAAAAGATGATCATGTGGCTGCATTTCTTGTAGAGCCTATTCAAGGTGAAGCAGGGGTGTATGTTCCTGATGATAATTATATTAAAGAAGCCTATGCTTTATGTAGAGAAAGAAACGTTTTGTTTATTGCTGATGAGGTACAAACAGGTATTGCAAGAACAGGAAAATTATTAGCTATAAATCATGCCGGAATTCAACCTGATGTATTAATCTTAGGTAAAGCGATTTCGGGTGGGGTATTACCTGTTTCTGCTGTGTTGGCCAATAACGAAATTATGGATGTAATTCGTCCTGGTAATCATGGCTCTACATTTGGTGGAAACCCATTGGCCTGTGCCGTTGCAAAAGCAGCGTTAGAAGTTGTTGAAGAAGAAAGACTAGCTGAAAATGCTGAAAGATTGGGTAATATTTTCAGACAACGTATGCAGGAGTTTGTTGAAAAGAATGATTTGGTGCGCCTAGTTCGAGGTAAGGGTTTGTTGAATGCTATTGTAATTAATGATTCAGAAGATAGCTCTACGGCTTGGGATATTTGCATGAAGTTAAGAGATAATGGACTCTTGGCGAAGCCAACGCATGGTAATATCATTCGTTTTGCCCCTCCATTGGTTATGAATGAAGAGCAGTTAGAAGATTGTATCTCAATTATAATTGATACCATTTCAAATTTTAATAAATAGTTGAATGTCCATACTTAGAACAATTTTTCTTGTTTTACTGTTATTTTCCTTTACTGGAAAGTTGAATGCTCAGATCGATCATAAAGATGAGATTAAAAAAGTAATTGCACACTTTTTTAAGGGTCTGCAAAGTGGTGATACCATTACTTTAAAAGAAACATTAGCAAATGATGTTTTGTTACAGACCACGTTTAAGAATAAAGAAGGAAAGTCTGTTTTAAAAACTGATGATTTATTGAAAGTATTGAAATCAATAGCTTCTAAAAAACCAGAAGATAAATGGGAGGAAAAACTATTGTCATATTCTATACAGATAGATGGAACAATGGCCAATGTTTGGACGCCATACGAGTTTTACCTAAATGATGATTTTAGTCATTGTGGTGTTAATTCTTTTCAACTATTTTTCAATGGTGAAAAATGGAAAATTATCTATTTAATTGATACCAGAAGAAGAAAAGGGTGTAAAGAAGGATCATAAAATATGGAGCAAGAACAAAAAATAGCAAAGCCAAAATTGTATTTAGAAGATTTTGAATCAATCAAATCTAATAAAGAACTTTTGGCAAAACTTAAAGAGAAAAACGTTTCTATTGAGTGGGTTGAGAAGCGATTATGGTATGAAGAAGAACTGCGAAAACTTCAAATAGAATTGGTGAAGCTGCAACAATGGGTGGCAAAAGCTAACAGAAGAGTTGCGGTAATTTTTGAAGGAAGAGATGCTGCAGGAAAAGGAGGAACTATTCGTCGTTTTTCTGAGCATCTAAATCCAAGAGCGTTTAGAACAGTGGCATTGACAAAACCAACCGAAGTAGAGCAAGGACAGTGGTATTTTAGAAGGTATATTAAGGAGTTGCCAAACCCCGGAGAGATTGTATTTTTTGATAGAAGTTGGTATAATAGGGCTGTGGTTGAACCCGTAATGGGGTTTTGTACAGAACAACAATATAAAAAATATATGTTACAAGTGCCTGATTTTGAACACATGCTTTATGAAGACGGTATTGATGTTATAAAATTTTGGTTTTCCATTTCTAAAGATGTGCAGCTAGAACGCTTTGAATCTAGAATTAAAAATCCGAGAAAACGATGGAAATTTAGTCCTGTGGACAAAAAAGGACAGGAATTATGGGATAAGTATACACATTATAAAGAACAAATGTTCAGTAGAACACATACTACCTATAGTCCATGGATTATTGTAAAGGCAAATGACAAGCGCGTGGCACGATTGGAAAGTATGCGTTATGTATTATCACATTTTGATTATGATGGTAGTGATGCTGCTGAGACTATTTTATATCCTGATCCAAATGTAATAATGCGTTATCACCGTTCATCGCATCAAATAGATTGATATGACTGAAAACCCTAATCAACTTACAGAAGAAGATATTAAAAAGCTAAATTCCAAAAAAGGATTATTAGCTTTATTGTCTGCCGATAAATATAACCCAAGAAGGGCAGTACGTTATGTAGATTATGAAAAGCGCCTGTCAAAACTGCAAGTAGAATTGATAAGGTTGCAGACTTGGGCTATTAATAACAATGAACGTATTATTATCATTTTTGAAGGAAGAGATGCAGCAGGAAAAGGTGGGGCTATAAGAAGAACTACAGAGCGTATGAATCCTAGGCAATTTAGAGTAGTAGCTTTGCCTAAACCGACTGAAGAAGAAAAAACACAATGGTATTTTCAACGCTACGTTAATCAACTTCCAAAAGCAGGTGAGATTGTATTTTTTGATAGAAGTTGGTACAATAGAGCTGTGGTTGAACCTGTAAACGGATTTTGTTCACAAGAGGACTATAAAATTTTTATGAAACAGGTGAATGAATTTGAACGGATGCTAGTTGATTCTGGAATTCGCGTGGTAAAGCTTTATTTATCTATTTCTAAAAGCGAACAAGCCAAACGCTTTGAAGAAATCAAAAATGATCCTTTGAAGCAATGGAAAATGACATCCGTTGATGAAAGAGCCCAAGAACTTTGGGATACTTACACAGAGTACAAGCAGAAAATGTTTGCTAATACTAAAGAGAATGGATTTCCATTCAAAATTATTCGTGGTAACAGAAAAACTTCAGCAAGAATTGCAGCCATTCAACATATTTTAAAATCGATTCCTTACGATAAGAATTTAGAAGTTTAATACTGTTATATGTCTGCTCAATTTAAAATTGGAGATATAGTTGCAATATTGGATGACACCATTCAAGGAAAGATTATCCATATAGATGGAGCAGTCGCCACCATAGAAACTGAAGATGGATTTTCAATGAATTATAGCATATCTGAATTGATCTTGTATAAAAGTGATCAGAAAGAATTATCAAAGTATGCCAATATTAAACAAGGTGACTTTTTAGAAAAAGAGCGGAAAAATTCAAAATTCAAATCATTCAAAAAGACTAGCAAACAAAAGAAACAACCACCATTAGAAGTAGACTTACATATTCATCAAGTGGTGAAATCTAACAAAGGAATGAGCAATTACGATATGCTAACAAAGCAAATAGAAACTGCCAGAAGACAATTAGAGTTTGCCATAAAAAAGAAAATTCAACGTGTTATTTTTATACATGGAGTTGGCGAAGGAGTACTAAAAAAGGAACTGGAGTTCTTATTGGCTAAATATAATGTTGATGTTTACCCTGCTTCCTTCCAAAAATATGGATTTGGTGCTACGGAAATCTATATCTATCAGAACAACTAGTTTGTTTTAGTATCGTCCTCGCTGACTGTAATAGTTCCAGGCTCAGTACCAAAATCATAGGAATCAAAACGTCTAACGAATTCCCCATTTTGATTGGTTAATTCAAAATTAGTGATGGTAAATGCAGACTCATAATTTTCCTGATATTGATTTGTAGGCCCAACTCTTTCTGTTTCTAAAGGAGTTACAGTCTCAGGATCTAAATAGTCAGGTACTCCATTATCATTGCCATCTTGAGTAGATTCACTTCTGGTTGGCGTACCATCGCCATCGTCATCATTATCTAAATAATTAGGAGTACCATCGCCATCAGTATCATCGTTGGTAAAATCGCCATCACCATTAACATCCTCAGAACTGGTTAGAATACCATCATCATCATCATCAAGATCAATATAATCAGCAAAGGCATCACCATCAGTATTGTCATTGGTAAGATCTCCATCATTATTTCTATCCTCAAGATCAGATTCAATACCATCATTGTCGTCTAAAGTTTTTGTGGTTAATACCTCTAAAGTGCCCGTTCCATTCCATTCGGTTAAAATGGTAGGGGAAATTGGCGGTACATTCTGGCAAAAATAATCTGTGGTTGGTGTAGCATCTAGGGTTCTATATGTAATAGTATTTCCTGTTAGGGAAAGAGGAAATGTCTCAGGAGTTGTTCTTTCAGTGGTTAGAAAATCTTCACCTGTCGTTAAATCAATAACCAATATTTCATTGCTATTAATTTTGTACAATACAATCTCGCCGCATTTTTCTACTGAAGTAATCGAAAAATCAAAACTTGGCACATCAACGTTACCGTCACTACATCCCAAAAATGATAGTAAAACTAAAAATAAACGCAATTTCTTCATCTTGACAAATGTAAATCTTTTGCAACACTATTTAAAAATACTTGAAGCTAATTTTGGCTATTTTTGCACTAGTTTAACAAAAATGAAGCAAGTATATTTAGATAACGCAGCTACTACACCAATTCATCCTGAGGTAATACAAACGATTACCACGGTGATGCAAGAGGCTTTTGGAAACCCTTCATCTATGCACTCGTTTGGTAGAAAAGCCAGAACAATTGTAGAAGAAGCTCGAAAAGGCATTGCTAAACATTTTAATGTTAGTGCACCAGAAGTTGTTTTTACTGCAGGTGGTAGTGAAGCCGATAATTTGATCTTAAGAAATGCCGTTGAAAATTTAGGAGTTAAACATATAATTAGTTCTAGAATAGAGCATCATGCAGTACTACATACAATTGAGCAGTTGGAGGAAGAACATAATCTACAGGTAAGTTATGTAAACCTTGATGAAAATGGTTCTTTAGATTATAAACACCTTGAAACCCTTTTAGAGGATAGTAAGGAAAGGACTTTGGTCAGTCTGATGTATATTAATAATGAAATAGGTAACATACTTGATTTAGAAAAAGTATGTGTGCTTTGCCAGGAATACAGTGCACTGTTTCATTCAGACACGGTTCAGGCTATAGGTCATTACCCCATTGATTTACAAAAGACACCCATAGATTTTATGGTGGCCAGCGCACATAAATTTCATGGCCCTAAGGGAGTGGGGTTTGCCATTATAAAAAAGGGTTTTGGTATCAAGCCATTATTGATAGGTGGTGAACAAGAGCGAGGAGCGAGAGCAGGTACTGAAAATGTGCATAATATAGCTGGGATGCACAAAGCCATAGATCTTTCTTACGCAGATATGGGAGCTGATGCGAGACATATCAGCCAATTGAAAGACTATTTTATAACTAAACTTAAAAGTTTAGATGATAATATTAGATTTAATGGAGCATCAGTAAGCAAAGAATCGTCTTATATTATTTTAAATGTCAGATTCCCCAAAGACTATCCAATGTTCCTATTTAACTTAGATCTAAAAGGTATTGCGGTATCTGGTGGAAGTGCTTGCCAGAGTGGAAGTAATAAGGGGTCACATGTATTAAATGCAATATTGCCAGAGATGGAGGCTATGAAAACATCGGTTCGTTTTTCTTTGAGTAAGTATACTTCAAAAGATGATATTAACTATGTTATCAATCATCTTAAGGAAATGATTTAATCTTACTTTTTCTTCTTATGAGCGTTAGGTGGTAATGACATAATGTACTCATAACTTTCATCTAAGGTAGCAGCCAGTAATTCCATATTATCATATAAATGTTCTGGTATTAAAACATAATCGCGCATCACAGCTCCATACGATTTATACTCGGTGGTATCGTGCGTTTCTTTAAATGCCTTTTGTGATTCTTTTGACAAACGGATACCAATTTCACCAGCCTTATTGAACAATGAAAACATATAGCCATTGGCTGAGGTATAGGGCATTGTTTTTCCTTTACGCTCAAATTTATCATTTGTGGCTATAAGTTTATCGTAGAATTTTAATTTCTCTTCCCACATAATTCTAATGATTTGTCCTTAAATTTATAAATATTTTAAATTTATTTTATCCGACACTATGAATATGAAGAAAAATCCACCACTGATATTGATCTTTATTCTTATTGCTTTAAGTTCCTTTTCGCAAATCAAATCGAAGAATCTAGACAAACTTTCATTGCAATATGCAAAAGCCTCATTTGATGAATTAGCTGATTTCTTTAGTATTCCCAATGATGCTAATTATCCAGAACAAATAGAACCTAATGTGCAATGGTGTGAACAGGCATTTGCTAAGCGCGGATTTAAAACCGAACGGTTAGAAACCGAAACCGTACCATTATTATTAGCTACTAAGATAAATCCTAAAGTAAAAAAGACAGTATTGGTTTATTTACAAATAGATGGTCAGCCTGTAGACACTACAAAATGGTTTCAGCCGGATCCTTATAAACCTGTGTTAAAAGAGAAAAATGGAAATGGAGTGTGGCAAATTATCTCATGGGAAAAATTAAAAGGTGAGATTAATCCGGACTGGCGTATTTTTTCTAGATCTGCATCTGATGCCCGTGGGCCGGATATGATGTTTTTAAAAGCAATGGATGTCTTAAATGATCATAAGGTAATGCCCAATTTTAACTTGAAAGTGATTATGGATTTTGAAGAAGAACTAGGGTCACCTCAATTACCTAAAGCCGTAAGTAAGTTCAAAGAGAAATTGGCCGCTGATATGCTAGTCATTTTTGATGGTCCTAGACATTTATCAAATCAACCAACCTTATCCTATGGTGCTCGTGGTATTGCAACTATTTCTTTGGAAGTTTTTGGTCCTAGAAAACCATTACATAGTGGCAATTACGGTAATTACGCCCCAAATCCTGCGGTAAAATTATCACAACTTTTGGCTACTATGTGGTATCCTGATGGGAGAGTGGCTATCGAAAAATGGTATGAGGGCATTTCTATTTCAGACGAAGTAAAGAAAATACTGGCTGATGTACCGGATGATGAAAAACAAATCCAAAAAGACTTTGGTATTTCTCATAAAGATAATATAGGAGCTAACTTTCAGGAAGCAATTCAATATCCAGCCTTAGGAATTTTAGGATTAGAGGCCGCATGGGTAGGCAAAGAACGACGAACAATTATTCCTGCTACAGCCATTGCAGAGTTGAATATTCGTTTGGTAAAAGAAACCGACGGAGAAAGAATGGTCAACTTGGTAAAGCAACATATTAAAGATCAAGAATATTATTTGGTAGATGTAAAACCAACCGAAGAAGAAAGAATGACAAAACAAAATATTATTCGTTTTAATTCAGAAGTCTCTTATGGCGCTTTTAGAACAGAATTTGATACTGAGATAGGTGAATGGTTGAGGAAAGGCATGCGAAAAGGCTTTGATAAAGACCCTATCCAAATTAGAACAATGGGAGGCTCTATTCCCATTTCACCATTTGTAACAACATTGGGTATTCCTGCAGTTTGTGTACCAACAGTAAATCCCGATAATAATCAGCATAGCCCCAATGAGAATATCAGGTTGGGTAATTATATTGATGGTATTAAAACTATGGTCGCTATTTTGTCAGAAAAATTATAAAAATTGTGATAAATTTTATTTTTGGACCTTTTAGCATAAATAAAAATTCTTCTGCTCGCAAAGGAATAAGCGTCTTAAATTCTTTTTTTAGATAAAAAACAATTATGTTTGTCCATCTTCATTTGACTAAAATAATATGAGACTAAGAAGTAGTAAAAGTTTGAAGTTAATTATTGGAATTTTGTTTGTGATGGTTGTATTTGCATGCTCATCTGACGATACAAGCCCTGATGATTTTTTAGGGACAATTGTAGAAAAACAATTCACAATTAAAAATTCTGGAGTTGTAAATTACTATCTAGGACAGTTTGGAGATTCAGGAGGAGCAGATATAGTTATTCAGGCCAAAAACTTCAAAACTAGTAGAATTGATGAATCTCAATATACGTATGAGCCATTAGATGATTATGTGGGAGAAGATTATGTTGAAATTAATAGTTCTGTCTCTACAAATTCAGGTGGTAACAACTTTGTTAAAAACACCAAAACTAAAATAACTATTATAGTTACTGAATAGAAGGATTTATTGATGACTCAATCGTTACTCACCCCGCGTTGTTTTAGTTGTAATTAAAATTTTATCAATAGATATGAAACTATAAAATATTTGTGATAATTATTAGATCACATTTTTTAATTGTTACTAAATGATTAACTTTAATGGTATAAGTGTAATTTTCACTACTCCAAATCATAAATATGAAGTTCTGTAGGTCTTAAAGAATCCTTTTGAGGAAAAGTTAAATTTACTTGATCTAGAAATTCAAGATTTGAATTACCTATAACCACAGCTTTGTTATTGTCAATTGAAAAGGTAAGTGGTACATTTAGTTTTTTCTGATCATTATCAATTACTTGAACGTCAATAATTTCTGATTGATCATCATTTAAAATTAGTTTTCTAAAGTTAAAACCATTTTTTTGAACACCATTTTGAATGGCGTAAAGGTGACCTTTATAAAACTCTAAACCATCAATGCCATTAGATTTTCCTATTGAGTCAACTTTATTAATCACTTTTTTATTTTCTAAATCTAGTATGCGTACTCCCTTATTAAAACTTGCTATGTATAATTTAGAGTTATCATCAGAGATAGCTATTCCATTTGGATATTGAATCTCTTCTGATTCATAGAAATTATACAATGAATCTTTTTGAATATCTAAATAATATACTGCTGAGCCTTTGGTGTCAGTAAGATAGAAATTCCCATTCTTATCTTGAATAAGGTCATTTAGAAAATGTTCTCCTTGATCAGTAACATCATATCGTTTTAGTAATTTTTTTGAATGAATATCAAATGCAAATAATGAACTCAAAGAATCTTTTATAAAAAAATAGCCACCAATTGCATAGATTATTTCTTTGTGGTCATCTACATAAATACCTACACCTGGCATATATCCATCTTGAAATTGAGTAGTGAAGTCTTTTTGTTCCCCCGTTTTCTTATCTACCTCTATGATCTTAGATTTGGCAACACTAGTCAAATAATACTTTTGTGTTTTTTCTGAAAAGGCAATGCCTTCAGGTACAACTTCTATGTCTGTTAGTTCGTAAGATTGTCTGCTTGTACTGTTCTTTTCACAAGCAGCAAAAAGGAGAAATACAATTATGATTAAAGGTCTATGCATGATCCTAGAGTTTAGACATTTAAGTTATAGATAAAAGTGAAATTGATCATTGATTTTAACCTAATTTAACACTACAATAATTAAAGCTTTTTTTCAAAACAGACACTATTTTCTATACCTACATATTGCCCATAGTTTCCTGTTTGCAAATAACCATTTCTTTCATACAATTTTATGGCCTCAGGTTGACGCTTGCCAGTTTCTAACACACATTTTTTGTAGCCTAATTCTTTTGCCCAGTTTTCTAACTCTATTAAAATTTTGGTTGCATATCCTTTTCCACGGTGTTCAGGTACAGTATACATACGCTTTATTTCCATATTATCCTTATCAAATCGTTTAATAGCTCCACATCCAACAGGAATGCCATTCTCATATAGTACTAATATATGTTTTAAACTATCAATGTTATTAAATTGATGATAGAAAGCATGCTCATTGCCATCACGCTGTGCTAAATCGGCATCTAACTGCTGTACCAGTAAAACAAAATCTTTATGTGTTGAATTCGTTCTTATTAGTTCCATGACATTTTTAATAAAATAAGAAATTGTAGAACCTTATATTATTTGTTGAGCTTATTGTAAAGAAGAAAAATAGCGCCTAGCCATATAACAACGCAAATGATGACGAAAATCGAAAAGTAAAGTACTATATCATCTACGCTCATTGCCTACTAGTTTTAAAAAAATCATTATGCCAATAAGCATAGGCGCCCATAACCCAATAAAAATACCATGAAGATGATTGCCTGAAAGGAAAGTATATTCTGCAACGATTATAATAACAAAGCATAATAGCAACATCAAGACATAACCGATACCTAATTTTTTGATAAAATTCATTTTGTAGCTTATTTTTAATACTTTTCTAAGATACTTTTTTATTCTCATTATTAAAAATCACAATTCATCCCGCCAATTTTACAATTCAGTAATTATTATTATCCAAGACCCTTTTGATCATAGACATTTGTATTATAAAATCAACCTAAATGTCACAGTTGTTAAAAATCATAATTTTCTTTTTTGTAGTTCAAGTATCTGGTCAAATAATCATTTCCGGCAAAATAAACGATAAAAAAGGAAACCCAATTGAAGGTGCCAATGTGTATTTAGAGAATACCTATGATGGGGCTACAACCAATGCTCAAGGCATGTTCAGTTTTAGCACTGAAGAAGCAGGTACGCAAACCATAATAGTTTCAAATATTACTTATCAAACGTATAAACAAACCGGTGAAGTAAATACACTCACCAATTTAAAAATAACATTAAAAGAAGCATTAAATACTTTGGATGCAGTTGAGTTATCTGCAGGTTCTTTTCAGGCAGGTGATAATTCTAAAATATCTGTTATGAATCCATTAGATGTAGTTACTACAGCAGGTGCTGCTGGCGATTTCATTTCTGCATTGCAGACTTTGCCAGGAACACAATCTGTAGGCGAAGATGGACGACTTTTTGTTCGCGGTGGTACCGCAGAAGAAACGCAAGTTTTTATTGATGGATTACGAGTATTTCAACCATTTGTTCCTACAGCCAATAATATGCCCACTAGAGGTCGTTATTCCCCATTTTTATTTGATGGTATAACATTCAGTACTGGTGGTTATTCTGCAGAATTTGGCAATGCTTTATCTAGTGTATTGTTATTAAATACCATCGATGAACCTACTGAAAATAGAACAGACCTATCAATAATGTCCGTTGGCTTGGGAGTAGGCCATACTAAAAAATGGAAAAAAGATGCTTTAACGTTGAATGCTTCTTACGTCAATTTAGCACCCTATAATGAATTAGTACCAGACAATAATGAATGGCGTAAATTGCCAGAAACCATTGCTGGAGAAGCTGTATACAGGCATAAAACAGCTAAAGGATTATTTAAATTTTACTCAGCATTTGATTATATCAACTTTGATGTTGCACAAGAAGATATTAATTTTGAGGAGTTAGTACGGCTAGATCTTAAAAATTACAATTGGTACACCAATACATCTTATGATGGCTCTTTAGGAGAGATTACGAAGTTAACAGCTGGAATCAGCTATAGTAATAGCAGAAATGATGTAATTCTACATTCAACTGATATATCAAATACGGAAAAGGCACTTCATGCCAAAGCCAAATTAAAACATTCATTTAGTAACTGGTTTAAGCTGAGTTATGGGGCAGAATACTTTTCAAAAAATTTTTCTGAAGACGGCCTTGTGGAACAATTCACATCATTTGCATATAATTTTACTGAAAATGTTGCTGCTGCTTTTGCCGAAACAGATATCTTTTTTTCCAATGACCTGGCAGCAAAGGTTGGAATCAGGACTAATTACAATGAATTGTTTAACGAATATACATTAGCACCAAGATTTTCATTAGCGTATAAGTTCAATAAATATGCACAAATATCTTTGGCTTATGGAGATTTTTACCAAAGTGGACAAAATGATGAACTCAAGCTTTTTCAAGATTTAGAAAGTCAAAAAGCAACACATTATATTTTAAACTATCAATATAAAAAACGAAATAGACTATTTAGGGCTGAAATTTTCCGTAAGGATTATAATAGTTTATGGCAATATGATACAGAGTTTGGAAGACCTGCTGGAAATTTTAATTCGCAAGGCTCAGGATATGCCCAAGGTATTGACTTGTTTTTTAAAGACACCCAAAGCATTAAAAATTTACAGTATTGGGCTTCGTATTCATATTTAGATACCCAAAGACGGTATCAGGATTTTCCCACAAAGGTCGTACCTGATTTTGCTACTAAGCACAATGCAAGTTTAGTAGGTAAGTGTTGGGTGCCTAAATGGCGCTCGCAACTGGGCTTAACTTATTTTTATGCTAGCGGTAGACCTTATAATAATTTAAATAGTACTCAATTTATGAATGCTAAAACTAAGGATTTTCACAACTTAAGTATTAATTGGAGTTATCTGATTTCTCAACAAAAAATACTCTATGTATCGGCTCAAAATATTTTAGCTTTTAATAATGTATTCGGTTATAATTATGCCACCTCTCCGGATGCAAATGGTATATTTCAAAGACAAGCAATTGTGCCGAGTTCAAAGCAATTCTTTTTTGTTGGTTTTTTCTGGACGTTTAGCGATAATAAGAAAACAAATCAACTAGATAATCTGTAGATTGAAAGCAAAGTAATAGTAACAAAGAATAGTTTCTTTTTCAAAAAGTACATAATGAGTAATTATCTCCTACTATACAATGTCAATTCCAATTCTGCCAATGATAGCCTTTGATATTCTGGTTTTTGATCTTTTACTTGTCTTGCAAGGTTAATAACTTCAAGGTAGTTCTCTAACTTTTCAATTTGGGTCCATGCATAGAGAGGAGGAGGAGTAATATTCAATTGTTTTGCCTCTTTATGCAATATTTGCTGAATCAAACGGTCAACCGGAAAGTGTGGAGGAGTAGGTACTAATTTTAAGCACCATAGATATTTCAAAAATAAATTCAGTACTTTTTGACTTACACCTATATTTAATTGTTCTTTTTTGAGAAGGCTTCCATATTTTTTGGTATGCTCAGACAAGGCAAGAATGTTTTCCAAATGTTCCTTTTCTGTAATTTCTTTAAAATACTGCGCTTGAATAAGACTTTCTAAATCAATTTTTAATTCATTTTTAAAAGCTTTTTTTTCTGCTTCGTTAGCACTTGGTTTATAAATTCCGGCTCGCTGAAAGGCTCCAGCTATTGCTAACTGCCATAATTCATTGATTATAAAATCGCTTTTCATTTTGTGAATGTACACTTTTTTATCAAAAATAATTGGCAGACTATAAGTGTATTTTTTTGAATGGAGATTTCCCTAATTAGGAAAGGAAACGCTTTTTTAGTTGTAGCCAATCTTCTTTTAAATGCCCTTTTACCAACCAAGCAATTGCAAATGCATAGAGCGCAATACTCTCTAGTATAAACGTATAACCTGGTATTAGTACATCTAAATCAAGTTCAGTCCATTTGTCAACTGCAAAAAGTAAAGCTATAGTAACAACACAAGCCCAAACTATATAGCCACAAATTTTATATAACCTGTTGTATTTTCTTCTTTTTGGCTGTGTGCTTTTAGTAAACTTGTAAACACACATCCAGCCTAGAATAAATATAAAAAGACCAGCACAAATGAGGTGTATGGTATTGTAGAATCCATCTTGATGTCCAAATAAATAGTCATCAATACACTTAAGCGTTTCATCTCCAGAATTACAACATGAAGTTGGAATAATAACTGTAACCAAGGCAAAGAAGCCAGCCATATTTGTTAATGCGTTATCGCTTAATTTTTCTCCTTTTTCCGGCCGATATCCTTTATAGGAAAGCAAGACTAATCCAAAAGCAAACAATATGCCAATGAAAAACACACTACCATTGGTATAGTAATAATGACTTATAGATGCTAACAGTTGATCATGAAAAAAATAAATTATTGTAGGTAAAGATATTCCTAGTATACCAATACACTTTCGCAACCTATAATCTGTCTGTGAAATTTCATAAAGTGCTTCCATACCTATTATAATCAATATGTAAGTTTCGGAATAATTTTGAAATAATACAATAGGATTTTTCCTATTTCTTTAGAGGTTTTTCCCCTTTTTTTCGATCTTAGTTACAATTCATCGTTAAAAAATGACAATTCAGTCAGATGCAATTTTAAAATGGTAAGTATCATCTCATCTTTGAACTATAATTTAAAAAATCAAAATCATGATCAGACTTGTCACCCTTTTAATCATTATTGCATTATCACAATTAGCCAATTCGCAAAGTAAATTTGACCAAGGCATGCAAAAGGCCTTTAGTCTTATGCAAGAAAATAAAAATGATGAAGCAGCAAATGTTTTAGAACGAATTACTGCTGCCGAACCTACCAATTGGCTACCAGCCTATCATTTGGCTTTACTAAAAGCTAGAACTTCATTTACAATGAAAGATAAAGCTAAGCAGGAAGCACAAATAAAAGTAGCTGAAGATTTAATCGCTACTGCAGATGCTTTATCACCTGATAATTCAGAAATATATGTGGTTAAAGGAATGGTAAACGTAGCTAAGATAGCTTCAAACCCTATGGTATACGGTGCCTCATTATCAGCACCAACTGAGCAACTATATAAAAAAGCTATTGAACTAGACCAAAGCAACCCAAGAGCACATAGTGGCTTGATAGAATTTCAAATGGGAGGCGCTCGCTTTTTTAAGCAAGATTTAACTCCTTATTGTAACCGCTTACAAGAAACTATCACATTGTATGAAACTTTTGAGCCTAAAGGAAAGTTTCATCCAAATTGGGGCAAGGAGTGGACGTTGCAAGTATTGAAAGGTTGTGGCGATAAGACCATGAAAAAAGAAAATAGCTCTGGTGTGACCATAGAAGCAATAGTAACGAATGTATTAAGCGAAGGCGGAGATGTTATTTTTGGCCTATATGATTCAGCTGAAAGTTTTAATAACAAACAACCAATTATTACTAAAAGTGTCAAAGCTGAAAAAGGAAAAGCTACAACTAGTTTTGAAAACATACAGTCAGGTACTTATGCTATTATTGTATTACATGATATGAATGGTAATAAACAAATGGACTTTGATGAGTTCGGCAGGCCAAAAGAATATTATGGTGCTTCAAATAATGTAATGCGCATGGGGCCGCCAAATTTTGAAGATGTAAAGTTTACAGTTGAAAACAAATCTGTAACTTTAGAAATTAGATTTTAATAACATTTAGAAAAGCTTTCTTTAGAGTCCTTTTAAAAGTGAAAACAACCAAAATGATTAAAAATATTGTCCTATTCTTTATTATGTGTTTGCCTCTTCTAACACAAGCTCAGGACACTAAAGTTTTAACTATAGATTTTGAGTCAGTGAACTATAATACCGGGACAATTTATGTAGCCCTGTATAACAGCAAAGAGAGTTTTTTAAAAACTCCTTTTAAAGGATATAAAGTAGTACTTATAGAAGGCAATGCAAAATTGAATTTAGATAATCTCACAATTGGTGAATATGCAGTTTCGTCATTTTATGATAAAAACAATAATGGAAAGTTGGATATGAATTTTCTAGGTATTCCCAAAGAACCAATCGCAATAAGTAATAATGCTAAAGGATTTATGGGACCACCTAAATATGAAGATGCAAAATTCAATATTAATTCAGATAAAACCATTAGTATTAAATTTAAGTAATGAATAGGTTTAGAAAGACATTAGTAATAGGTTTTGGCATTAGCATTGCCATTTTCGCAATGAATGTACTATACTATTTTTTTGCAGGTAGACCATTTGGATTAAACAGACAGCTGCTGATTATGTTTGGTTATAATGTTATGTACTGCGTTTCGCTAACTTATGTAAATGCCTATTTATTTGATTACCTAAACGAACGTACCTGGGAAAAATATGCTAAATATAGATTAGCAATTGGAGCGTTAGCAAGTGTTGTGTTAACAATGATAGCCATTTTTATACTTCGCATGATTCAAGAGATAGGCATTGAAGGAGAGAGTTATGCTGAGTTTATTACAGAAGAGCGATTAAATGGCACTTTTTATTTTACAGCACTGCTGCTAACAATTTTGATATCTGTATTCTTTCATGCTATTTATTTCTATCAGGAGCTTCAAAAGAAGAAGGTAAAAGAACAAAAGATTATAGCGGGAACTGCTTCAGCACAATTTGATGCGTTGAAAAACCAGCTTGATCCACACTTTTTATTTAACAGCTTAAATGTATTAACGAGCCTGATTGATGAAAACCCGGATGCTGCTCAAAAGTTTACCACATCCTTATCAAAAGTATACCGATATGTTTTAGAGCAAAAAAATAAAGAATTAGTATCTGTTGATGAAGAGTTACAATTTGCAAGAACTTACGTAAGTCTCCTGAAGATGCGCTTTGAGGATAGCATTAAATTTGACATTCCTGAAAAGGCTAGTAATCCAGAAGCACGAGTGGTACCTCTGTCATTACAATTGTTATTAGAAAATGCTGTAAAGCATAATGTAGTAAATACTTCAAAGCCTCTACATATTAAGATTTATGAAAAAGGCAATGCATTAATTGTAGAAAACAATTTACAACCAAAAGAAGTTGTAAAAAAGAGTAGCGGTGTAGGCCTGGTGAATATCAAACAGCGTTATGATTTATTGACTAAAAGAACTGTAAGCATAGAAAAATCACCGCTGAATTTCATGGTTGCCTTACCTATGTTAACAAAAAGAATATCTGTTATGCAGACACAAGCCAACTATATAGAAGATAAGCGCTATGCACGTGCCAAAGAACGTGTAAAAAAGCTAAAGGATTTTTACTCACATTTGTATTCATATGTAATAGTTATTCCGATTCTCATATTTATTAATTACAAAACAACTGATTTCCCTTGGGCTGTTTTTCCAGCACTCGGCTGGGGGTTTGGATTAACGGCGCATTGGTTTGAAGCAAATGGTAAGACCCCATTTTTAGGAAAAGCTTGGGAACAAAAGAAATTACAAGAATTATTAGATGAAGAGCAACAAGAACAACAGTATTTTTAGTTATGAAACGATTGGAAAGTAAATACAGTAATGAGGAGCGTTATAAAAGAGCTCGAAAGAGAATAGATGAAATGAAGGGATTTTACTGGAACCTCTTCACCTATGTTTTTGTAATTCCTTTATTGGCAATAGTTAATTTATTAACAACAGATTTTCCATGGGTTATTTTTCCGGCTTTAGGGTGGGGTTTAGGCGTAACAATTCATTGGTTTGTAGTGTTTAAGCGAGGCTCTTTTTTTAGCCAACAATGGGAAGAGCAAAAGATTCAGGAGTTTATGGAAGAGGAAGAAGTACACCAAAAACAATTATACGAATAAAAGATGCAAATTTTTTTAAGTAGAGAAATTAAGTATATGAAAGAATTAGGAAATTTTGACAGAGAAAACAGATACCTACGTGCAAAAGAACGCGTAGAGGCATTAAAGAAGTTTTATACTGACCTAATATGGTATATTGTAGTTGTAGGTTTTTTAGCCTGGATAAACTATTATACTAATGGTTGGGGCTACATGTGGTTTCTATGGGTAGCTTTTGGCTGGGGCATTGGCTTGGTATTTCATGCTTTAAAAGCTTTTCAATTGAGTCCGTTTATGAACAAACAATGGGAAGAGCGTAAGATTCAAGAGTTTATGGATCAGGAAGAAAATGAAGATTTAGTAATTAAAAACCGTTGGGAATAAAGGTTATGAGAGAGACACCATATGATAGAGCAATTAATAGAGTAAAAAGAATCAAAGGTTTTTATACGCATTTGTTAATATATGTACTGATAAATGTTACTGTTACTACCTTAAACATGGTGCTGAATCATGATATTAATAACTCTAAAACATTTTTTCAGGCACTAGGTCATTTTAGTACGTATTCAACTTGGCTATTTTGGGGAGTTGGATTACTTATTCATGGCTTAAGAGCTTTTGAGATTATCCCTTTTAAAAATAAACAATGGGAAAAACGAAAAATACAAGAGTTTATGGAAGAGGAAGAAAACGAAGATTCAATGGCTAGGAGTCGTTGGGAATAAAAATTAAAAATTATGAAACCGGTAGATAGAATTGAAAATGAAAATTATATACGAGCCAAGAAACGTGTTGAGCAGTTAAAAGGATTTTATATTCATGCTCTGATATACGTAGCTGTAAACCTTTTCATTACTGTAAGTAAGGTAATTCGAAATATATTTAATGGTGAAACTTTTGAGCAGGCCTTTTTTGAAACAGGCACTTATTTTGTTTGGATAGCCTGGGGTATTGGCCTGGGTATTCATGCTATCAATGTGTTTGGATTTAATTTCCTGTTTGGAAAAGAATGGGAAGAAAGAAGAATAAAGAAGTTTATGGATAAGGATAAATACTAAAAACAAACATACAGCGAATGAAAGTAATTATTATAGAAGATGAAAAACCTGCAGCACGTCGTTTATCACGTATGCTAGAAAAAGCAGAGGTTATTATTGATACTATGTTACATTCTGTAGAAGAATCTATTAACTGGTTTCATAACAATGAACATCCTGATTTGATATTTTTAGACATTCAGTTATCAGACGGACTTTCTTTTGAAATTTTTGACGAGATAAAGATCAGTAGCTCAATTATTTTTACTACCGCTTATGATGAATATGCTTTACAGGCATTTAAATTAAATAGTATTGATTACTTGTTAAAGCCAATTGATCAGGATGATCTTGAAAGAGCGGTAAAAAAGTATAAGGATTTGGTGCCTAAATCACAAAATGTACAGGTGAATTTTGAAGATATAAAAAAGCTATTGACCAATCCAATTGAACGTGAGTATAAAAAGCGATTTACCGTAAAAGTGGGTCAACATCTTAAAATGATACCTATTGACACAATTGAATGCTTTTATAGTGAAAATAAAGGCACATATATACATACCAAAGAAAATAGAGATTATCTAATTGATATGACTTTAGAGCAACTTGAAAATGAATTAGAACCCCAGACATTCTTCAGAGTGAGCCGAAAGTTTTATGTAAATGTTAATGGAATTAAAGATATCATTGCCTATACCAACTCGAGGCTGAAATTAAAATTAAATAGTTACAAGGAGCAAGAAGTCATAGTTAGCCGTGAACGTGTTCGTGATTTTAAAGATTGGCTAGAGTAGACATAAAATCTTTAGAATTTCTTTAGTTTTTATTTGTTGATTTACGCAACTTAAAAACTCCCTAAATTCTCTCATTTGAAAAAGCTCATTTTATCGTTCATTTTTGGTCTATTTATATTTTGTAGTGTGCAATCTCAAAATGTGAAATATATCACTACAGCGCCTGATGGTTCTGAGGCGTTAACTATAACTGAAAATTCAATAACAAATACTTTGTTACTTGATTCAGCATCAGATTTCTACAAATATGAAATTTTAGATAAAACTACGGGTGAAGCTATTTATAGTTCTTTTAATAGAGGGAAACATTGTTCTTTAGATACTTCTAAAATTTCAAAAGGTAATTACAATATACGTCTGTTCACTAGAAAGTTTATTATTACCTCAGAAGTTTCCATAGGTTTACCGGCACTATTAACTGAAGACAATTCTATTGCAATGATTGAAAACTAGAAAAATTAAGAGTAATCTATTTAATTTTCAAAAAAACTAAACATACTGCCGCCATACCTCTTTGAGTAGGCGTATTTAACAAGATGAGATAAATCAGTATCCTTGGTATGTTCTATAATTAATAAGCCATCATCATTCAAAAGATTTTTTTCAAAAATTTGATTAATTATCCATTTAAATTTATCTTCTTCAAGCGCATATGGAGGGTCGACAAAAATAATGTCAGATGTTAGTTTTGTCTTTTCGAGGTACTTAAATACGTCTGCTTTAATTGGATGAATATTCAGATTAAGTTCTTTAGCAGTCTTATTAATAAAGTGAATACACTTTGGGTGCCTGTCAACACAAGTAACTTGATTAACTCCTCTTGAAGCAAACTCAAGACTAATACTACCAATTCCTGCAAATAGATCTAAAATATTTAAACCTTCAAAATAATACTGATTATTTAAAATATTGAATAAGGCTTCTTTAGCCATATCAGTTGTTGGGCGCGTAGGAAGGTTTTTGGGCGCATTGAATCGCCTACCTTTATGTTTGCCAGAAATGATACGCATTAATATTGGTGAAGTAAGGTGAAAAATTGGCGTTTTATTTCCTCCGTAAAAGAATCTGAATACTTATACTTTGAACGGTTTTCAAGCATACTTACATTACGAATGTATTTATATGTAATGTTGTATAGTTCATCATCTTTTTCAACATTTCCTAAAAATTGTAATTCAAATTTTTCGGGATTCATATTTAGCTGCTCAGCTGTAAAGAGGATATAGTAAATAAAATCCTCTTTAGTTTTGTATTCAAAAGTATTATAAAGCTGCAATTTTCTATCAAATATTACAATCACTTCAAAATGTCTACTACCAACGTTTACAAACATGTGGGGTATCAAACTATACTTGTAGATATCTACCAGATTTTCTACTAGCACAGTTGAAAAATGCTTGTACTCAAACTCACTGAAATGATCAATAAAAAAGTTGTTTACATTTACATAGGGTACATAAACGTTTACCATTTCATGATTTTTTATCTCATCATAAACAAAATAGTCATGCTTTAGCACCTTGTTATTATAAGCAAGATACGCACTCATTTTGTCTTCTTGAAATAAAGGTTTAGGAATTAAAGTAGAGAGATTATTAGTATGGGTGATTGTAACACTGTCGTACTTTTGTTTTAGTAGTTCATTATCTGCAAAAACTTTATTTAAATTATCAATAAGTTTTTGTGGGGTATAACTGTCTTCTTTAAAATGGTAATTATGTAAAGTAGTATACTTTTTTTCATCTTTATCTAAGACACAAAAAGAAAATCCACCCAAACTAAATTGGATGGATAAGTGGTTGAATTCAGATTTTTCGTCTGAACTATTCGTTATCTTTAGCTTCTCCTGTATCATATATTTGAGGCCAGTTTCCATTTGTTTTAACGTCATCTAAAGAACCTACAGAAATAAACTCTCCAGTTACTTCAGGTGCAATAGCCTCTACTTCTTGTTTTATTAAATGTCTTGACAATCCTTCTAATATAACTTTCTTAGGTACTTTTACTAAGAATACAGGTGATTTTACACCTGCAACTTTTTCAACATAACCAGTCTCTAGGTCAAATTTTGCATCCGTACCAGGAACGTTAAACATACTTTTATAATCTCTTCCGGCAAAAGAAGCACGCACATCCTTATAACCTATGGTATCTACCACACGTTTTTCTACTTCTACCATTAATGGTTGAAAAGCAGTACCTTTATTTTCTTCAACTACAATATTTTTAGTCTCAGTTACAGCAAACTTAGCCGTATCAATAAACTTAATTAAATTCTCAGGTTTGTTGGTAAAATCACCAGTTACTTCCTTATGAGCAATCATCGCATCTCTAATTGTTTTTAAATTATCAATCACAGGTGTATAGCGCTCTACTTTCTCTTTATTAAATTCAATAGGCCCCATAATTCCTTTGTAGATCTTAAAACCTAAAAATACGGCCAGTAACAATAAGATAATTGAGATTACCGGTCTGGCTTTAGGAGATACCTTATTAGCAATAACATAGGCCAAAACTCCGGTAAGAAAAATAGCACCTAGAATAATTAAGATTGTCAGCATTATATAATTTATTTGTTGGTTATAGGCAAATCTACAAAATTTTTTTAATGGTTAAAACTTTTAAGCATAAATCAATTTGTACCTTTGGGCTTCATTAGAAATGCTAGATGATTAAGGATTCAAAAGCTTTTTATGGGGCATTATTAGAGAAATTTCCTTTTACCCCAACTACCAATCAAAACATCTTACTACAACAACTTTCTGAATTTGTTTTTAATACTAATGACAAGCAACTTTTTCTGTTGAAGGGATATGCCGGTACTGGTAAAACTACCACAATTAGTACCGTAGTTAATACCTTGTGGAAAGCTGGAAGGAAATCAGTACTGCTTGCCCCAACAGGACGAGCGGCAAAAGTTATTGGTGGTTATGCCAATAGGCAAGCATTTACTATTCATAAAAAGATATATCATCCTCGTAAAAAAAGTAATGGTAGCGTATCTTTTGTCTTACAGAATAATAAGCATACAAATACTGTTTTTATTGTTGATGAGGCTTCTATGATTCCTGATAGAGCTGCAGATGCTCGACTCTTTGAAAATGGATCTTTGTTAGATGATCTTTTGTTTTATATCTACTCGGGGAAGAACTGTAAATTAGTATTAATTGGCGATACAGCGCAGTTACCACCAGTAAAATTGGAGTTGAGTCCCGCTTTAGATGCCAATGTTTTAGAACTTAATTACCATAAAGAAGTAATAGAGCTAGAGTTAGATGAGGTAATGCGCCAAACTGAGGATTCGGGTATTTTGAATAATGCTACGCGTTTAAGGATGAACTTAGCTGAAGGCGGCCCCGACAGCTATCGGGGTGAATTCAAATTCAATGTCAATTTTCCTGACATAATTCGGTTAACGGATGGTTATGATATACAAGACGCTATTCAAACTGCTTATGATACTGATGAAGGTGTAGAGGAAACTGCATTTATTGTTCGTTCAAACAAACGAGCAAATCAATACAATCAACAAATCCGAACAAAGATTCGAGGTTTAGAAAGTGAAATTGCTACGGGCGATTATGTGATGGTAGTAAAAAATAATTATTTCTGGTTGAAAGACTCTTCTGAAGCTGGTTTTATTGCGAATGGAGACATCTGCGAAATCCTTGAAATAAGAAAGTATCAAGAATTGTATGGATTTAAATTTGCAGAGGTAAAAATACGTATGGTTGACTACCCCAATCAAAAACCATTTGATACCGTGTTATTATTGGATACACTTGCTTCTGAAACGCCTTCATTATCCTATGAAGATTCTAATCGTTTATATGAAGAAGTCAAAAAAGATTATGAGAATGAAAAGTCATCGTATAAAAGATTACTCTCTGTAAAGAAAAATAAATACTTCAATGCCCTGCAAGTCAAGTTTTCATATGCTATGACTTGTCATAAATCTCAAGGAGGGCAATGGAAAACAGTTTTTATTGAGCAACCTTATTTGCCTAATGGTCAAGATATCTCCTATTTAAGATGGTTGTATACAGCAGTAACCAGAGCACAAGAAAAATTGTATTTAATTGGGTTTAAAAATGAGAGTTTTGAGGGTTAGTTTGTTATAAGCTGATACTGCTACTACCTACTATTTTTGTATTTCTGTTTCTTTTTAGCTAATTTTAAAATGATCAACCATTGTATAAAGCTTCATGGATTCAAAAGATACTGTAAATCTCATTGACTTATTTAGAGATTTAGTTTGTAGTTTACAGAATTATGCAGCTCAGCAACATATAAACCTTGAATTTCACAATGAGTTAAATAGCCTGGAAGGTGCATTTAATTCTCAAGAAATTTTTGATCAGTTTTCAACCTTGATAAAGAGAATCATCTCTTATACACCACAAATACAGAGTGTTTCTGTTTGTTTGAATTCTAATGAACTTAACAGCGAGGTATTATCTGTAGAAATTATAAATACAGGAATCAATCTTCATAGAATGCGGCAAATCATTAATGATATTACATATGATATTACTGTTCAGGGTACTGAAAAAGGTGGTACAGCGTATTGGGTAAAGGTTCCGTTTGGAGAGTTTACTCAGATTAAAGGACTTCAAAAGATCACAAGTGAGAATAACCTGGGGTATACTCCATATTATAAGGAGATTGAAACCAAACTATCTGCCTACTTTAAAGAAATAGAAAATCTACAGACAGCTGCTGATGAAAAAGGAGTAAAGGAAGGCGTGTTTCTAAGAAAAGTAAATGCCGTGATTCAATCTCGCATGAGCGATAATGCTTTTAAAGTGGACGCACTGGCTTCAGCTATGGCTTTAAGTAGAGCGCAGCTCTTTAGAAGGATGAAAGTGCTGACTAAGATGTCACCAAGTGCATATTTATTATACTTCAGGTTACTTGTAGCTAGAGATCTATTAAAAACAAAACGGAATGGATATAATGTTAGTGAAGCTGCCTATCAAGTTGGGTTTGTGAGTAAAAGTCATTTTAGCCGTTCTTTTCAAAAACAATTTGGGGTTTCTCCATCTTCTTATAAAAAGATGCAACGATAAGGCAACTAATCGCAACAAAGAGTCAAAAACTATATATCATTTGCCTATAATTTTGGTCAACAAAATACTATCAAAATGAACAAGATCAAAGAAAACAAAGAATTTATCATTAGGTATTTTAATGCCATGTCTGGTGTTGTAAAAACGGAAGAGTTAAGTAGACAATACATGTCTGATGAGCACTTAATAGAGCATATCAATTTTTTCGAAGGAGCATTCCCTAAATATGAATTATTTATTGATGAGCTCATTGGAGAAGAAGAAAAAGTTTTGGTACGAGCACGTATGAATGGTGTTCATGCCGGAGAATTTAATGGTATACCCCCTACGGGTAAAACAGTAGATTTACCTTTTGCGATACGTTATACTATTAAAGATGGGAAAATTGTTGATCATTGGCTAATAGCAGATCAAGTGCTATTATTAGAGCAACTTGGTGTAAATCAGTCAAATGAAAAAGAACAGCAAGTGGTATAGGCTGCAAATAATTGAATTCCTACCCTCTAGGTTTGTTGGAAGTTAGAAAAAATAGGATTTTTCCTTATAAGAAATAGGAAAAATCCTCTTGACCATTTAATGATTAGGTAATAGCTTAGCAAACTAAACCTAGTTTAACAAACATGGTTTGACAAATTACAATCAGCGCAATTAAAAAATGAAAGTCTATAATAGATACCTTAGTCTAATTAAATTATTAAACTATTTATTTGTAATAACTCTTTCCTTTCTCATCTCTTGTGGGATCAAAAAAGCAGAGATTGATGAAAATTTGTCAAAAAAATACATGTCTATTGAAAACGAACTTATAGCATTTAAAGTTAGTCATAATACATCTAAAATTGATTTTTCTAATGTAATCGATACATTAAACGAAAACTCGAAGATTTTAATTTACGAAATAGATAAAAAAGGAGGTATTAAAAGAATTCCTTCAAAAATCAAATTTGATTCTAAAAGGTTGAGTGCTGATTTGTCAAAAACAAAAAATTACCTAGCTATTAAACCAATTAGTTCAGAAATTAAAGCACGGTATAATTTATTGCATGTGTTGAAGCAAATCCCTAATTTAAATATTACTCCAGAAATTTGCCAATATATATTATGCTCCCCAGATATATATCAATTAAGAGATTTGCCTTTTAGGTTTAATCAATTAAAACAGTTTGAAGATGATATTAATTTTTTGGATGTGCATGATATATATCATCCAAGTCCAGTTTCCCTTGAAAATGATAGCATTTGCGGGGAATGTTTTAATACTAATATTGTACTTTTAGATCCAATAAATTTACTAACAACTTCTTCTATAGATCCAGTTGCAAATGAAAGCTGTGATTGTAATTTAACCGATACTTCCTTGAGTGACTATGATGTATTAAAAATCTTTTATGACACTAATCCTAATAATACACTTGATTGGGATTTTAATGATACCACCTTACAAACTTTTTCGGGGATTGAGTTGAATGCTAATGGAAATATTGTGGGTTTGAACTTGAGTATATCTAATTTGACGATTATACCACCAGAAATTGGGCAACTAAAGTGTCTTGAGAATTTAGAATTATGGGAAAATCGGATAACATCTATTCCTCCTGAAATAGGACAACTAATTTGTCTTAAAAGTTTAAGCTTAGACAGAAACCAAATAAATGTGCTACCGCCTGAAATAGGCCAACTATCTCTTCTTGAAAAACTAGATCTAAGAGAAAATCAAATAACAACTATTCCAACTGAAATAAGTCAGTTAAGTAATCTTCAATTATTAGATTTAGCACACAATAGAATAATAGATGTTCCAAAAGAAATAGGTAGTTTATCCAGTCTAATATATTTACTATTAGGTAAAAACCATATAAATATTATCCCAAATGAAATAGGCCATTTATCTAATCTTAAATATTTAGACTTACGTTTAAATCAAATAATAGATATCCCAAATGAGATAGGTATGTTAGCAAACCTTAGTTCTTTATACCTTCCTAGTAATAATATCCATGAAATTCCCAAAGTAATAGGAGATTTAACTAATCTTCAACATCTAAATATGTCTGGTAATAAAATTGAACAAATTCCAATTGAAATTGGTTTATTAACAAAGCTCTATTCTATGTCTTTTGATTATAATCAAATTACTTCGATACCTAAGGATATAGGGAAACTAACCAATTTAGATTTTTTAACACTTAGTAATAATAAAATAACTAAAATTCCGATTGAAATAGGCCAGTTATTAAATCTTAAATATGAATTATCTTTTGCTGATAATCAAATTACTGCCATCCCATCTGAAATAAGCAACTTAGTTAAATTGGAAAAGTTATCTTTTGCAAATAATCAAATTTCTAATGGTTTAATTCCACCAGAATTGTCTCAATTAACTTTTTTGATAAAACTATCGTTATATGGAAACCCGGCAACAATTATTCCACAAGTAATTTGTGACCTAAACACAGATGTGGACTATATAGTAAGTTTGGATAATGGGAATAATTCTGTTTACCCAGCCGATGTTTGCCAATAATTGATAATAAATACTTTTGTTTAAATGGTGGATTTTTCTTCTATATAGATTCGTTACATTTGTTTTAGAATCTATTTAATGAAAAAACGTGTAGCTAAGTTCATACTATTTATTTTCGGTTGGAAGGCTGTTTATAAGTCTGAGTTCAAAGTACCCAAGACGGTCATGTTAGCAGCACCACATACAACCAATTGGGATATTGTCTTTGCTTTGGCTGTCTACTGGTTAGAAGGTATTGACGCCAAATTTTTAATTAAGAACAGTTATACAAATAGCTTTTTGGGTTTTTTCTTTAAATGGCTAGGTGCCATTGGAGTTGATAGAAGTAAAAATAATAATCTAGTTGATTATTCAGTACAATTATTTAATGAGTCTGAAGGCTTGGTTTTAATGGTGCCTGCTGAAGGCACACGCAGAAGGGTAGAGAAGTGGAAAACTGGATTTTATCACATAGCCAAAAATGCAAATGTACCGGTATCCTTAGGTTATTTAGATTATAAAAAGAAAATTGCTGGTGTAGGAGATGTATATCAGCTCACAGGTGATTTTGAAGTAGATATGCAGAAAATTGAGGATTTTTATAAGGATATTGAAGGTAAATACCCCGAGAACTACAATAAAGAAATATTCTAAAATTTCCTAAAAACAATGTGAGTTCGCTTTAAGAAATCACGTCAGTTTGAGTGTTTTTGCATAGTAAAAATGTATCGAAAACAAGTGATTTTTACCCAAAAACCTAATTTCGATACAATTTTTCTCATTTTCATTTCTAAAAATCACTCAATTTGACGGTTTTTGATGATGTTTCAATTTATGTCTAACTTTCTTTAAAACAATTCTTTAGTTGCTTTGATGGTAAGCCCTTCCTCATTCATTAATATTTTTGCCAGACTTTTCGTTTTCGGCATTTCGTAGGTATAATAATACTTCATAGTATGTATTTTACTTTCATAAAATCCATGTGTTTGATCTCCACTATCTTCAATAAGCATATATTGGGCCGTTGTGGCCGCTTTTAACCATTGCCATCCAATGACAATAGCACTGAAAAAGTCCATAAAAATAGTTGCATCAGCTAAAAAGCGTTCATAATTACCACTTATAGCATGTGGCATTAAAGAAGCAATCACTTTTTGAGTCAAACCGAGATTTTCTAAAAGCATATTAGCAAAAGGTTGCAGATTAGTGTGTTCATTTGCTTTTTTTATAGTTTGCTGAATTTCTTGAGCTAATAATTCTACTGCTTTTCCATTTTTCATGGTGACCTTTCTTCCTAAGAGGTCTAAAGATTGTATTCCTGTGGTACCCTCGTATATTGAAATGATACGTATATCTCTAAAATATTGCTGAGGCATAAAATCAGTGCAAAAACCGTAGCCACCTAAAATTTGGACAGCGTTACTTGTTGATTCAATACCCTTCTCAGCCGGATATGTTTTGGTGATGGGCGTTAAAAGCTCTAAAAGCAAATGATACTTTTCCTTTTCTTCAGCGGAATCACTAACCATTTCTTTATCAACATAATTAGCAGTTTCTACAATTAAACACATCGAGCCTTCAATAATTGCCTTTTGCGTCAGCAGCATGCGTTTCACATCGGGATGATTGATAATAAGTGTTTGCTCTTCTTCAATATTTTTCTGTCCGGTACTATTTAATTTTCTTCCTTGAGGGCGTTCATTCGCATATTTTATAGAGTTGTAATAGGCAGCAGAAGCAATAGCAGCCCCCATTCTTCCTGTAGCTATCCTTGCTTCATTCATCATTTGAAACATATAGGATAGCCCTTTATTGGCTTCACCTACAAGCCATCCTTTGCAATCATTGGTATCACCAAAAACAAGATGTGTAGTGCAATAACCCTTTTGTCCCATTTTTTCAAATTCTCCAGCTACAGCTACATCATTAAATTCCAAATTTCCATTTTCAAGAGGCCTACTTTTAGGAACTACGAATAAGGACACTCCTTTTGTTCCAGAAGGAGCACTTTCAATACGCGCAAGCACTAGATGCACAAAATTGTCAGCAAATTGATGATCGCCGGCGGAGATAAAGATCTTTTGACCTTTTATTAAATAGTGTTCTTGATCTGTTGGAGTTGCAGAAGTCGTAATATCTGATAGTGAACTGCCTGCTTGCGGTTCTGTTAAACACATAGTGCCTCCCCAAGAAAGGTCTAACATATTTGGCACAAACGTGTCTTTAAGATATTGATTCCCAAAGGATAAAATTAAATTCGCTGACCCGGCAGTTAAACCTAGATAGCCAGGCACATGATTATTGGCAGCTTCCATAATGAAATAGGCGGCATGAAATATGGAAGAAGGCAATTGCATACCTCCATCTTCAAAATCATACAAGGCACCCACTAATCCCATTTCACCAGCAGCTTTTAATATGGTTTCAAACTGAGGATGCACTATAATCTTACCATCTTCAAAATAGGCTGGCTTTTCATCCATTTCTTTGATAAATGGAAATAAGGCAGTATCTGAAAATGATTTTACAGAATCTAAAAATATATCAATTGAGGTTTTGTCATACTCACTAAAGCGCTCTTTACTTAAAAGCACATCTGTCTTATGAACATCAAACAATAAAAATTTTAGAGTGTCTATATCTACATATTCATTTTTCATTTCTAGAGGTATTCAATAGTTGATGATTAATATACTCAATAATATGGTTATGATCATCTTGATAATCATACCATTTAATTTCTTGGTCTTTTCTAAACCAAGTGCCTTGTCGTTTTGCAAAACGTCGTGTATTTTTTTTAATTTCTGATATTGCAAAATCTAGTTCCCAAAGACCATCAAAATAATTAAATAACTCTTTGTATCCTACTGTTTGTAAGGCATTTAAATTCTTATGTTTTCTAAGTTCTTTAGCTTCTTCCATCAAACCTTGTTGTATCATTTCATCTACACGGTTATTGATACGCTCATACACTAATTCACGATCTGCTGTCAATCCTATTTTAATAGGGATGAAATTACGCTTTGATTGTTTATCAGTTAAGAAGGATGCATATGATCTTCCGGTACCAATACAGATTTCTAATGCTCTAATTACACGTTGATGATTCTCTAAATCAATTTTCTGATAGGTTTCCTTGTCTAATTTTTGAAGTTGTTTTTGTAATGATTCTATACCCTCTTTTTCCAATTGATTTTTTAAATCCAAACGGATATTAGGATCAACGTTTGGAAAATCATCCAATCCTTTTAAAACCGCATCAACATATAATCCGCTGCCACCGACCATAACTAATACATCATGCTTTTGGAATAGTATATCGAGTTTATTGATAGCGTCCTTTTCAAACTGGCCAACACTATAATCTTCAAAAATAGAACGGTTCTGAATAAAATGATGGGGTGCAGCACTTAATTCACTTTTGGATGGTACGGCGGTGCCAATAGACATTTCCTTATAAAACTGTCTTGAATCACAAGAGATAATCTCTGTTTTAAAATGTTGAGCAATTTGAATGCTTAGAGAAGTCTTACCAATTGCGGTGGGCCCAATAACAGTAATAAGGTACTTATTCTTCATTTAAAACATGGCCGCATTTATGACAAAACTCAGCATTATCACGATGATTTCCTGCTGTGCAATTTGGGCAATTTTGCGTATTCGTATGAATATCTCTATTGCGCGTATACTCGGCAGTAACAATCCCTGTAGGAATAGCAATGATACCATAACCTAAAATCATTATAAATGCAGCGATAAATTGACCTAAGGCAGTTACAGGAGCAATATCACCATAACCAACTGTTGTTAGTGTAACTACTGCCCAGTAAACACTACGTGGTATACTTGTAAACCCACCATCAGAGCCACCTTCAATAAGGTACATAACAGTACCTAAAATAATACATAAAATAAGTACAAAGAATAGAAACACCGATATCTTTGCCCTACTATTTCGCAAGGCTACCAACAAACGATTAGACTCACCAACATAGCGAGCCAACTTCAAAATTCTAAACACTCTTAGTAATCGCAGAGCACGTAAAGCAGCCAATGCATGAGTACCTACAAAAAGTAAAGAGAGATATTTAGGGATAGTGGATAATAGATCAATAATTCCGTAAAAACTAAATATGTATTTTGATGGTTTTTTAACCGCTATGATTCTTGCAATATATTCTATAGTAAATAGAATAGTAATGATCCACTCTGCGGCATTTAAAAAATTATGATACTTATTATCAAACTCTTCAACGGTTTCCAGCATTACAAACACAATACTGGCGAGAATAGCTATCAATAAAATAACATCAAAAAACTTACCTGCTGGGGTGTCAGCCTCGTAAATGATTTCATGAAGTTTGAATCTCCAGTTAGATGAGCTTTTTTTATTAGTCAAATGAAGTTTAGTTTGGTTGGTCTAAATTAATAATTTTTAGATTCTTATTTTTTCTTAAGTAATTCTTAATAATATGTTGCGCATCTCTATTATCTTCCATTGGAGTTATCAACGATAGAATAATATCAGAATTATTGATTTGATAATTGAGGTTAAAATGCCCTAAACCCTTAAAAACTCCATTTTCAATAACAATTGCACTGCGTTCATCATAATCTCTTCCTTTATCAATAATGGCAAAACTCTTATTATCAAAGCTGTGCTTATTGATTAGTTGTTCAACACGTTTGTTGTATTCTTGAGCTGACTCTTTCTCAATACACGCTCCATTACAGGCTTTAATAGTATAATCAAAACAGTTACTCTTGGTTTGATAGAGTCCGTTTAATTTTTGGCAGAGTTTATATTCCTCAGTAAATCTGAATAAAAGACTTTTAGCACTTTGTCTGTTTGAAAATGTGGTAATTGCTTTTTTTCGTCCATCTGCTATATCAATTTTTAAGTTGGTATATCCATTTTCATCTATAAAACTATACAATGCATGGCTAAAAATCGTTCTGCGTAAGGCGCGATTAAAAATAGGTTTATTACGCTTTATTTCTTCACTCTCTTTGAGTAAGGCAACCAACTCACTTCCAGTTAATTCATAACTTACTGAAGCCACCAATTGTTGCATTTTTTTTGATTTATGTGAAGAATTGGTAAAGTGCTGTATGATACGTTTTCTAATATTCTTGCTCTTGCCAATATAAATTATATTACCATCTCTGTCATGCATATAATAGATGCCAGTGGTTGAAGGCATTTGTTCTATGATGTCTAATAATTTAGGTTCTAATTGCCTTCTTGAGTCTTGTTTTACAGCAGTACTAACAATGGTTTTTTCAATGTCCTTATCCAATAAGATTTGAAATAATTTTGTGGTTGCTATGGCATCACCATTAGCCCGATGTCTATCTGAAACCGGAATTCCAATAGACCTACATAACTTTCCTAAACTATAGGACTGTAATCCTGGAATTAAGCGTTTGCTAAGCTCAACGGTGCAAAGTGTATTACGCTCATATTCATAGCCTAAACGGCGAAATTCTGTACGAAGAATCCTATAATCAAAATTAGCATTATGAGCCACAACAATGCATTCGCTCGTGATTTCAATAATACGTTTAGCAACCTCATAAAACTTAGGAGCATTTCTAAGCATATTGCTATTAATACCCGTTAAGTTCACAACGAAAGGTTGGATTTTACGCTCAGGGTTGACTAAACTAATAAAGGTATCAACCACCTGATGCCCATCATGTTTATGAATGGCAATTTCGGTAATACCTTCTTCATTATACCTACCACCGGTAGTTTCTATGTCTATGATTGCGTACAATTATTTTTTGTCTACTACTAAACGGTTTTTTCTGTTAGCTATTTCCCAGGCAGTATAAAAAATAAGTTGTGTGCGTTTTTGAAGTAAAGGGTAGTTTATTTTATCAGCCGTATCAGTAGGTCTGTGATAATCTCTATGTACACCATTAAAATAAAAAATAACCGGAATTCCATTTTTGGCAAAATTGTAGTGGTCAGAACGATAATAAAATCGGTTAGGGTCGTCTTTATCGTTATATCTATAATCCAAATCAAGTTGTACATACTTCTTGTTCATTTTTTCTGATACTGAATGTAATTCAGAACTTAATCTATTGGTTCCAATAAGATATACGTATTCGGCATTCTTAGAATGATTTTCATCAACCCTGCCAATCATATCAATGTTTAGATTAACGATAGTTTTATCTAATGAAAAAAGAGGATGTTCCGTATAATATTTAGAACCAAATAAGCCTTCTTCCTCACCAGTAACATGCAGAAAGATGATAGACCGTTTTGGTCCGTGACCAGCTTCTGCTGCTTTTTTAAAAGCATCTGCAATTTCCATGATGGCTGAATTTCCTGAAGCGTCATCATCAGCACCATAGTATATTTTTTTTCCTTTTGTGCCCTCATGATCATAATGTGCAGAAATCACTAAATACTCATCGGGTAATTCAGCTCCTTTAATCATAGTGATAACATTTTCTGAGTCATCTTTTGACCTACCTCTAAAATACTCTTTCGGAATACGCTGAAAATATGTACTATCACCGGCAGGTTCAATATTTAAATTTTTATAATAACCTGCAATATACGCAGCGGCCATTTTTTGACCTGTCTCACCTGTTCTTCTACCTTGAAATTCTTCGGATGCTAATTTGTAGACTATTTTTTTCAAATCTTCTTGTGTAATCGTATTTGCATAATTGGTAATCATATCAACTTTATCGGTTATCAATGCTTCTACATTTGAAGCCTGTGCCTTAAGTTGATTTGTATAAAAAAATGAAAGAAAGAAAAATAGATAAGTCAAAATCACACGTTCCATAAACACATATTTATTATCAAAAATACTAATTACTACTGATTCAAGATAAATTGCTTGCTGGTTGCATCAAAAGTAACCCATTCATTAGAAAACAAGGTTGCCAATTCACCATTGTTTATCAATTCGTCAGGAGCGCCATTTACAAATGTATCTTCATGCATTAACCACAATTTTGATGCCAATTGTAAGGCTAATTGTATTTCATGCGTTGATATAATTATCGTTTTGTTTAATTGGGTAACCAACCTTTTTAACAACTGAAATACTTCTATTTTATGATGAATGTCCAAATGAGCAGTTGGCTCGTCAAGAATAATCAAGTCGGTGTTTTGGGCTAATGCGCGGGCTATCATCACTTTTTGTAATTGCCCGTCACTCAACAGGTTGTGTCTTTGGTCGACGAATGCTTTTATATTTGTTTGCTGAATGGCATTTGAAATATGTTCTTTGTCTACATCCGTTAAAGTGCCTATCCAATTAGTATAAGGTTGCCTGCCTAAAGCAATTAGTTCATAGACAGACAAATTACTTTCCGGAATTCGCTCAGTCAATACCACACTCATTTTTTGTGATAATTCCTTGATAGGAATGGTTGTTATATCTTTTGAGTTAATTCTGAGTTCGCCATTTAATTTTGGTTGTACTTTGGTAAGGGTACGAAGTAAAGTAGATTTGCCAATACCATTCTTACCTAAGAGACATACAAAATTTCCTTTTTTTAGATCAATATTGATATTCTCTGCTATAACCGCCCGATGCTTTTTACTTTGATATCCAATTGCCAGGTTTTTGGTTTGTATACTATATATTGCCTTTTCGTTCATTTATACATAGATTTTACGTTTTCTAACCAGTAGCCAAATAACAATGGGTGCTCCAAAAATAGAAGTAATTGCGTTAATTGGAAGTGTATATTCGCTTGTGGGTAGTTGCGCAATGGTATCCCCCAAAAGCATAGCAATAGCACCAATAATGGCTACAGCAGGCAGTAATGTTTTGTGATTTGAAGTGCTAAATACTAACTTTGTAATGTGTGGTATGGCCAACCCAATAAATGCAATGGGGCCTGAAAATGCAGTAATAATACCAGTTAACAATCCTGTTGCAATAAGAATCATATTACGCGTATATTTTAAATTAATACCTAAACTCTGCGCATAATTCTCACCTAGTAGTAATGCATTTAATGGTTTGATAACTAGGATTACAAGTGTGATTGCAATACAAAATATAAGGAAAAAAATACCCAGTTCATTCCATGATAGATTGCCTAAGTTACCGAAACCCCAAAAAATAAACTGTTGTAATAATTCTGCATTACTAAAATAACTCAATACACTTATCACCGCTGCTGTCAAGCTACCAAACATTAAACCTATGATTAATATAGACATGGTATTTTTAAGTGTTCTGGCTACTAGCATGACTGCTGAGAGCACTAAGAAAGCACCGAAACATGCTGCTATGACCATTCCGAAATTTGAGAATGCAAATGTGGCCATACTACCTCCTAAAAGGGCAACTCCTAATATAAGTATTGCTACCCCTAGGCTTGCACCTGAGCTAATACCGAGAACAAAAGGCCCTGCTAAAGGATTTCTAAATAAGGTTTGCATGAGCAAGCCGCTAATAGATAAACCTGAACCTACTAATATTGCTGTAAAGGATTTTGGCAGTCTAAAGTTTAGTATAATATATTGCCATGATTCTTTAGTCGTATTTCCTCCAGTTAAAGTATCCATGATATTACGAAAAGGAATACGCACAGAGCCTAAACTAATATTAAGAAGCCAACAGCATAGCAAGCAAACCAGTAAGAGAATAAATGTAAAGGTGTATGTTTTTTTTTGCTGCAACTTAATCGTTTAATTTTTCCAGAAAGTAGGGGGTATAATTGGGTAATAATTCCGGATGTACAACTTTAATTATATCCTTTAATACTACATCTGGTTTTGTTGGTGCCTCTTCATAATAAATAACGCCACCTCCTTCACCTGTTTTGTTGTTAAAGGAAAAAACCTTTTGCTCTTTAAAGGCTTTAAACTCTTGATAGTGTGTATTAACCTCGGTCAATTGTTTAAATGTTGTATAATGCCCCGGTGCTAACCAAAAATCTGCTTCTTGTGCTTTGTCAAAAACGGTTTCAAAACTAAGTTGTAAGCTACCTTTTCCTTTGGAATCGCTCCAAAGATAATTTGTATTGGCGTCTTTTAGAAACTGTGCAACGAAACTTTTGCCAGCAGGAAGATTCCAGACGTCATTGAATTGAACTCCTGATAAAATTGTTGGCTTCTTGGTAGCTTTTAAAGCAATTTTTTTAGCTTCTTGATACTCTCGTTCAATAGTAGAAAAAATGGAATCGGCTTTTGCTTCTTTATCAAATAAAACTCCAAAAAACTTTAACCATTCCGCTCTGCCTAAGGGAGTTTCTTCAAGCCAATCGCCATTAAGTAGAACAGGAATACCCGCTTTTTCAATATTATCAAACATTCTGTTATTGCTATTCATAGAAAAGCCTACAACTACCTCCGGTTGTAATTCTAATAATACTTCTGTATTGATCTGCTCTTCCATTCCTAATTCCCTAATTAGTCCATCCTTTATTAGAGCGACTGTTTTTTTTGAAGAAATGTACTTTGTGTTAGGGAAACCAATGAGTTTTTCTTCAACGCCCAAAGCTTCTAACATAGGTATATGTGTGGTAGAGGTTACAACAATGTTCTCTATAGGAATTTGAATAATTTTTTCTTTTGGAATGCCTTTGGGAACTTTCTGGTTTTTTGAAATCAAATAGTATTCATGAGATTCTACGGCGTCAGGATAAGGAGATGTGATAATCAGTTTCGTGTAATTGTCAACTTCTTGAATTTCAAAGCCTTTAGCATATTCAATTGAAGTGTGCTTGTCAATATTTAAAACTTGTTTTTTATCAAGTTTGCAGGAAAAAATTAACAATGACAATAGAAGTATAAATAGTATCCTCATAGACGATAAAAATCAAGCAAAAGTACCGATTTTGTTTTAAAGATTTTGTCTACATTTGCCATGTTGTTGGTTGGGTATTCATTAAGATGTATACCCATTAAAAGGGAATTAGGTGAAAGACCTAAGCTGTCCCCGCAACTGTAAGCATGTGCCAAATTTGATTTGGCATTTATTGTAACACTTTGCCACTGTCTCCATAGTCCTGATAGTTATCGGGATTGGGATGGGAAGGCATACAATAAATGCGAGCCAGGAGACCTGCCAATTTCAAAGAGTAATAAACGCTTTCGGAGGAAAAGTATCGGCTCGTGATATTCTATCATGCTCCTCATTTCTTACGAATAGCCATTTTTAATCATTTAAACTTTCTAAAATGAAAAAAAGGTTATTGTTGATTGGGGCTTTACTAACGCTATGTTTAGTAAATGCGCAACAGCAAAATCCCGATAGCTATCGGGATTCAACAAAAGTTGAACAATTAGATGAAGCCATTGTAACGGCTACTAAGATTCCCACGAATAAAAAGAATCTTGGAAAATTAGTGTACAAAATTACACCTGAAGTCTTATCAAGAAGTACTGGAAAATCAGTAGTTGATGCTATAAATGACGTACCGGGTGTAGAAATTAATGGTAATTATAGTAACCGAGGTACAAACCTAGGGTACTATATTAGAGGAGGTAGAAATCGACAAGTAGCTATTTTGATTGACGGTATACCTGTAAATGACCCATCGTCTTTCAATGGTGATTTTGACTTACGCCAAATTGCGCTAGATCAGGTGGAGTCTATTGAAATAGTTAAAGGTGCAGCCAGTACATTGCACGGTACAGGAGCCGCTACGGGCGTCATAAATATTATATTAAAGAAGTCATCCAAGAAATCATTTACAGGTTCTTTCAGCACTTCCATAAGTACCAATAATTCTCAGGAAGAACAAGAGTTAAACTTAGATGAATTGAATACCAATTTTAATTTTAACGGTTCTTTAAATAAATTCAATTACTTGGTAAGTTTAAATGGCACGCAATCAAAAGGATTATCAGCTGCCGAAAGTGAAAACGAGGCGAATCAGTTTGAAGATGATACTTTTAATAGAGTAAATGCCTTGGTAAAACTAGGGTTTAAAGCGTCTGATAAATTGCACATAGGCCTATTTTCTAGTTATGACGAATATCATACAGATTTTGATGGTTTTGATTTTTTCACCAATACAACTGTAGACGCTGAAAACTCATCAAGCACGTTTCAGAAAAGAATGGGACTAACACCTACCTATACTTACAAAAAGGGCGAGTTAAAACTCAATACGTTTTATAACATCATTGATAGACATGTGGCACCGTCTGATGATACTTTTGAAGGTACTTCTTATGGTTTTGATTTCTATAATAATTATAAGTTCTCTGATCACTTCTCATTATTAACAGGTGTGGCTTTTCAAAATCAGGATATGTTTCAACGTACGGCTTTTTCGAGCATTGAAGAGGGGAGTGCTGAGCAGTCGTTTTTTGACCCCTATGTATCTTTTAATATTCAAAATTTAGGTGGATTTAACTTCAATGCTGGTGCTCGCATAAATGTTCATGATGAATATGGTACAAATTGGGTCTACAACATCAATCCATCTTATAATTTTGAAATTTCTGATGACTCTTCTTTAAAACTATTTTCTTCAGTAAGTACAGCTTTTGTAACACCTACCTTGCAAGAAATATTTAATAAATTACCCACAATTGATGAATTGAATCCTGAAAAGGATGTAACCATTGAAGGAGGATTTGATTGGATAGTATCGGACGCTTTCTCATTCAACGCCGTATACTTCTATCGTGAGGAAACAGACAAAATTGGCTTTGATTTCACTACTTTTCAAACGATTAATGATGAAGGCACCTTTTATGCAAGAGGTATAGAAGCAGAGGCAAACTTTAAAGTTTCTGAAGCACTACTTTTCAATGCTAGTTATGGCTACATAAATAGAGAAGAAAGCTTATTATTAAAAATACCAAAACACAAAGTGAATATTTCAGCTGACTATAAACTTGGCTCTAATACGCGATTATTTATCAATGGTAAGTTTGTAGATGCTACCAGTGATTTTGGAGGCGTATCCTTACCATCCTATAGGTTGTTAGACGTATTTATCAATCAAAAATTGATTGATAATAGATTAACTTTATTCGCTTCTATTGCCAACGTATTTAATGAAGATTATCAGGAATTAGCAGGATTCTCAACCCGAGGCAGAAACTATAAAGTAGGTTTGCAGCTTAATTTTTAGGTTGAATATTTTTTAAGAGTGCTGGTTCTATAGGAATCGAGACTAATTGAAGGAAAGACCTTTCGACTGCGCTCAAGGTGACATTAAAAAAGCGATCTATTTAGATCGCTTTTTTATTTCTTCTTCAATGAGTTTATAGTGCTCACTGGTATCATGTAGGTAATTATAACTTTCTACTTTGCCCAGCTCTTTTCCTTTGGCATCAGTAAGTACTACGGTAGGATAGACTTTTTGATGGTATTTTTTACTTAACGAATCATTTGAACTTGACTGAAATTCAGAGATTAAATTCTTTCTTCTGGGAGCATCTACACGAATTAGTACCAAATGTTCATCTGCCAACCTCTTAAACTTCTCTGTATAGAAAAAATCCTTATTAAGATTTTCACTGGCTTTACTCCAATCTGAACCTGTAAAATATAAAAGAATGAGCCTTTCATCTCTTTCGGCCAATTGTTTAGCGGTCTCAAAGTTGGTTTGCCAATTGAGATCATAACCTTTTTTTTGGCCAAATGAAAATATACCAGCAAGCAATATCATAAAGACTATTATGACTCTTATCTTTTTCATTTTTATTCTTTCTTACTACTAGTTATCAGCTCTATACCAATATTCAGTTCTTCCTAATAATGAAAAGCCTATATAGCCTCGTATTTTTAGTTTGTCTTTACTATCTAGTGCGATATAGCACTTATAATTTTTTCCATTTTTAGGATCCAATATTTTACCACCGCTCCATTCATCACCATCTTTCTTTAAGCCTGTCAGAATATTCATTCCTAAAATTGGTTTGTCTTTATTGGCGCCTTTACATTCTGTACATTTTTTATTGCGCCTTTCAGGATTTAAGATGTCTACAATTTTGGCATAGGCTTTATCACCTTTTTTGTAGACTTCTACAATAGATTCTGTCTTTCCTGTTTCAGAATCAACGGTTTTCCATTTACCGAAAATAGTTTGCGATTCCGCGAAAGCGAAACCCATAACTAAAAAACTAACAAGTACTAATTGTTTCATAAATTTCTATTTTTTAAACGTATCATGGCTGCATTTAATTCAAAACCAAGTAATAAAATTATGGAATTTAGCCATATAAATAGCATTAACACCAATAATGTTCCGATGGAACCGTACAATTCATTGTACTGTGCAAAGCGTTTTACATAAATACTAAAGATTCTAAAGTTAATAATAATTAATAAGGTTGTTAAAATAGCACCTGGTGAAAAGAAGGATATTTTCTTTCCCTCCTTTGTTCCCAAATAATAGAACATACCAACTGTAACCAATAGCATTAAAAATATAATAATATACCTGCCTGTTTGTATCCAAAACAAATCATTAGATACATAACCTTGGTTCTTTAGGTTGTTTACTGCTATTTCAAAATATACAATAACCCCAACAGTAGCAAACAACAATGATGCCAATATCAATGTTACCATTAATGAAACCATATACTGCTTTACAATAGATCGTGTTTGCAATTTATGATAGGTATATTCAAATCCGCCAAATAGAGAGTTTATACCATTGGTCATTAAAAACATAGATAAAATAAAACCGAATGATAATAAACCTCCATACCTGTTCTTTGCAATATCATTAACTACAGAATCAACTGCTCCTGAAGTTTTTGGCGGTAGCGCTGAATTAACAAATTCCATAAAAATAGCATCGAAGTTTTCAATAGGTACAAACGGAATAAGTGTCAAGATAAATAGTGCGAAAGGGAATAGTGCCATAAAAAAACTAAAAGCAACGGCACCAGCCCTTGAAGTTAAAGCACCCTGTACAATACCAATAATGTACATTTCAAGCACATCATATAATGACATGCCTTCAAGTCCTGGGACTTTTATCTTTTTAAAGATTTTTACAAACCAGCTGATTACCGGAATTTTAAGCAAACGTTCTTCTGGGGTCATACTTACTTAATCATAGTTGGCATCATAGCTCCCATTCCATTTGTCTTGAACTTTGAGAACTTGTTCAATAACATCACGTACACAGCCATTACCTCCTTTTTTTTGAGAAATATAGAGTGAGATATCTTGAATTTCCGGCACGGCATCTTTTGGGCAAGCAGGAAGTGCTACCATTTTCATCACCTGATAGTCAGGAATGTCATCTCCCATATAAAGTACGTTTTCTGGCTTGATTGAATAGATATCAAAATACTCATAAAGCTGTTCTACTTTGTTATGAGCACCCAGATAGATATCGGTCACTCCCAATCCGCGTAAGCGAGAACGGACCCCTTCATTGTTACCACCTGAAATAATACATACCTTATAGCCTTTATCAATGGCTGTTTTAATGGCATAACCATCTTTGGTATGCATTTTTCTGAGGAGTTCACCGTTGGTTAAAATAGTTACGGTGCCATCAGTGAGCACGCCATCAACATCAAAAACAAATGTATTGATCTGTGGCATGATTTCTTTATAGCTCTTTTCCATAGGTATCTTGAATTGATTTGGTTAGTATTGAATAGATATCCTGTTGTTTTTTGGTCAGCATTGCCAAATGCATTTGTATGGTTTGCTGATCATTTCGCTTAGCAGGCCCAGTTTGCGCTTCAAAAGGTGCTAGAACATTTATTTTCTTAGCAGTTTCTTGAATCAAAGGTTTTAAAATCTCAAAAGGAACTTTATTGCTTTCACATAGTTCATGACCTACATGATATAAATGATTTACAAAATTATTGACAAACACTGCAGCTATATGTAAACTTTTACGTTGTGATGAGTCTACAAAATAAATATTGTTAGAGATTGTATTAGCCAATTTGTCTAATAAAAGCAGGTCTTCATTCTTTTCAGCTTCAATGCATATAGGTAACTTGTCAAAATCAACAGGATTATCTTTAGTGAAGGTTTGTAACGGATAAAAAATACCTTTTCTATTTTTAGCATCAATAATTTCCATAGCTACACCACCGGAGGTATGCACCACTAGTTGATTGGTTAAAGGTAGTTGTGATGAGAATTCGGCAACAGCATCATCTGTTATGGCAATAATATAGAGATCAGCTTTTTTTAATTCATTCAGGTTAGTTGTTGTATCTACCTGGTTTTCAAATGATTTCAGTGATTTTTTTGATCTGCCATATACCTGAATCAGTTCTACATTTTTAGCATCAAAAAAAGCATTTGCCAGATGTGATGCTACATTACCAGAACCCAATAAAACCACTTGAATCATGAGGCGAATTTAAGGAAGTTTTAAGTATTTAAAAAAGTGTTAATTACAAGAATGAACAGGCTTTTTTTGAGTATTTTTGCAGCTGATTATTTTTTGGCATTTCAATTGATGAAAAAACTCAAAGACCTTCTCTTTTCTACACGACTTACCGGATTTTTATTTTTACTCTATGCAGCTTCCATGGGGGTGGCTACCTTTATAGAAAATGACTACGGAACACAAGCCTCTAAAGCACTGGTTTATAATACTTGGTGGTTTGAGCTGATTCACATTTTATTTGTGATCAATTTTATTGGGAATATTTTCCGATATCGATTGTTTAGAAAAGAAAAGTGGTCTGTGTTGATCTTTCATCTTGCTTTTATCCTTATTTTGATTGGTGCAGGTATAACACGATATATTAGTTTTGAAGGTCTTATGCCTATTGAAGAGGGTGCGGTTTCAAATACTATGCTTTCTGAAGCTACTTATTTTTCGGCTACCATAGATAATAATGAAGTACAAAAGACCATTGATAGAAAATACCTGTTTAGCCCTAAGATTTCATCTGAAGCCCGGTTTATACCTTTGGCATCGCGATTTTTAAACGCTCTTCGAGGAGGCAATGATTTTTCTATTCAAACAGATTTTAAAGGAAAAGAGGTTGCTATTAATTATGTAAACTATATACCCAATGTTTATGAAGAATTTCAAGAAGACGAAACGGGAATAGATTTTTTACATTTTGTAGAATCAGGCGGGGGTTCACGACACGACCATTACATCAAGAAAGGAGAAGTAGCTAATATTCATAATATGTTGGTGGCCTTTGACAAAGAAACAGAAGGTGCGGTTAATATACTTACCAAAAATGACAGTCTTTTTATCAAATCACCTCAAGATGGCAATTTTATGGTCATGGCTACTCAGAATAGAGGTGAGATTAAAAAGGACTCATTACAACCTTTTAATCTACGATCATTGTATAGCATTGCGAATACGCAGTTTGTAATACCTACACTTCCTGCTAAAGGCAAATTAGTTACTGTTTCAGGAGATAAAGATGAGCACCCTGATGATCTCTTAGAAGTTGAGGTTGATGTAGACGGGCAGAAAGAAAATGTCACATTGTATGGCTATAAATATGCTATTAATCCACCTCATATTTTCACACTTAATGGGCTTAATTTTAGGTTAAGCTATGGTGCAAAGCAATTGGAATTACCATTTTCAATCAAGTTACGAGATTTTCAATTAGAGCGCTACCCGGGTTCTAACAGTCCAAAATCTTATGCTAGTGAAATTACTGTCATTGATCAAGATGAGAACTTTGACTTCAGGATCTTTATGAACAATATTTTAGATCATAAAGGCTACCGATTTTTTCAAGCAAGTTATGATGATACCGGAGCGGTAGAAGAATCACATCTATCAGTAAATCATGATATGGCGGGTACTACGATTACCTATATAGGCTACGTGCTATTATTTTTTGCCATGACTTTTGTGTTGTTTTCAAAAACTACACGTTTTGCAGATTTGGATAACATGCTTGATAAAGTAAAGAAAAAGAAAGAAGCGCTGACTGTAGTTCTTATTTTGTTTTCATTTTTCAGCTTTGCACAACACAATCATATAACAGAAGCACAGTTAGATTCTATTCTCAACGCTACGAAAGTTTCACCTGAACATGCTGAGCGTTTTAGTCAACTGATTATTCAAGATGAAGGCGGACGTATGAAGCCAGTGCATACCTATGCTTCTGAGTTACTTAGAAAGGTCAGTAAAAAAGATACGTATAGAGGGTTGGATGCAAATCAGGTAGCGATTTCTATGGCTACAAATCCACGTTTGTGGTTTTCGGCACCTATCATTTATATGACCAAGAACAATACAAAGGCTAGGGAATTTTTAGGAGTTCCTTTAGATCAAAAATATTTACGCTTAACAGATCTACTAACGCCCAGAGGTGAATACAAACTTTCTGAGGATTTAGAGAAGGCTTATAAAAAGCGTATCAAAAATAAATATGAGCAAAGCATCGTAAGTGTACATGAACGCGCCAGTCTATTGTATGGAGTTATTTTTGGAAATGTATTTCGGTTTTTTCCTGTAGAAGGTGATGAAAATAATAAATGGATTGCCAGAACCGACTTGCAACCTGATATTATGAAAAAGGAAGATTCGGCATTTGTTAAAAATATCTTGCCTTATTATGCACAGTCAATCACGGAGGCAACCAAAAATGGCGATTATAAGTTGCCAGATGAACTACTTGAAGGCGTTCATAAGTTTCAGGAAAAGTATGGCAGTGCCGTAATGCCAAGTCAACGTAAGGTTGATCTTGAGATCTTTTATAATAAATATGACATTTTTAGAAACCTATTCTGGCAATACATGCTAGCAGGTGTGTTAATGCTCATCTTTTTAATTGTTCAGATTTTTAATGATGGAAAGGTTGTTAGAATGTTGATCAATATTTTTAAATGGATTATCATTTTACTGTTTACATATCATTTAATAGGTTTAGGTATCAGATGGTATATTTCTGGGCATGTGCCTTGGAGTAATGGTTATGAATCTATGATCTATGTAGCCTGGGCTACCATGTTCTTTGGACTGGCATTTGGAAGAAAATCAAACCTAACAATCGCTGCAACTGCTTTTGTGGTATCTATGATTTTGATGTTTGCCCATATGAATTGGATGGACCCTGCCATTGCCAATTTAGTTCCTGTGTTGGATTCCTATTGGGTGATGATACATGTATCAATTATAGTAGCCAGTTACGGGCCTTTTACATTAAGCATGATCTTAGGGCTGATAGCCTTAATTCTTTTTGGGTTGACTTCTAAGAATAACAAAAAGAAAATTGATTTACAGATCAAAGAGATTACAATTATCAATGAGATGTCTATGACCGTTGGTTTGGTAATGTTGACCATCGGTAACTTTTTAGGTGCCATGTGGGCCAATGAAAGTTGGGGACGTTACTGGGGTTGGGACCCAAAGGAAACCTGGGCACTCGTTAGTATTATGATATACGCATTTATACTGCACATGCGTTTAATACCTGGCTTACGAGGACGGTTTACTTTTAATGTATTGGCGTTTTTTGCATTCGCATCCATTTTAATGACCTATTTGGGTGTGAATCACTTACTGTCTGGTTTACACTCATATGCGGCTGGTGAATCGGCACCCATACCGTATCAAATTTGGACCTGGTTAGCAATTGGGATTGTTTTAAGTGCACTTGCTTATGTAAAGAATAAGCGGTATTATAAAAAATAATTCCATCATTACGATCCTAATAGCTATCGGGAGAAGTAATCTTTTAAATTGGAGTTAAAATCTAACAGATTGCTTCTTCGCTAAAGGCGAATCGCAATGACGTATCCTTTAGTCATTACGAGGAGGAACGACGAAGTAATCTGCCAAAAAACAACGCTTTATTCATGAAGAAATCATATCTGTATTTTATGACAAATAAAAATAACACGGTGATTTATGCATGAGTAACTAGTAATATTATCAAGCGAGTTTATGAACACAAGACAAAATCTTATAAAGGATTCACTTATAAATACAACTGCGATAAATTAGTTTATTATGAAGAATTTGATGATATCAATCAAGCTATTGCAAGAGAAAAACAAATAAAGTCAGGTAATAGAAAACGTAAAGAGGATCTTATTAATACAATGAATCCTGAGTGGTTAGATCTTTCTGATGGCTGGCTTTTTGATGTATGACATCATTACTAGGGGACGGAGCGATATAAAGGGCACAGCGTACCTTTTAGCGAACGGGCCAGATTGCCGCGTTGGAAATTGATAACGGTATTTTGACTGGAGTTCAAATTAACAGATTGCTTCTCCGCCAAAGTCGGATCGCAATGACCTATCATTTTGTCATTACGAGTGTAACGAAGTAATCTGCCAATGAGAAGTATAAATGCTTCAAAGTTTTGTATTTTTATACCTACTAAATTTAAAAACATGAGAATTTTAGTTTTATTCATAGCAATAGCTTTTTTGAGCTGCCAAAACACTAAGAAAGAGGAGCAGGTAGTTGCCGAAGCAGCTACAACAGCAGCGCAAACTCAAAAGCAAACTCTGCATGATTTTAAAGTAGAAGCCTTAGATGGTTCTGAATTTGATTTAGCATCACTTAAAGGAAAGAAAGTCATGGTGGTAAATACCGCTTCAAAGTGTGGTTTGACACCCCAATATGAGCAGTTACAAGCTTTATACGAAGAATACAAAGACAAAGATTTTGTGATTGTAGGCTTCCCTGCTAATAACTTCTTATGGCAAGAACCCGGGTCTAATCAAGAGATAGCAGCATTTTGCAAACAAAACTATGGTGTTAGTTTTCCTATGATGGCTAAGATCTCTGTTAAAGGAAAAGACAAACATCCGGTATATCAGTTCTTGACTGAAAAAGAAAAGAATGGCTTTCAAGACTCTAAGGTAAAATGGAATTTTCAGAAATACCTGGTGAACGAAAGTGGTCAGGTAGAAAAGATCATTACGCCTAAGACCTTACCTACGGATGAATCTGTTATCAGTTGGATTAAAAGCTAGGTTATTTCTTTAACAAAGAATACTTTATCTAATGGATTATTTGGGAAACCATCAGGTAATTTATTTTCTAAAATTTTTCTAAAACCATTTTTTTGATAAAATAGCTGAGCGGCTTTGAACTGATGCATCGTGCCCAGATAAAGCTTTGAAACCTTCTTTTTTTTACAGTGCATTAATGCTGTATTCAATAATAATTTTGATACTCCCAATTCTCTTCCTCTAAAGGACTTTTTAAGCATCATTTTCTTTAAAACAGCATAGTCTTCAAAATAAATAATTCCAATTGTTCCTATTACTTTTTCATTATTGAGGGCCACCCAATAATTTTGAGGAACTACTGGTGTATTTTTAGATGGTTTCGCTAGGATAGGGTTTGTAAACTCTAAAGCAATTTCTTGCATCATAGCATCAATTCCTGGCTGATGATTTATTGTATAAGGTACTATTTGAGTCATTTGGTTTTATATCTCAAAATTAAAGATAATGCTAATAACACATGAAAATCACGTGTTCTCGATACATCCGCCTCCGGCGGACACTCGAACTGACGAATTCTTTTTTGAATGTGATTAATAGTTGTCATTACGAGCCTTTAATCGTCATTTATGACAGGTAAGGCGAAGTAATCTTTAGAATAGGAGTTCCAATTAAGCAGATTGCCGCGCTTTGCTCGCAATGACGAAGCTTTTTGTTTTAAACAATTTCAACATGCACCTGCAACCTATCAAAGGCACCACCCCAACCGTTGTAGATACCCATTTTTTCCTGTTGTATTTTATAGGCTTCAGTGGCATGAATAACTTTAAAGGTAAACTTTGTTTGACTATCAACTTCTTCAAGATGCACTTGCAATTCTACACCTTCTGTCATGGGCTTAAAATCAGCTGTGGTTCTAAGGAGTGTAGGTTCAACAATTTCTAAATAGGTACCATTAGAAATAAAATCATTACCATCTGGCATGGCCATGGCAAATTTCCAAACACTACCCACTGAAAAATCATGTTCAAGCACACGCGTTTCCATACCTTTTGGTCCCCACCATTGGGCAATATGCTCAGGTTGTGTCCATGCTTGCCATACCAAATGTATAGGTGCATTAAACGTTCGTTCTATAGTAACTACACAGTTTTCATTTGTTGTTTTGTCCATGCTTTGTTGTTTTTGTTTGTAATGTATTTAAATAGTCTTCAAAATTATCTAGTCTTGATTCCCACAGGTTTTTATACTGTTCTATCCATAAAAAAGCAGGCAAGAGGTTTTGCGGTTGTATAAAACAATAACGCTCGCGTCCACGCTGATCAAAATCAATAATACCGCACTCTTTTAAGATTTTTAAATGTTTTGATATGGCGGGGCGACTGATCTCAAATTTCTTGGCAATGTCATTAACAGGCAATGAATCTTTTGATATCATTTCTATAATATCTCTTCGAATGGGATCGGCTATGGCTTGAAAAACATCTCTTCGCATATTTGTTAAGTAACCAATTGGTTACAAATATATATGTAACTTTTTGGTTACGCAAATTTAATTTTGAAAAACTCACGTCAGTTCGAGTGTCCACCATAGGCAGATGTATAGAGAACTAGTGAATTCTTTTTTTGAATGCTATTAATAGTTGTCATTACGAGCCTTTCACTGTCGTTTGAGACAGGCTAGGCGAAGTAATCTTTCAAATAGGAGTTCCGATTAAACAGATTGCCGCGCTTTGCTCGCAATGACAAAGGTTAAACAGATTACTTCTCCCGATAGCTATCGGGAGAAGTAATGACGTTTGATTTTAAATAAATCCGGCACCTAAAGCAATAGAAAGTAGTATCAATAAAACTGCTACGGTAGTTTGAATAAAATTTAAAGTGACTTTCTTCAGCAGCTTATTTCCCAAATACGCACCTGAAATAGCCGATAGGGTAGCACATAAAATCAAAGTGATATGTTCTTGTAGCCCGGAATTCGCAAAGCGAGAGGCATACACACCCAAACGTGTAAAATCTACAAAAGTAGATACTACTACTGCAGTAGCTATAAAAGCCTCTTTTGACAAGCTGGCTTTAATCAAAAATGCACTACGCAGTGCACCCTGATTACCGGACAGGCCTCCAAAAAATCCGCTAAGTGCACCACCTATAGGTAGTTTGCTCTTGTCAAATTCCCATTTTTTAAAATAAGGCAATAGATCCATCAACGCAAAGAATATAAGTAGGAGCGAAATGAGAAATTTAACTGGGTACACCTCAAAAGTTTTACCAAATAGTTCATAACTAAACAAAGGCTGAATATCCGGAATTCGCAATAATACCCAGGCACCTAAAAAGGCAAAAAACACTGCCGGAATTCCAAAACGCCACAGCACACTTTTGTCTGCATTTTTACCTACCAGCATGATCTTATAGAGATTATTAAAAAAATGGACTACGCCTGTCAGCGCAATGGCCAATTCCACCGGAAAGAAAAGCATAAAGACTGGGGTGAGCATGGTGCCCAAACCAAAACCGGAAAAAAAAGTTAGAATAGCTGCTAAAAATGCTACCAATGATATTAAAATAAGCTCCATAATTGCGAAGGTCGTTAAATTCTAACAAATAACTCCCCAATGCAACTCATTGGGGTTTCCAAAAATTTGTCATTCCCGTGCTCCCGATAATTATCGGGACGGAATCCAGAAAATTCTTTATTAAAATTATAGGGTGGGTCGTTGGGGTTTTCTTATTTTTAAGGCAAAATAAAACCAATGAATACTGTAGTACATTATACCTCTCAAGATACCCACGCCGTCATTGCAATTGATAACGGAAAAGTAAATGCCATTTCACACGATGTGCTAGACGGACTCAACGCTGCCTTTGATCAGGCGGAGAATGAACAAAAAGTAGTAGTACTCACCGGTAAAGAAGGTATTTTCTCTGCGGGTTATGATTTAAAAACCATGACAGCTGGGCCAGATGCAGCTATAGAGCTGGTAACCAAAGGCTCAAAATTGGTACACCGTATGCTTTCCTTTCCGTTGCCTATTGTAGCAGCTTGTAATGGGCATGCCATTGCTAAAGGTGCCTTTTTATTATTAGGTAGTGACTATAGAATAGGCGTAGAAGGCGAGTTTAAAATAGGCTTGAATGAAGTACAAATTGGGATGACCATGCATCATGCCGGTATTGCCATGGCACAAGCACGTTTGGCACCTTTGTTTGTAGACAGAAGTGTGAATAATGCTGAATTGTTTAACCCTCAAGAAGCCATTACAGTTGGCTTTTTAGATAGGGTAGTAGCGCCAGCACATTTGGAGACCACAGCTAATAAGATTGCTGGACTCTTTAGCCAATTAAACTTACGGGCACATGCTGAAACTAAAGTAAAAGTACGCAAAGAAGCACTAGAGAGATTGGCAGCGGGAATTGAAGCTGATGCCAATGCGCACATTAGTATTCAAGGGTAACTAGCCTATTCCTTTTCTAAATTTCTTTTTCTGATATGATCAAAAATTAAAATGGCCGCCAGGGCTGTCCAAAAAAGGCGATACACCCAAATATTAACTTCAAAGCCTAAGATGCTCGCGTTTTCTGAAGGATAGACAAAACTATAAAGTACGTTTAATACGCCAATAATACCTAAGATCAAGTTGATATATTTCATGGTTTAGTTGGATTGGTGATAACGAAGGTAGAAAAATTATAGAAAAGTGTTTTAACAAATTCCTTGCAAATAAGGAGAAACTTTTTGATCTGATACCTAATTGGTTATGTTTTATGAATCATGTTCTGTAACTTTTTTACTTTCAATTACCTTCGAATCAGCACCGTAGATTTCAATAAAAGTATCTTTAAATTGTTTAGTTTCTCTGAATTCTTTAAAAATAGGCCAATCATTATAATGAGCTTTATTTAGCACTTTATCATTGTCCCCTATTGCTTTCATAGCTTTGCAAGCTTCATCATATTCGTCAATTAGAACATTACTAGCAAGTTTAAAAAGTTCACCGCAGGCAGACCAATCTTTTGACTTTATTATTTCCTTACATTTGTCATCATTACCAATCCATTTATGAGTTTGCGCTCTATTTAGTAATATTCTGTATTCTAAGTCTTGTTTTGAGTATTTTCTAATATATTTATCTGCAAATTCATAGAGTTCTCTAGCAAGTTCATACTGCTTATTGTGGATTAGTTCAAATGAAATGTTTAAAAATGAATTATCTGCGCTTTCAAGTTCATTTGGTAAAAGTTTCCTTCTTAAAACCTGATTAAGCTTAACACCAATTTCATATAGACAATTAAAAGCTCTTTCAAAATATTTTAAATCTGTAACTAATTCATCTCCTGCTTTTATATTGTCATTAATTTCCACCTTATTCTCTTTACATACATTTATATATTGATTCGATATTTTACCATTGTTATGAACAAAAAGGTTTCTCCTTTGTGTTAGCTCAATGAAATCTTTCCAAGCTGGTAAATCATTTCTTAATTTTATATTTATTTTTTTCTCAAACCAAGCAAATTGTTCAGAATGACTATCTCTTAAAACGGATTCAACCTCTTTTTCTACAATAAATTTTCTAGCGTCTTCAACACTGCTAAATTCTCGTAACTGTGAATAAGAAAGTTGTCTTTCTGAGTTATCAATGATTTCGGGCTTTATTATGAAGATACATCCCATTAATTCGCCAATGTATGTGTCAAATTGGCTTATAAGGGAAACTACAAAATTTCTAATCAATAATTTTTCAGCTATGACAGCATTTGTAGACGCTTTTTTTAACTTGGCGAATTTTCGGTTTTTATCTGGTGGAATCAGATAATGTTGTTTTTCTGCAATATATTCACATTCCGATAGCAAAAAATTAGAGTGTTCTTTAACAGCGTTTATACTTTGTTCTTTTATGATTTTTAGAAAATTAGGAAGCGTGCTTCTTAAGCTTTCAATATTGTTTAAGAAATTTTCTATTTCTGCATCAAATTTTGGTTTTTCTTCCATAAATTATTTTCAACTACTAAAAATGATATGTGTATACTTATTACATATATCTGTTTTGAATATAGACCTATCAAATTAACCAGAAATGTAAAAAAGCATCCTTCTCTAGCATTTAATTCCTAATATCTTAAAGAGGCTTGGCGAGAAGGATGCCGCTCTAAACAAGTTTTATAATATTGGTTGACTGTTTGTTTTCTAAATGTTAAAATCAAAACTAAACAATCAAACCTTGTCTTCAAAATAGCTCATACCATAAAAAAAATTAACAATCAAGGGGGAAAATCCTGTTTTTTTAGGGTGTTTTTCCTGTTTTTATCAAAAGACTTTGTTTTTACACCCCTAGATCACTAAAGTGTTCTCGTCCCCTCAAGGGGACATTCACTATTTTTTATGCTTGGCTCCACAATAATGTTTCTTTTTGTCATTACGAGGAACAAGAGTATTCGTGTGACGAAGTAATCTTTTGAATTGGAGTTCTAAATAAACAGATTGCCACGTTCTGATGTATCAGAACTCGCAAAGGCGGTTCCTTTTATACAGTCTAGCAATGACTGTTCTAATTTAGACCTTGCATATCATGTATCGTCACTTCGAGCCTTTCGACTGTTGTTCAAGACAGGCTAGATGAAGTAATTAGCTCATTGGGAGTTAGATTGCCACGTTCAGATACATCAGAACTCGCAATGATAGTTTAATTTTGACTATACATATCACGCATCGTCATTACGGGACGGAACGTAAGGAAAACATCTTGTAGATGTTTTTAGTGAACTGGCCAGCCTGCCGCGCGGGTATACAAAGTAATCTGTTTATTTAGAGTTACCATCAGACAGATTGCTTCTCCGCCAAAGGCGGATCGCAATGATGGTTATTAATACTGCAGACCTATCTGTTCTTTTACACGGTCTATGATTTTCATTAAATCCAAACTTAATTGCAGAGGTAGCTTAGTACTTTCTAATTCCCGGTTTAAGAGGCACTGATTGACTTCCTCAATTTCATGCAGATACCCTTTACCTGAATAGGGGAGCTCAAATGTTTTCGGTTTTGCATCATCAAGACATACTGTAATCCGCTGTGCTTCATGAAATCTATGATGTAGTTTTATATGGCCCTTGGTGCCATAAATAAAGGCCTCCGTAGGTGTGTTTGCTTCTAAAGTGCATTCTAATAGAGCCTTAGCACCATTGGTATAGTCAAATAGCATTCCGCAATAACTATCTACTCCGGTACTTGTCATTCTGGCGGTTGCCTCGATAGTTTCTGGAACTCCTAAGCTTAGTAAACTTAAATAAATAGGGTAGATGCCAATGTCTAATAAAGCACCGCCGCCTAATTGTTTATTGAAAAGTCGCCCTTCAGGATTTACAGGTGTCTTAAATCCGAAATCAGCATTCACTGTTAAAACATCGCCAATCACTTTTTGCGCTAATAGCGTTGTCAATTTTTCTATGGTAGGCATAAAGCGCGTCCAGATAGCTTCCATTAAAAACAATTGCTTATCCCGAGCTTTTTGTACCATTAATTGCACTTCAGCAGAAGAAATGCCCATGGGTTTTTCACACAGCACTGCTTTGTCATGCTCAAAGCACAACAGGGTATTTTCACAATGCAAACTATGAGGTGTGGCTATATATATAATAGCTATCTCTGGGTTTTGTACCAAAGCCTCATACGAATCATAGTAATGAGGAACCTGAAATTGCTGGCTAAAAACCTGGGCCTTTTCAAGACTTCGTGAAGCAATGGCATAGAGTTCTGCATGTTCTGAACGTACCAGATCAGCTGCAAACTTATGCGCTATTTTTCCAGAGCCTAATATGCCCCATTTGATTTTTGTATTCATGTTGATGTGTCGTTTTAAAAATTCGTCAATTCGAGTGGCCGTCTAGGCGGATGCATCGAGAATAGAATTTTAGAATGATCAAAACCTTGTTCTCGATACTTTTTCTAAAGAAAAAACTCGAACTGACGGTTTTGATCTTGAATCTTTACGAAAAAGGAAAACCATTTTGATTAGCCTATTCATTAAATATCTCTGGTATCAATGTACAATTTTTTAGAAAAATATCCGGCCGTGATATGATTTTAAAAGAATCTAAATTAGTAGTTTCATACTGTCAAATCTTTTTAGGTCTAAACCCCGCTGAATAACTTTGCACTATGAAACCTACTGAACATACAACTACCACATTTTCGGATATTTATAACCCAAGTAGTTTTAGAGAACTAGGGCATCAGATGGTTGATCTATTAGCAGATCAATTAGAGAAGGTACAAACAGATACAAAACAAGCTGTATATCCGCATCTTGAACCCAATGATCAGCTAGCTTATTTTAAGGAAAATCTGGAAGTCACTTCTGACCCTTTTGAGACGTTTAAGACGATCTTAGAACGTTCAATTCAATTGCAGCATCCTGGTTTTATTGGTCACCAAACTGCGTGTCCTGTACCAATTACCGCTTTCGCTGGATTATTAGCTGACTTTTTAAATAATGGAACCGGTGTTTATGAAATGGGTCCAGCATCCAATGCCATGGAACGAACCATTATCGATTTTACGGCAAAACATGTAGGCTATACTACAGATGCTGCTGGGTTTATGACTTCAGGCGGTTCATTAGCTAATCTTACAGCCTTGTTAGCGGCAAGAAAAGCCAAAGCGCCGAGCGATGTTTGGGAAGATGGCCATCATGAAAAATTAGCCGTTTTGGTTTCTGAGGAAGCACATTATTGTATAGACCGCGCAGCTAGGATACTAGGATTAGGGGATGAAGGCATTATTAAAGTGCCGGTGGATGCACAGTTTAAAATCAAAACTTCGCTGTTGCCTGAATATTTGGCAAAAGCTAAAAGTAAAGGTTTACACGTATTTTGTGTCATTGGATGTGCTGGTTCTACAGCAACAGGTTCCTATGATCATTTAGAAGCAATGGCTGATTTTTGCGAAACAAACAATCTTTGGTTTCATGTTGATGCGGCACACGGTGGAGGTGTCATATTTTCTAAAAAATACAAGCATCTGGTAAAAGGCATAGAAAAAGCAGATACAGTTGTGATAGATTATCATAAAATGTTGATGACTCCAGCACTTAATACAGGGTTGGTATTTAAAAATGGGAACGAAAGCTATAAAACCTTTGCTCAAAAAGCGCAATATCTTTGGGATGCCCCTGAAACTGAAGAATGGTATCATTCTGCCAAACGCACTTTTGAATGTACCAAAGCCTTACTTTCGGCCCGTACTTATGTTGTTTTAAAAACCTACGGTACAGGTATTTTTGAGAAAAATGTAGATCATTTATATGATTCCGCAAAGAATTTGGCGGTTTTGATAGAAGCACGCCCAAACTTTGAGCTAGCCATAGCTCCTGAAGCTAATATTGTAAATTTTAGGTATGTGCCAGAACATCCTCTAGAGCTAGAGGAATTGAATGACTTGAATGGTTTTATTCGGAAAGAACTGATAGAATCCGGTAAATTTTACATTGTACAAACGGTCATTCATGGTAAAAGATATTTAAGATGTACCGTGATGAATCCTTTAACTACTAGAGATGACTTCAATCGTTTATTAAGTGAAATAGAACGTATTGGTTCTACGTATAAGCTAAATAATTAAGTTGGGTATTCCTTTATTGGGCAATATTTTAAAAGAAAGATTTGTAATACTAATCCTTACTATCACTAAGGTATTAGTCACGTATATATTTTTTAGGGATGTCAACCCCATTTGAATTGGTGGTCCATAATACATCGGCTATCCACCAGCGATTGTCAACATAAACCAACTGGTAACTGGTAACGCCTTTGCCTTCGTCACCTTCTGAGTCTTTGGTATAAAAACTCTGAAATACATTGGCAATACCGTTATATTCATTGACTACTTTACCCAATTCAATTTCTTCAAATCCTTTTTGATAATATTCGTCTTGCATTAATTCTACAAAATCATCCAGCGATATGCTTTCATAAGGCACAGCCATAGAATCGGTTTTATGATAGACCAAGCTAAACCGAACTGATGGTAAGAATAGATTTCTGAAATTATTCCAGTTTCTTACTTTTCCTTCCTTACCCGAAATAATATGCAACATTTCATTGACTACCCCTTCAATAGATTCCGTAGCCTTTTGATTCGTGATAGCTTGATCTTGTGCTGATATGTTGAAGAAACCAAAAAGTAATAGCAGTGTAGTAATTTTTCTCATGAAGATACATTTTACCCTATAAACTTAATAAATGTGATGTTACTGAATGCCGATATTTAGCTTTTTAACGAATCTTTATATTTTTTCCTACATTTGCCCCATGATTGATTAAGTACCAATTCCATTTAAACAATGATCCCTACCTGATACGTACGGATGGTTGTTCCTTTAAAGAGCATAGCGAAAGCTATCACTTCTGTTTCATTACTTAACTTAACAATCATGTCATCCTCAATTAGTATATCAAAATTTTTCAACTATTTCTGGCAAGCCATACAAGGCAAAGAGCAGAATTTTACATCAGGCAGTATCCGTAAAGCGGTCTTTATGTTGTCTATTCCCATGATCTTAGAAATGCTCATGGAATCCATTTTTGCCTTGGTAGATATCATATTTGTATCACGAGTTAGCGTCAATGCTGTAGCTACTATTGGTTTAACAGAATCAGTTTTAACATTGGTTTATGCAGTGGCTATTGGCTTTAGTATGGCGGCAACAGCGGTTGTGGCGCGCAGGGTAGGAGAACAAGATATTAAAGGAGCCAATCAGGCGGCCGTTCAGGTCATCTTTTTAGGTGTAGCTGTTTCTATTATTGTGAGCTTTATTGGTATTTTTTATGCCAAGGATATTTTACGACTCATGGGCGGTGAACCTGATCTGATTGCAGAAGGGTATGGCTATACTCAGATCTTATTAGGAGGTAATATTACTATTATGCTCCTCTTTTTAATCAATGCCATTTTTCGCGGTGCCGGAGATGCCTCCATTGCCATGTGGACTTTAGTTGTATCAAACGGGCTTAATATTATACTCGACCCTATCTTTATTTTTGGTTTAGGCCCGGTTCCGGAATTTGGGGTTAAAGGGGCTGCCATTGCTACTACTATTGGTAGAGGATCAGCCGTTTTATTTCAATTAGGAATTTTGTTTTACGGATGGGGCAAGATTAAGGTTGCGGTTAAAGATCTTGTATTGAGGGCCGCTGTAATGATCAACCTGATAAAAGTATCCCTAGGTGGCATAGGTCAGTTTATTATTGGTACTTCCAGCTGGGTATTTTTAATGCGCATCATGTCAGAATTTGGTAGTGAAGTGCTGGCAGGCTATACTATTGCAATCCGCGTGATGATGTTCACCTTTATGCCCTCGTGGGGGATGAGCAATGCAGCTGCTACACTGGTAGGGCAAAACTTGGGTGCCGGAAAACCGGATCGGGCGGAAAAATCTGTATGGGTAACCGGTAAATATAATGCCATTTTTATGGTCATTGTTTCCATTGCTTATTTTGTATTTGCACATGATATTTTGTCTTGGTTTAGTAAAGAACCCGATGTTATTAAATATGGTACCCTGTGCTTACAAGTCATAGCAGCTGGCTATGTGTTTTATGCCTACGGAATGGTAGTCATTCAGGCATTTAATGGTTCTGGTGATACAAAGACTCCAACATGGATCAACTTTGTTGCTTTTTGGCTGTTTCAAATACCATTTGCGTATTTGGTATCAATCACTTTTAAGGCCGGTCCTTTTGGGGTGTTTTTGGCAATTGTTTTAGCAGAAACCTTATTGGCCATCATTGGTATGATCTGGTTTAAAAAAGGGAAATGGAAAAAGGTAAAGGTTTAAGATTGCGTCTTTAAGTGCTGCTCAGGCGATAACGATTATAATTGATGTGGATTTATCTATAAAATAAACCCCAAAGCCCTTACTTTGAGGTTTAAGAATGCGGCATGAGGCCCCTAATAACCTCGGTGTTTTAAACACCTGCCGCATTCAATCCTTTTTAGAGCAATTTTCCCTTTTCAAATCTTTTTCTTCTACGTTCTTTGGATGTTAAGACACATTAATTTTTAACAAGTCACCTAAAAGTGTGTATTTTTTTCAGCATTGTTCATCACTCCATTTTGTTTAGTATTTTAGATGCGCATTAAGACTTGTATTCATGACTAAAAATACCCTAGGCTTAAACACCATTTGTACCCATGTGGGTAGTGTGAAAGATGAGCAATTTGGAGGTGCTGTATCGCCAATTTATATGACGAGCTCATACCCTTATATGGATGTGGAAGAGAAGCGTTATCCACGTTATTTTAATACACCCAATCAACAAGCTGTAGCTAAAAAAATAGCCGCTTTAGAGCATGCCGAAGGTGCATTGGTCTTTACCTCAGGAATGGCTGCTATAAGTGCCACTTTATTAACTTTTTTAAAGAAAGGTGATCATGTAGTATTGCAAAATGAAATCTATGGAGGCACGTTTAACTTGATCATTGAAGAATTTGAAAAAATGGGCATTGAGTATTCATTTACCAATGGAGTAGAAGTGACTAATTTTGAAGCTGAGATTAAAGAAACCACCAAGATCCTTTATTTTGAAACACCCTCAAACCCATTATTGACAATTGTAGATGTACTAGGTGTGGCGAACTTGGCAAAAAAACATGGATTACTATCTGCTATTGATAATACTTTTGCTTCACCGGTAAACTTAAACCCCATTGACTTTGGAGTAGATATTGTATTGCATTCTGCAACCAAATACTTAGGCGGGCACAGCGATATTTGTGCTGGTGCTGTAGCAACCACCGCTGAAAACATTGATAAGATTTGGAACAAATCAAAAAACTTAGGAGGTAACCTAAGTGATTTTATGTGTTATCTTTTAGAACGAAGTATTAAAACATTAGGCATTCGTGTAGCACAGCATAATAAGAATGCACTTCTTCTAGCTGAATTTTTAGAGGCTCATGATTTGATTACCAAGGTGAACTACCCGGGTTTACCCAACCATAAAAACCATGAAATTGCAAAGGAACAAATGAACGGATTTGGAGGAATGTTATCATTTGAACTTGACCCCTCTGTAAAAGCCTTAGAATTTAAAAAGAAACTTCAATTGATAAAACCTTCTATGAGTTTAGCAGGAGTGGAATCTACCATTATATTTCCTTCAATGGCTTCGCATGCTTTGTTAACACCAGAGCAGCGTGCTGAAATTGGTATTAGTGATCAGTTGATTCGCTTTTCTGTAGGTATTGAGGAGGCTAAAGATTTAATGGCTGATATTGAGCAGGCATTACATAATAATTAGTGTCATTGCGATCCGCGGAAGGCGGAGACGCAATCTGTCAATCGACTACTTCTAATAAACAGATTACTTTGTCACAAGAATACTCTTGCTCCTCGTAAAGACGTTACTGATCTATGTCTTCTGCATTAAATGCTAATAACTCGTTGTTTTCTGTATTGTAGCTTATTTGAATGGGCCTGCAACACACTTCACAATCTTCAATATATGAGGTTTTAGAGATAGAAGTATCTAACAACATAGAAATGGTTTCCCAACAATAAGGGCATTGAAAGAAATGTTCTAGCATTAAAAATTTTGATCTAATAAAGTACCACTTAATTGCAGTAATTGCAATTCGGCATTTTTGGCATTGTACTTGGCTTGACTTAAATTCAGTTCAGCATTGATAAGGTTTATTTGCGCTTGACGGAAGTCAATAGAATTGATTTGCCCTAGTTTATACTGCTCATTGGTTCTTTCAAAATTACGCTTGTTAGTCATTAAGTTGGTGCGTTGTACATTTAAAGTAAATAAGGCATTTTGATAGGTTTCCCATGCATTATTGACATCTCTATTCAATAGCTCTTCCTGTTGTTTCTTTAAAATTTCTTGATTTTCTAAGGTAATTTTGGCATTCTGCACATTGGTTTTTGTTCTACCGCCATCAAAGATGTTCCAGGAAAGGCTGATTCCGCCATTAATACCTTTTTGTGTAGAATTAACAGGACTGAATGGATTTATTGGCTCACTGTTACTTCTATTCCAGGCATACGATCCGGTAAGTGCAACATTAGGCATCCATCCGGCTCTATTGATTTTTATATCATATTCGCTAAGTTCTATGCTCTTTTGAGCTTGCTGTAAAGAGGCATTTTTTGCAGATGATTGGTTCAAAAGGTCTTCTAGAGTTAAACCTATGGCATAATTAACCGTGGTGTCAACAGAAACATTGGTGTTGACATCTCTCCCCAAAACCACATTTAAATCACGCTTGGCATTTGCCAATAGACGTTTCACATCTAAATAATTAATACTGTCATTATTTACATCTACCTCTGCATTGAGTACATCTAATTTGGTGTTCTGTCCATAATCAAAACCATAATTAGCACGCTTTAAACGTTGCTTAGAAATTTCAAGTGTTTCCTTCTGGTTGATCTCATTTTCTGTTAATCTGGCCACTTCGTAATAAGCTATAAATAAAGTAGTTACCGTGCTCTCAATAACTTGTCTGGCCTGTAATTCACTTAAGTTATAAGCCTCCTTTAGGCGTTTAAAAGCATTTCTTCGGTTAAAACCATCAAATAGGGTATAGTTTACACCAACTGAGGCATTATAATTTCTTGATTCTGCGCCTTCTACATTATTTGTACTCCCATCAGGAAATTCTACTTCTGAATCGGTATTACTGTAATTAGCACCAGCATTTCCAGTAACGGAAGGTAAATAACCACTATTAAAGATGCTGGTGTTGTTTTTGGCCGCTGCCAAATTGTTTTTTGTTACCCTGATATCATAATTATTCTCTAAAGTAATTTCCAGTGCTTTTTCCTTACTCAAGAATTCCTGGGCGTTTAGATGAACAACGGTTAATAAGGTAAGAACTACCGGGGTTATTTTTTTAAATGTTATGTAATATATCATCTCAGATGTGCTAATATTTTACTTAAATTCATCACTTTCTGCTTTCAATTCAATAATGGCTCTTTCTACCACTTCTCGTTTAGGCCTTTTGCCGGTCCATAACCATTTAGTATATACTTTTGAATAATTGGAAATAGAAAGTAATACGGGTAAGGTTAAAAGTGTCAAGAAGGTAGCAATGAATATACCATAGGCAATAGAAATGGCCATGGGAATCAAGAATTGCGCTTGTCTACTGGTTTCAAATATTAAAGGGGTTAAACCTGCCATCGTTGTAATGGTGGTTAAAAAGATAGCCCTAAACCTTGACTTTCCTGCAGCGAAAAGTGCTTCTTCAAACTCCATTCCTTGTTTCAGATAACTATTGAATTTGGTGATTAATACCAAACCGTCATTGACCATAATTCCTATCAAAGCAATAATTCCTAATAACGAAAGAATATTAACAGCGAATCCATGTATCCAATGCCCCCAGGCTACACCTATCAAACTAAAAGGTACCATGAGTAGGAGCATAAAAGGCTGTCCATAAGAGCGGAATGTGAATACGATTACTATGTATATCAGCAGTAAGATAATAGGCCCCACAATAGCAGCGGAAGATGAAACTTTAGACGCTTCTCTGTTTTGCCCCTCATATAAGGCAGTAACAGAAGGGTATTTTGCTACAATTTCAGGCATAATACGATTTCTGATATCATCTAATACATCCGTAGCACTTGCTTGCCCATCTTTCATATCAGCTTCCACTTTTATTTCTCGTTGCCCTTCTAAGTGGTTAATAGAAATTTCACCTCGCTCAATTTCATAAGTGGCAATCTCCGATAATGGCACTCTTGTTCCATTAGGTGTGCTAATGCGCATATCATCCAAATTCTTGATAGAGGAACGTTCATTTTTATCATAACGCACCCAAACTTTTATCTCATCTTGCCCACGTTGAAAACGCTGTGCTTGAAAGCCAAAGAATCCACTCCGTACTTGAGACATTACACCGTTTAAAGTAAGCCCTAACAAATACGCATTATCTTTAAGTTTTAGTTTTATCTCTTTAATACCTTGCGGGTCATTATCAGTAATATCTTTTAATTCCTGATTTTTTGAGAGCTCAACTTTTAACTCTGTTTTAGCGTTTTTCAGTTCGGCAATATTGTTACTCAATAAGGATACTGAAACAGGGCTACCTCCAAAATTACCACCAGAACCAAATGTGAGGCTTTCAACACCATAGACTTCACCAACTTCATCACGAATGGCATTGGTAATTTCTCTTGAGCTAAATGTACGCTCTTCACCAGGAAGCAAGTTTATATTTAAGGATGCATTGGCTGAACCCGGCCCAATGCGCTTTAAAATATTTTCAATAACGGGTTTGTCGTCTTCACTATATTTTTTATTAAAATCTTCACCCACTAACCAAGCTTTATCTTCAATGGCAGAAATAATGCTGTCTGTTATTTTCTCATTCGTTCCTTGTGGCATTGTTAAATTTATAGACACTCGATCACTTGCAATTGTGGGAAAAAAAGTACCTCTAATAATACCTCCTTGAAATGCTCCCATGGTAATCATTAAAAAAGCAATGGGAATGACCAAGCCGAAGAATTTGTTTTGCAATACAAATTTTAGTGTAGGAGCATAGATTTTATCACGCATAAAATCCATGAATTGCTCAGCATATTTATTGAACTTGAATAGTTTTTGATTTCTATCTAAGGCCTTTGAATGTGCAACATGTGCTGGTAGAATGATAAGAGCTTCTACCAAAGATAAAATGAGTGTCAAAGCAACTACGGTAGCTACTTCACCAAAGAATTCCCCTATGTTTCCATCTAAAAAGAAGAAAACTGAAAAGGCCAATACCGTAGTAGTAATAGCTGAAATAATAGGAGGTACTACTTCCATAGTGCCATCTATTGCAGCCCTTATAGGATTCTTTCCTTTTTCATAATGGTGATAAATATTTTCGGAGATCACAATACCATCATCTACCAATATACCAATCACGATAATCATTCCAAAAAGTGAAAGTACATTAATAGTAACATCAAAATAACCAGCAAGCATAAACATACCAAAAAAGGCAACCGGCAATCCTGCCGCTACCCAAAAGGCAAGACGAGGTCGTAAGAAGAATGATAAAAATAACATGACCAATAACATACCTTGCCAGGCATTTTTAAACAGCAATCGTGTACGTTGGTTTAATGGAATCGCCGAATCGCGGGTAATGGCAATTTCTACATTGTCTCTTTCTTCATTAAATTTGTCTATATATTCATTAATCTTCTCAGCAGATGAGAGTAAATCTTCATCATTTGTATTGCTCACTTGTACACGTACCGCCAGATTACCATTGTGATAATTCCTGTTAGGTGTTTCATTCCATCTGTCTCTAACAGTAGCTACATCTTTTAACCTAATAATATTTCCTGATGCATTGGCACGCACCACTAAATTATCCAATTCATCACCGTAATAGGAGCGATTATTCGCCCTGATAAGATAATCTTCAGCTTCTGTTTTTATAGATCCTCCGGTAGTTAAAATATTAGCCGTAGACACGGCATTTGCTACTTGCTGGAAGGTTAAATTATAGGCCAGCAGGTCATTTTCACGTACCGCGATTTCTATTTCTTCGTCAGGATAACCAGAAATTGTAATTTGCGAAATACCGTCAATTCTACGAAGGTCATTTTCAACATCTCTGGTGATTTGTTTTAATGTTGTTAAAGGAATATTATTTCCTGTAACTACAAAACTCACAGTTTCAGCAACCCTTTCTATTTTAGCAACTACAGGTGGTTCCATACCTGTTGGAAAATTGGGTACTTTATCAACAGCATTTTTAACATCAGATAGAATATCATTGATATCATATCCTTTAAGAATTTCCACTGATATCACAGCTGAGTTTTCTGATGAGGTAGAAGTAACCCTATCTACTCCTACAAGGCCTTTTAAGTTATCTTCAATTTTTAGTACAATACCTTCTTCCATTTCCTGTGGAGAGGCGCCCGGATACGCGATACTTATATTGATGAATTTAGAATCTGTTAAAGGAAAAAAGGAGGATTTTAAATTAGAATAACCTAAAAATCCCATGACTACAAAGGCAATAATAATAATGTTGACGGCAACAGGGTACTTTATAAAATAAGCAATGACCTTTTTCATGAATTATTCGGTTTTTGAGGTATCACTAGTATTATCAATAACCGTTACGGCCATTCCAGTATAAGCACCTGCTATAGGTTTTGAAACGAGTTGTGTGCCGTTTTGCAAACCTTTTACAACCACCGTATTATTATTAAAATGAACAGGGTTGATATCAACCAAATCTAAAATGGTATCTCTTACGATAAATACAGCTTTATTTTCAACCAATAATTTTCTATCTATTTCATAGGCATTGGTTTCTTCCTTTGCGGGAACATTGGCTTCTAGATACATACCTTCTCTCAATCCTTCTCCTCTTACTTCAATAAATATCTGAATGGTTTGAGATGTCTGATCTATTCTACTATTTATGCGTGATACTTTACCTGTCCATGATTTTGTTTTTTCAAGGTTATGCAGTTGTACGGTTTTACCAACTTTTAAGATATTGGCAAACTCCGCATTGACGGATAGACCAAGTTCATAAACGCTAGTATCAATAAATTCACCCATTTTTTGACCTGAACGCACCAAGGTACCATCTGTTACTAAGGCTTCGGTTAAAACACCATTAAATGGTGCTTTTATATAATATTTTGCCAAGCGCGCTTCCTGATTTTTAATATTATAATACGTTGTATAAATATTCTTACCGGTAATAAAATATTTTTCTTTATCAGAAGTTGATTCTGGTAAAGCAGCTACTGATTTGTTGATATTAAAATTTGATAGATAGTTGTTCCATGTATCAAAAGAGTCAGGATAATCTAGACGGATGTCTGGCATAATAGAAGCAATGAGATTTTGTAAAGAACTTCTTTGAGACTGAATGGAGGCATAGAATTCTCTATTATCTATTTTCAAAAGTGTTTGCCCTTTTCTATAAGACACACCGGCTCTGAAATCTTTACCTGTAGGCCTTAAAACACCTTGCACTTCTGAATAGAGTTCTACTTTGTTTTTGGCAATCAAGTTACCATTAGCGGTTATAGTGATAGGTACCGCAGCATTTTGTACCGACTGTACAAATACTGCTTTCTGAACTTTGTTAATACGCTGAACCGGAGGTTTCTTACTATTTTTAAAATAATTTGACAATAAAAAAGCTCCTAATAAAATGGCAGCAGCTCCGGCTACAATAAGATATTTTCTCATAGTTGATTTATAGTGTTACTTCTTTTGAAATAAGATTTGATTGTATTTTTTTTAAAATTTTTATCATGCGCTTCTTTTCATCCGTTGTTATATTCTTTTCCATTGTTTCAACAAAATCCTCAATGATAGGTCTGGTTCTAGAAAAAACTTCTTTACCTAATAAGGTGGAATACACATGATTAATGCGTTTGTCTTCTAAGCTTTGTTTTCTAATTATGTACCCTTTTTTTTCCATTTTAACTAGTAGTCGTGTTAAAGTAGATTTATCGCGGAGTGTTAAAAATGCCAGTTCACTTTGAGGAAGCCCATCAGTGTTATGCAATTTTTTTAGAACCACCATTTGTTCTTTGGTGAGATTAAATCCCTTTGAACGCATAGCTTCTTGAACATGGTAATCAACCATTTTCATAGTTTTACCTAACCATGGCGCTATCGTATCATCTAAGTCTTTTTTCTGGGAACATGACTTCACGAGTGCAAAAATATGGTGAAATCCAAGTTTGTTGTATATGCAACTAATTAAAGTTTTGTTAAAAAAATACTTATAGTATCTTTGGTTTAAGATATAAAACAAAAAAGTGTCATTTCGAGTAATTCCGTCCCAATAATAGTTGGGGTTGGGGTTGTATCGAGAAAAAGAATTTTTTATTCATACTTGTAATAAATGAAACTAGACATACTTGCCATTGGTGCGCACCCAGATGATGTAGAACTGAGTTGCGCGGCCACCATAGCCAAGGAAATTTCACTTGGAAAAAACGTCGGCATTCTTGACCTTACAAGGGGAGAGTTAGGAACGCGTGGCTCTGCTGAAATTAGAGACCAAGAAGCTGCAAATGCTGCCAAGATTTTGGGCGTTGCTATACGAGAAAATCTTGCATTTGCTGATGGTTTTTTTAGAAATGACAAAGCACATCAATTAGAGGTCATTAAAATGATACGTAAATATCAACCAGAGATTGTACTATGTAACGCGATTGATGATCGTCATATTGATCATGGTAAAGGAAGTAAATTGGTAAGCGATGCTTGTTTTCTATCTGGCCTGCGTCGTATTGAAACTGAATTAAATGATGAAAAACAAGTACACTGGCGCCCCAAACAAGTATATCATTATATTCAATGGAAAAACCTAGAGCCAGATTTTGTAGTGGATGTTTCTGGATTCATAAATAAGAAAATGGAAGCAGTGAAAGCTTACAGTTCGCAGTTTTACGACCCTACAAGTAAAGAACCAAGTTCACCTATTTCTAGTAAAAACTTTTTAGATAGCATTAAATACAGGGCACGAGATCTGGGCCGTTTAATAGGTGTGGATTATGCTGAAGGTTTTACGGCAGAGCGCTATGTAGCGGTAGGAAGTTTGGGGACATTGGTTTAACCTGTCATCCTCGCGAATGCGGGGATCCATAAATCTGGATTCCGGATCAATCCCGATAGCTATCGGGACGGAATGACAAGGTCAGGTTATTCTGCGTGAATTTTTGTTGGCAACTCAAACAACTCTAAATCAAAATATTTAACAGCTGCTAACAAATGGTCAAAAATATCAGCCATAATATATTCATAGTTTTCCCAGCGCTTATCTGCGCTAAAGGCATAAATTTCTATGGGTACTCCTTGTGTAGTAGGCGCTAACTGACGTACCATGATCATCATTTCTTTGTTAATGGCAGAATGATTGTTAATATAAGCCTCGGCATATTTTCTGAAAACACCAATATTAGTTAGGTTTCTACCATTTAATAGCAATGCTTTGTCAATATTATTTTCTGAATTGTAGGTTTTAATTTTTCCCTGACGTGTTTCTAAGTAGTTTGAAATTAGTTGAATGCCCTTAAGTTTATCAACTTCTGACTCAGTCAAATATTTAATACTATCCATTTTAAGATTAAGTGACCTTTTGATTCTACGTCCTTGCGAATTTGTCATACCGCGCCAATTCTTAAAGGAGTCAGAAATCAATGCATAGGTTGGTATGGTAGTAATAGTTTTATCAAAATTCTGTACCTTAACAGTGGCTAATGTTATTTCAATAACATCTCCATCAGCGCCATACTTTTCAAAAGTGATCCAATCGCCAATGCGCACCATATCATTAATAGACACCTGTATACTGGCAACAAAACCTAAAATGGTATCTCTAAACACTAGAATAATAATAGCCGAAGCAGCTCCTAATGCCGTAAAGAAACTCCAAATAGGTTGCCCGGTGATGATAGCAAATGCTAATATAAACCCTGCCATCCAGGCAAAGATCATAAAGACCTGTATATAACTGGCAATGGGTTTATCTTTTAAATTGGGTAGGGTTTTCAGATAATCTTTAATTGAATGTAGCACGCTTCTTACAATCCAAAGTGTTAATACAATACCAAAAACCTCAAGCCCTTTTTCTATGATATTTTCCCAATAGGGAAAATCTTTGAAAATGACAGGAACAAATTCTAAGGCTAATATTAAAGGGATAATATGTGCTACATTCCTTGGGGCTTTATTAGTGATTAAGATATCGTCAAAATTGGTTTTAGAACGTTTAGCTATTCTTGAAGAAACAGCTCTTAAAATACGTCTCACAACATAATCTATAAGAAATATGATGATGAATGCTACCAATAAAAGTGCTAGCATATTTAGATACTTAGCAGTTGTCTCGTTAACACCTGCTTTGAGTAAAAGGTCATATATAAAATGGGTAATCTTATTCATAAGGGGTTTACTTTGCTACAAAAGTAGTTATTCAATATGTTTTGATTGCAATTTCACTTAAACTTAAAAATTCTGTAACGTTTTTTAAAAAGCAAAGTTTACCTTTATGAATCGACAAATCAACAGTACTAAAATTGGACAAATTATCTGATAGTTCTTTAATGCTCCAGGTCAGTACAGGGCATATAGAAAAACTGGGATTGCTTTACGAACGGCACAAAAAAAGATTATTTGGTTTTTATTACCAGATGAATAAAAATGCCTCTTTGAGTGAAGATCTTGTACAAAGTGTGTTTGAACGTATGCTGAAATACAAACACACCTTTACTGAAGAAAGTAATTTTATTTCATGGATGTTTCAAATAGCCAGAAATATTAATTATGATCATTTTAGAAAGAACAAAAAAAGTCGATTCAATGAGGATGTTAATGCGCTATCTGACAAGTTGGAAGATGGTCATGATATTAATGAACAAATTGTAAATGAGGAGGACGCTTCTAATTTACAGTTAGCATTAAACAAATTACCCCAGGATAAAAAGGAAATACTGTTGTTAAGTAGATTTCAGGAATTAAAATATAGTGAAATAGGCTCCATTTTAGGTTGCAGTGAAGGCGCTGCCAGAACAAAAGCACATAGGGCGCTCAATGATTTAAGAACTATTTTTTTAGAATTAGATAAACAATAATACTATGGATCATCAAGAATTTGAAAATTTAAAAACGGATTACATCCTTGGTAAATTAGGTGATGAAAAGGAAGTTGTATTTGAGCAATACCTTACCAAGCATCCTAAATTAATTGAAGAAATAGATGAGTTGAAATTATTATTGGCATTTGATTCAGTGGATATTCCTGCGGATACCGAAGAGCGCATGGATGATAAATTCTATACCTTTTTAAACAAGGAGAAATCCAATGCTATACATGAGAAAATTTCTCTTTTAGATACATTAAAGTCTTGGTTTTCTCTAAAAAGTGTACCAGGCAAGTTGGTGTATGGTTTAGCCATCCTTACGCTGGGTTTATTTTTAGGAAGGCAATTTGATAGTACAGTTGAGCAACCTTTAAAGAATATTGAATATGCAACCGCTGAGACAGAAGAAGTGCGATCGCAGTTGGTGTTGGAGCTTATTGAGCAACCATCTGCTAACAAACGATTAAGAGCCGTTAATGAAGCAAGCAAATTAAATGACGCTACAGAACAGGTGATCAAAGCCTTATTTATTACACTCAATAATGATGAAAATGTGAATGTTCGCCTGGCGGCGATAGAGTCATTAATGCGTTATTCAGACAAGCCCATGGTACGACAAGGTCTAATCAAATCAATTAGTAATCAAGATTCACCTTTGGTACAAGTAGCCTTAGCTGATGTGATGGTTTCCTTACAGGATAAAAATGCTTTAGATCCATTAAAGGAGTTGATACAACAACCCAATTTAAATGAAGCAGTAAAAGAAAAAGTAAATAAATCTATTAAAGAAATTATTTAAAAAAAATAAAAAGATGAAAACACTAATACATATATTATTTACTTTCTTGTTTCCAATAGCTCTGGTGGCACAAGAGTTTAAGGAAACAATTCAGAAAGAAGTGCAATTTAAAACACAGTCAGATGAAAATTTGTTAGTGGTAGATAATGTGTTCGGCTCTATTGAAGTTGAAGGCTATAATGGAAATACCATTAAGATAGAAGCGAATAAATCTATCAATGCCTATAATAAAAGGGCATTGGAACAAGGCAAAAAGGAAGTTGACCTTGCCATAGCAGAAGTAGATAATTATATTTACGTCTATTTAAACACCCCTTATACACGTTTTCATAAAGAAACAGGACGCTACAACCATCATGAGAATAATTCTAGGCGCAATTATTCATATACATTAGACTTTAAAATAAAAGTACCATATAATACGAATATTGAATTAAAGGCAGTAAATAACGGTTCTGTAAAGGTGAATAATGTTCATGCTAGTGATATTATAGTCAATAATATCAACGGACCGATTACTTTAGAAAACATTTCAGGAAAAACACATGCGAATGCATTGAATAGAGATATTAATATTTCTTACAAGACAAAACCTGTAGATGGCTCTACTTTTAAATCTCTCAACGGAAATATAAATATCACCATTAAAGAGAAACTAAATGCTGATGTTTCCTTTAAAACATTGAATGGAGGATTTTATACAAATCTTTCCACTTCAAACATGAAACCTCTTACTTCTGTTGACAAGCATAAAAAAGAAAGAGGCGTAAAGTATAAGTTAAATGCCAAGCAACGCTTTAAAATTGGTAGCGGAGGAACAAAGCTAAGCTTTGATTTGTTAAACGGTGATGCCACCATTAAAATGTAGGTTATGAAGAATTATAAAATTTGGTTACACATATTTTTTATACTAGTATTTGTTTTTTCGGGACTCTTTATTCAGGCACAACAAGAAGAAGTAGTTGTTCCTTTGAGTAACCCCGGAGCAAAAGGAAAACTGAAAATGAATTTATTGAATGGTTCCATCAGCGTTATCAGTCATAACAATAAAGATGTAATAGTGAAGGCAAATACAAGGAACTCAGGTAAGAACTCTAATGTTACAACCAAGAATGGCCTCAGAAGAATTAATGCCAATGCCGTTCGATTTTCAGTTGAAGAGTTGGATAATCAGGTATATGTAAAGTCTAAGAATATCAATACCGTTACAGATTTTGAAATATTAGTACCTAAGAACTTTAGTTTAAGGTTAAATGTAACGAACAATGGTCATATTTATGTGGAAGGCATCAATGGAGAAATGGAAGTCAGTAATACCAATGGCAAGATTGATATGAAAAATGTTAGTGGTTCTGTAATTGCAGATGCATTGAATAGAAACATTGTCATCACATTTGATGAGATTTTTAAAAATGAATCAATGGCGTTCAGCAGTTTAAACGGAAATATAGATGTAACATTTCCAAATAGTTTGGCGGCCGATGTAAAAGCCAAGACAGACAATGGTGCTATTTATACAGATTTTGAACTAAAGATCATTGATAAAAAGGCCGATGTACAAAAGACTAGAAAATCTAATGTCTATAAAGTGAACGTTGATAAATGGACCTACGGCACAATTAATGGGGGAGGCCCTGAGTTCTTGTTCAAAACCTTAAATGGAGACGTTATTATTCGTAAAAGGTGACGAATAATAACTACAAAACAATGGCAAAGAAAACTGTTATTTGTTTGGTTTTAGTTTTTAGTTTTTTTTCATGTAAGAATGGTCAAACAGATCATGCTTTACTTAATGAAATTAAAACTATTGAGAACGGACTTTTACCACCTGTTCATATTCTAGGAGAAGAGCCTGAGGTTTATAGCCTACTAGATCGAATGAAACACTATGGGGTTCACGGGGTTAGCATTTCAGTGGTTCATAATGGCAATATTAAATGGTCAAAAGGCTATGGCATTTCAAATATAAAGAATGGAGTAAAGGTGAATTCTGAGACCATGTTTCAGGCTGCTTCAATAAGTAAACCGTTGACAGCAATAGCCGTTTTGAAATTGATGGAGGAAGGAAAAGTAGATATCGATAAAGATGTGAACTCTTATTTAAAAGAATGGAAAGTTCCAATCAATAAATTTACTGAGGTTAAAAGTGTCACCACCAGAAAATTACTTACACATACTGCAGGAACTACGGTTTCAGGATTTCCGGGATATAAACAAACGGATTCATTTCCTTCTATAATAGATGTATTAAACGGTAAAGGGAACACGCCTGAAATAGAAGTAAACACGATACCAGGAAGTATTTGGAGGTATTCCGGTGGAGGGTATACAATAGTGCAGAAGCTAGTAGAAGATATTAGTGGAGTACCTTTTGACCTGTATATGTCAATGAATGTTTTGCATCCATTGAAAATGAATAATAGCACATTTGAGCAACCATTAAACTCAAAATATCATAGTAAGGCAAGTGCAGCTTATAATAGTCAAGGCAGCTTGATAAAAGGTTTTTGGCACAATTATCCCGAAAAGGCAGCTGCTGGTTTATGGACTACTCCAACAGATTTAGCTAAGTACTGTATACAGATTCAAGAAATATTAGCAAATGGTAAGAATAAAATTTTATCTAAAGAATCTGCGGAAAAGATGCTAATCAAGCATAAAAATGGTTGGGGACTTGGACCAGCATTACAATGGGAAAGGGATTCTTTAATTTTTAGACATGGGGGAAGAAATGCAGGTTTTACAAGTGAGTTAATTTCATTTGCTAATAAAGGTGATGCTATAGTTATAATGACTAATTCTGATAATGGAGGTAATTTAATTGAGGAGATTCTACGTTCCGTTTCTAAATACTATAAATGGGGAGTTAAGTATCAAAAAGTAATAAAAAAAGCAACCGAACCATCTAGTGATAATCTTGGAGAATTAGTTGGAAAATATAAGCTGGATGCTCATATGAACGGGATTGAAAATATAGTAATTGAAGTTTCCATTGAAAAAAGCAAACTTAAAATTGTTGATACGTTTACTGATAATATTTTTGATTTAATACAAACAGATGAACTTAAATTTGTTGACTTAAAGGATGGACATGAACTCACTTTTGAATTTCATGAAGGTAAAGAAAATGTTTTATGGGTGAACTCTACCAAGTTTTTAAAAATTGAGGAATAAATACTATTTGAGATAAGTATTTACCTAACCCACTACTGTTTGGAAGTAGCAATATTTTTATTTTTTATTTGCCAACATTTGTAAATAGATTATATTTGCATCCGCAATTCAAATGGTGGTTGTAGCTCATCCCGATAGCTATCGGGAGGTTAGAGCATTAACAACTTAAAATGGTGGTTGTAGCTCAGCTGGTTAGAGCGCTAGATTGTGGTTCTAGAGGTCGCCGGTTCGAAACCGGTCTTCCACCCAAAACCCAACCTTAACAGTTGGGTTTTTTTATTGTGATAACTTTACCTTTTAATTTTCAATTATTTAAATAAATTTGCAGGCGTTTATAAGAAAATCAAGATTATGAAGAATTATATTTTTGGAGTCACATTATTACTAACTGTTATAGCCGTTTCGGCACAAGATCAAAAAGACACATCACTAGATAAACAAGTGATGCGTCAGGCATTAGCGTATGGCGACAATTCTATTGCAGCCAACAGTATTTATAATATTATTGCAAAAGAAGGAGTAAATAGTAGCTATAAAGATAGTCTCGCCTATTTGTATTTTAATGGGCGACGTTTTTCATCGTGTTTTATGGTATGCTCTGATATCTTAAGTAGAAATAGTGCTAAACAAGATATTTTAGAGATGCAAGCAGTGTCATTAGAAAGCTTAGGCGTATTAGACAAGGCTGCTCAATCTTATGCTAAATTAGTGGTGAAATCAAATAATAATTACCACGCATATAAATTAGCAAACATTTACTATACGCTGAAGAAAGATAAGGAAGCATTAAATGCTATCAAAAAAGCTGAATCTTTAACAGACAGTGGTAAGATCAAAATTACAACACCTATAAATAAAAACCTGAATCAGCAGGTATCTTTAAAATCGGCCATTGCTAATTTAAAAGGATTAATCCAGTTTAATATGGATGATTTGGAAGCTGCGAAAGCTAGTTTTCAGCAGGCCATCACGTTGGAACCTGAGTTCAAATTGGCGATTGATAATTTAGAAGCTGCTAAACAAGGAAAAAAGGCAGAAGAGAATAAAGGATAACCTACTATCAAAAATGGATCCTGAATCAAGTTCAGGATGACAGACCTGAAAAATTTATAAAGAAAAACCGAAGCAACTCCTTCGGTTTTTTTATACTAATAACTTTTCTTTTAAATACTTAGCGGTATACGATTCTTTTGAATTGATCAATTCTTCCGGAGTGCCTTCAAATAAAAGAGAACCACCATATTTACCTCCTTCTTTTCCTAAATCTATAATATAGTCTGCACATTTAATAAGGTCAATATTATGTTCAATGACAATAATAGAATGCCCTTTATCTAATAAAGCATTGAAAGAAGCCAATAATTTTTTAATATCGTGAAAGTGCAATCCTGTGGTAGGTTCATCAAAAATAAATAGAGTTTTATCTTTTGTAGATCCTTTTACAAGGAAAGAAGCCAGTTTAATGCGCTGCGCTTCACCACCCGAAAGAGTAGAGGAGGATTGCCCTAGCTGCACATAGCCCAGCCCAACATCTTGAAGAGGTTGAAGCCTATTAACAATTTTCTTTTGTTCGTTTTCTTTAAAAAATGCGATAGCTTCGTCAATTGTCAAACGTAATACATCATCAATAGATTTTGTCTCAAATTTTACTTCTAAGATTTCTTTCTTAAAACGTTTACCTCCACAAGTTTCGCAAGTAAGATGTACATCTGCCATAAACTGCATTCCTATAACTACTTTTCCATCACCTTTACAGGTTTCACAGCGCCCTCCATCTACATTAAATGAAAAGTGTTTGGCTTTATACCCTCTTAACTTCGCTAACTTTTGTATTGTGAATAATGCTCTAATATCATCATAGGCTTTGATGTAGGTTACCGGATTTGATCTACTAGACCTTCCTATGGGGTTTTGATCAACAAATTCAATGTTGCTAATTGCAGAGATTTCGCCGTTTAACTCAGTAAATTGCCCTGGTTTATTTCCATAATTGAATAACTTTTTCTGTAGGGCAGGATATAATATTTCTCTTATTAATGTACTCTTGCCACTTCCGGATACACCGGTAACAACGGTTAAGGTGTTTAATGGGAATTTTACATCAATATTTTTCAAGTTATGCTCACGGGCCCCTTTTATTTCTATGAATTTTTTAGAAGCTTTCCGTTTTTTGGGCACTTCAATTTGTAAACTCTCATTTAAGTAACCAGCGGTTAATGTTTTCTTTTTTAAGATATCCTTAAAATTACCTTCAGCAACAAGCTCACCGCCAAAAGTACCTGCTTCAGGACCTATATCAATAATATGATCAGCGGCTTTCATAATATCTTCATCATGTTCAACTACAATCACTGTATTTCCTAAATCACGTAAGCCTTTAAGAACTTTTATGAGTCGTTCCGTGTCTCTGGAGTGCAAACCTATACTTGGTTCGTCTAAAATATACATAGAGCCTACAAGACTACTGCCTAGTGAGGTGGCCAGATTGATACGTTGACTTTCGCCCCCTGATAAAGTATTGGAAGCCCTATTCAAGGTCAAATAGCTCAGACCAACGTCCATTAAGAATTGTAGTCTACTATTGATTTCTTTTAGTAATCGTTTAGCAATCTTTAAATCATGTTCAGAAAGTTGCAACTTTTGAAAAAACTCTGAAACTTCATTGATAGGTAATTCAATTAAATCAGTAATGGTTTTACCACCAATTTTTACGTAGTTAACTTCTTCACGCAATCGTTTGCCATGACATGTGGTACATTTTGTTTTGCCACGATAACGAGAAAGCATCACACGATATTGAATTTTATACGTTTTTTCTTCTAGATGTTTAAAGAAGGTATGCAATCCGTGAAAATAGTCATTGCCTTCCCAAAGCAATTGTTTTTGCTCTTCGGTAAGCTCATAATAAGGTTTATGAATTGGAAAATTAAACTTAAAAGCATTATCCACCAATGCATCTTTATATTCTGCAAACGATTCTGATTTCCATGGCACTACAGCATTATCATAGATCGATAACGATGTATTTGGAATCACCAGGTCTTGGTCTATACCTATAATATTACCATAACCTTCACAAGAAGGGCATGCGCCATAAGGATTGTTAAAACTGAATAGATGCACATTAGGTTCTAAAAAGGTCATCCCATCCAGTTCAAATCTACTATTGAATATTTTTTGTTGGTTATCAGATAAACTTTCAATAATACATTCTCCTTTACCTTCAAAAAAAGCCGTTTGAACAGAATCTGCTATTCGGTTAAAGAAATCTTCATCTTTTTTTACAACGATTCTGTCAACTACTAAAAAGAGTTTATCCTTTTTATTTACCGCGTAATCGTCAATCCTGAGAACATCATCATTTACTTTAATCCTTGAATAGCCTTGTTGAGCTAGCAACTCCAGAACTTTATCTAGTTTACGGCCATTATCTAATACAATAGGAGCTAACAATAACAGTTTGGCACCTTGCTCAAAAGATTTTATATGCTCTATAACATCTGTAACCTGATGTTTTTTGATTTCATGACCAGAAATAGGAGAGTAGGTTCTGCCAATACGTGCATACAATAACTTTAGATAATCATAAATCTCGGTTGATGTTCCAACAGTAGAGCGAGGATTGGTACTATTAACTTTTTGTTCAATCGCAATGGCTGGTGCAATTCCTTTAATATATTCTACTTTGGGCTTATTCAATTTTCCTAAAAACTGACGCGCATATGATGAAAGACTTTCTACATATCTTCGTTGCCCTTCTGCATACAAAGTATCAAAGGCTAGACTTGATTTTCCAGAGCCAGATAAGCCGGTTATAACTACTAATTTGTTTCTAGGAATGGCGACGTTTATGCTTTTTAGGTTGTGCAATGCCGCTCCTTTTATAATAATATACTCTTTTGGATCTAAGTTGTCTATCTTCACGGAAGCCCTTTAAAATATGAATAAATGCAAAGATACTTACTTAATTTCTGAAAAAAAATTAAGGGTTAAATAAAATTTTTTTGAAAAAAACTTGTTTAATTAAAAAGTTTGGTTTTATATTTGCATCGGTCATCTCATAGTGGCTAAAAACAAAAAGGAACTAGTTTCCCCTCTTAAATTTAAAATTTTCGCTTATAGTATAGTTCTACTTTTATAATTAACAAAGAAGTCTCATAGCTTCGTTATAAAAAAAAGGGAATTATGCAAATCAATCAATTAAACGACAGTGTTTTAGTTAGTAACTACATTGCTGGAAGTGAGCGTTCATTAGAAATTTTAATCAACCGTCACAAACAACGAATTTACAGCTTTATTTATTCTAAAGTTCTTGATAGAGATATCTCTGAAGATATTTTTCAAGATACTTTCATCAAAGTAATTAATACGCTTAAGCGTGGTAGTTACAATGAAGAAGGTAAGTTTTTACCTTGGGTGATGCGTATAGCGCACAACTTGGTAATTGATCATTTTAGAAAAGATAACAGAATGCCTTCATTCAAGAATACTGAGGAGTTTGATATTTTTTCAGTACTAAGTGATTCATCTTTAAATGTTGAAAAGTCAATGATCAAAGAGCAAATCCATATGGATGTTCGTAATCTTGTAGATGAATTACCTGAAGATCAAAAAGAAGTATTAATGATGCGTATTTACAGAGATATGAGTTTTAAAGAGATCTCTGAGCAGACAGGTGTTAGTATTAATACTGCACTGGGTAGAATGCGTTATGCATTAATTAATTTGAGAAAGGTTATTGAGAAGAATAAAATAATTTTAACAAATTAACAATAAAGTAAGTTTTTCCACGTTCTTTATACATTAACCCCCAACAAATAAAGAATTTTTATGGAAAAATTTTACTCTGAAGAGTTGCTCAATGAGGAACTCGCCCCTAAAAAAGAAACGGTTTCATTTTTACTTAACTACTCTAAGTCATTTACAGTAGTTAAGAGTAAAAAAAGAAAACCAATTATGTTACATTTGAATTAGTTAAGAAAGGCTCCTGATTTATTCAGGAGCCTTTCTTATTTTTATAATACTCTTCAATCACACTTTTCCTCCCAACTGTCTTTGTAATAATATCGTCTTCCAAATTCCAGCCCCTTGCTGGAGAATATGCACGACCATAATAGATAATTTGAAGATGCAATATATTCCAGGTTTCTTTAGGAAAGAGACGTTTTGCATCCTTTTCTGTTTGTACAACATTCTTACCATTACTTAGATTCCAGCGATACATTAATCGATGAATATGAGTATCTACAGGAAAAGAAGGTACTCCAAATGCCTGACTCATTACTACAGATGCCGTTTTATGACCAACAGCTGGTAATTCTTCCAAAGCATCAATATCCGCAGGAACCTTTCCATTATATTTTTCTATCAAAATTTTTGAAAGCCCATAAATACCTTTTGATTTCATAGGTGATAAGCCCACAGGTTTTATGATTTCCCTAATCTCATCTACACTTAGTTTTACCATATCATATGGATTATCAGCTCTTGCAAATAACAATGGGGTAATGGTATTTACCCTTGCATCTGTACTTTGAGCAGATAGCAGTACAGATATCAATAAAGTATATGGGTCTTTGTGATCTAAAGGAATAGGTGGATTAGGAAATAATTCATTTAACGTTTTTATAATGAAATCTACACGTTCTCTTTTTGTCATAAGTTAGTACCTTAGCGAAGCTAAAAATACAAATAATGACAACATTAAAAATAGGAGATAGAGCACCTGATTTTGCAGTAAGCGATAACTCCAGAGTAACCAGAAAATTAGAGGATTATAAAGGTAAAAAACTAGTTTTATTTTTTTACCCTAAAGCAAATACTGAAGGTTGTACCAAAGAAGCGTGCAATCTACGTGATAATTATCAAAGATTTCAATCGCAAGGATATGAGTTGCTGGGTGTCAGCGCTGATACGGCCAGAAAGCAACAAAATTGGATTAACAAACACGATTTCCCTTTTCCATTATTAGCAGATGTGGATAAAGAAGTAATTGAAGCCTATGGTGTTTGGGGACCTAAAAAGTTTATGGGTAGAGAGTTTGACGGTATTCACCGCACAACATTTGTAATTGATGAAAATGGTGTGATTGAAGATATCATTTTAAAAGTTAAAACTAAGGAACATACGTCTCAAATTTTGAGCGAATAAAAAAGAGGCTGTCTGAAAGGTAAATTTTAATGTCATATTGAGCCTGTCGAAATATCTAACATGTTGATAATTAAGATTCTTCGACAGGCTCAGAATGACAAATTTTATTTTTTTGGCTTTTCAGATAGCCTTTTTTTTATCTTATCGTTTCCCAACCAATCTTCTTCTAGAGAATCCAAAGAGTCGATGATCTTTAATAATGTCAGCTACACCATCGGGTAACATATCTTCCCAACCTTCTTCACCTTCTGAGATCATTTGCAATGCTTTTCTAGAAAAAATATCTAAAATATCAGGGTTAAAGTCTTCAATATCAAGCATTTTACCATTGTACTTAAAGAATTTGTACAATTCTTTCATGCGAGGGTGTACTTTGAGGTTTTCACTGGTAATAAACTCACCACTTTCTTGATCTTTTAATGGATATAGGTACACTTTTAAGTCTTTAAAGAACAATTTACCAAAGGCCTCTAAAATGCCTCCACTTAAATGTCTATAGTATTTTTCATCAAATATTTGTACCAAGTTATAAACACCCATGGCCAGTGCCATACGTTCTTTTGTAAATTCAGAGAAGTACTCAACTATTTTATAATACTCCTGAAAGTTAGTGATCATGACTGTTTGCCCTAAAGAACACAACAACTCGGCACGATCTAAGAAATCACGCTCGTTTATTTTTCCTTCAGCTCTTAAATTAGCCAATGTAATTTCAAAAATAACTTGTGATTTATCTTTATTAACCGTTTTTTCAGCTAGAAACATTTTATGAGCCTTTTCAAACATATCCATGTTCACCTTTGTTACAGGTCTGAAACTACCACGCAGCGCAAGTATATTCTTCTTATATAACTCCTGAGCCGGTAAAAGGTTATTTCCATCAGGTCCAAACATTACAGCATTGGTCATTTCATTTTTTACCAATTGCAAACTCATCAATCGGTTATCTACATACATAAATCTTGGTCCTGAGAAATTAATCATGTCAATCTCTATGGTATCTTTATCTATATGATCATAAAATGATTTTAGTAAATCTTTTGGTCTGTCATACATGTAAAAAGCTCCGTAAATAAGATTTACGCCTAGTGTTCCTAGCGTTTCTTGTTGTAGACGCGCTTCGGTTTGTTTAAAACGAATATGCAGTACTATTTCATTATAATCTTCAAGAGGATCTAACTGAAATTTAATACCTACCCAGCCATGTCCCTTAAATTTCTTTGCAAAATCAATTGTGGCAACTGTATTTGCGTAGGTGAAAAATAACTTTTCAGGATGCTTATCTCTACTCAATCGATCTTCCATTAATTCAATCTCATGAGAAAGCATCCGCTTTAAGCGTGTTTCTGTTACATAGCGTCTGTCTTCTTCAATTCCATAAATAGCATCTGAGAAATCTTTGTCATAAGCAGACATCGCTTTAGCTATAGTACCCGAAGCTCCACCAGAACGAAAGAAATTACGTGCGGTTTCCTGACCTGCACCAATCTCAGCAAAGGTTCCATAAATATTATCATTAAGATTTATTCTGAGTGCTTTTCGTTTAATGGAGGGGATATTCTCTATTTCTTTATCTCCCTTGAGGGTAACAGACATTTTATAGCTTTTTGATTATTACAAATGTACTAACATTACTGACTTTTATTAAATTTTTTAACGTTATTTTTGACGAAATGTTTGCAATGAAAGTCACTTTTCTAGGTACCGGAACCTCACAAGGAATTCCTGTTATTGGTAGTGATCATCCAGTATGTCTATCGGATGACCTCAGAGATAAGCGGCTAAGAAGCTCTATTATGCTTGAATGGGATGCTTATAGGTTTATTGTTGATTGCGGCCCAGATTTCAGGCAACAAATGTTGCGTGAGAGGGTAACTGAGATCAATGGAATACTCTTTACACATGAACATGCTGACCATACTGCAGGTTTAGATGATATACGTCAATTTGCTTATAGAATGGGAGATGTTCCTTTGTTTGTTCCTGAACGTATGACAGATAATCTGCAACAGCGTTTTTTCTATATTTTCACAAAGGTAAATCGGTATCCAGGCGCGCCCAGGGCTGACATTCAAATTGTATATAACAAGCCATTTTTTTTAGGAGATAAAACAATAATACCTGTTGAGTATATGCATGGAAAGATCCCTATTTTTGGATACAGAGTAGAGAATTTAGCATATTTAACCGATTTTAAATCTATTGAAAATGACGAAAAAGAAAAATTGGAAGGTTTAGACGTGATGATACTAAGTGCATTACGTATTCAGTCGCACCCAACACATTTAAATTTAGAAGAAGCACTTGCATTTATTGAAGAAATACAACCTAAAGTGGCTTATCTTACACATATAAGTCATTTATTGGGTTTTCATGCCCAAGTAGAGAGAAGTCTTCCTAAAAATGTTCATCTGGCATACGATGGGCTTCAAATAAACGTTTAATACTACTTTTAATTATTTTATGATAAGATTTATAAAAAATATACTGTTAGCCTGTCTTGTTCTTTTCGCATTAAGTCTGACTGCTCAGGAACAGGAACAAGATTCTGTTAAGAGGCAGACCATTTGGCAAATGATGAAGTATGATGGCGTTACTGCCTTTGGAGGTTTTAAACATGCATTCACCAGACCTTTACATTGGCAAGGTGATGATTTTTTAACATTGGGAGGCATTGCTTTAGGAACTTATATTCTATATACTTTTGATGAAGAAAGTTCTGAATATTTTATAAATCAAGAGGAAGATGCCCCGCAAATATTGCAAGAATTTGGTTGGTATTTTGGTGCGCCTCAAAATAGTTATATGCTTACAGCCGGTATTTATGGGCTGGGACTCTTAACTAGAAATGAAAAAATACGACATACTGGTGTATTGATTGTTACTTCGGCAACAGTGGCCGGACTCATACAATCTATTAGTAAAACTGTTGTGGGTAGGGCAAGACCTACGGCTCTTGAAGGTAGGGGTTCATTTGAGCCATTTAGTAATGAAGGAGCCTATCATTCATTTCCTAGTGGACATACCATTTTGTCATTCACTATGGCACATGCCATTGCACGGCAGTTTGACAGTTGGTGGGTTAAAGCCCCTATTTATGCAGTAGGTATGATTTCGCCTGTTTCCAGATTATGGGAAGGATCACATTGGTTAACAGATGTGGCCTTAAGTATGGCTATTAGCGTAGTGGTTGTTAATAGCGTAGATAATTATCTAAAGGATAATAATAAATACCAGATCAAAAAGAAAAATAAAATCTCTTGGCGATTAAATGTAGGTGCAAACAGAATAGGATTGGTAGGAACTTTTTAGAATTTACCTTAAATTTTAATAAGTAAATTCAACAACCAGATATTATTACTTGCTTTTGGTTCAAGATTAATGCTCTCTTCTTTCCAAAGAATAAATGATAGAGAATAAGTGTCATTTAGTTTCCAATTTATACCGGGCATATAACGTACTCTTTGCAATTGTTCTACGCCATTTAAACGAAACCAGGGTTCAATACCAAAAAAAGGTTTCACTTTACCTTTGTTATACATAAAACGCAAGCTCCATCGTATAAAGTCAGGATCTTCACGATCGTTAACGTCTAAAGCCAAATGATAGCGTAATCTATTGTCTATTTTAATATCTTTTAAACTAAAACCATAAGCAATATCTGGCCAGATAAATTGACGTGGTTTTTCATCGGGTATAAACCAGGTTCTAGAAGTTAATTGTGTTGACCACCCTTTACCTAACTTATAATTGGCGAAAATGTCTATTGAGGCATTTTGAAAGTTTGAAATATCTTCGTTAAACCTAAATATAGGTTTAATATTAAAAGTAATCTTCTCAGAGAGCTTAGTTTGCAACTGCACAGAACTCCAATTGATATTGTCGTTTTGAGCAATAGTTATTGTACTCATTAAGAAAAGAACACACAAAAGATATTTTTTGATCATAACCGTTCTTCTATCCATTGTTTAAAATCATAAAAATTTTGTGGTGCTACACCATGCCCCACTGGGTATTCTTTATAAATATTTTGAACTTCTAAATTATCTAAAAATGGTTTTGCCTTTCTACCCCAATCCACAGGCAATACCTGATCTACTGAGCCGTGAGATATGAAAAAATCAAGATTTTTTATAGTCTCTTTATTTAGATTTTCTGGTAATAACTCATCATTAATATATCCGCTCAAGGCAACAATATAATTTACTTTTTCGGGATAATTCAGTGCTACAGCATAACTTAAGATTGTACCTTGGCTAAAACCTAATAAGAACGTTTTATTCTTATCTACTCTGAAGTTTTCCTTTACTTCATCAATAAACTTAGCAATCAGGTCTCTTGACTTTTTAGCTTCAGGAACATCAGAGAATTTACCATCTGAAGCATCAAAATAAATACTATACCATGCATAACTTCCAGACATTATTGTTAAAGGCGCTTTTGCACTGATGATCAAAAATTCGTCAGGTAATTCTTCTGAAAAGGAAAATAAATCCTGTTCATTACTTCCATAGCCGTGCAGTAAAATAAGCAATGGCGGACTTTCAATAGGTTTTTTCGGATACCGTACTAAATAATCTAAAGATAATTCTTGCATAGTCTAAAAATAAAAATCGTGCTAAAATAGCACGATTCAAAAATAAGCCTATAAAATGTTTTATCCTATACCTTTAAACCATTCTTGAAATTGTTCTCCTAAAAGCGGTACAGGTTCCTCTTCACCTTTAATAGCACTCCAGATACCTAAAAAGACCAAGATAAGCCATCCAATATCGAAAATCCATGTTAGAATACCCATTCCTAAAAACCTATCAAGTACTTGTATCAATAAATGAATAAGTATTAATCCAATAGCTTGACGAATATGAAACGAAGCAAAAGGGTTTTTCTTTGTGCTATTCATTAAAAAGGCAATAACCAAACCTATAGCCCATAAGTAAGCTATGATAGCTGCAGGTTTTCCTTCTTTTACAGTAACGTTTTCCATAATTTTAAAGTTGATTTAGTTGAGGTAAAATTACAAAATTTAGTGTAGCACTAACTTGTTATTGGTAAAAATTCCATAGACAATACCTCTAAGCTTTTTACCCAAAAATGCTGCGTTTTTTGAGGAAGATAGAATGTGCTCTTCAGTAAATGTGTACTCCGTTGTGGGGTTAAACAATGTTAAATTGGCTTTCTCTCCTTCTTTAATTTGGATTTCTTCTAATCCAAAACGCCTTCTGGGGTTTGTTGTAAGGCAGTCTACTATGTTCTCAAGTGATAGATGTGGTGTTAAGGAGCCAAAAAGGCTTTCTAAACCTATAGTACCATATAGCGCATTTTCGAACTCAAGTTTTTTATTTTCTATATCAATAGGATTATGATCAGAGGTAATCATATCTATAGTACCATCTTTTACGGCTCTTCTAAGTGTATTGACATCTTTTTGAGTACGTAAAGGAGGCAAGGTCTTAAAATTAGCATTAAAAGAGGCGAGTTCTTCATCAGTTAGTGATAAGTGATGCGCAGTTACACTACAACTTACATCCAATCCTTTTTTCTTTGCTTCCTTTATTAATTTTACTGACTTTTCTGTAGAAATCGTTGGAATATGTAATTTACCACCCGTATATTCTAAAAGAAACAAATCTCGAGCAATGCGCAACTCTTCTGCTAAGGAGGGATTTCCTTTTAGGCCTAAGCTCATAGTAATTTCACTTTCGTTGGCCACTCCAGAATTAACAATGGTATTATCTTGAGGAAAGCTCATGATTAAGCCATTGAAATTTTGAGCATAAAGTAGAGCTATCTTCATAAGATTGACATTACTTATAGCCTTATTATAATCTGCAAAAGCAACTGCTCCTGCATTTTGCATATCGTAAAGCTCAGCTATTTCTTGACCTTTTGATTTTTTGGTTAGGCTGGCAATTGGGTACAGTTCAACTGCACTGTTTTTTGCACTGTTAATCAAAAAATCAACTGTTGCTTTGCTATCAATAAATGGGTAAGTATTAGAATTTACTGCCACAGCCGTAAACCCACTCTTTGCAGCTGTTACGAGTCCATTTTTAATAGTTTCACGCTCTTCATACCCAGGCTCGCCAAATGAAACACTGGTGTCAAACCATCCACAAGAAACATGTAAATTCTCTAATTTTATTTCTTTATAGTGCTTTGGATTTTCAATCCTGGCGGCTATTTTAGAAATTTTCCCATTTTCAATAAGTATATCTCTTGTTTTACCATTTAGATTACTTCGTTCATCTATTATGGTGGCTGATTTTATGAAGATATTCATGGTTTCATAAATTTTAATAAACCAATTTCAGTGAGTAAAAATAGTAGTGATAGTAACAAAAATATGTGCCAAAAACTACTAGTTTTATATTCGTCATATGAGTTGGTAAAGGCATCTTTAGTATTGTTAAAGTGTTTTATATTTTTACCTTGAAATAAACTTTGAACATCTGCATACTCTAAACTACTCTCTGATCTATTGTAGTTGTAAGCTAAATTTTCTAGAACTTTTTCCTTACTCTTTACATCATAGAATCCACTTTTTAAGGGTTGTTCTTCAGTAGTGATTTTAACGGATGTATTGCCCACCTGTTGTATTGGAATAAAACTTTCTTCGTCATAAGCTAATTCTAAAATTTGATCTTTAGAAAGAGAAGCTTTGACTTCAATTTCATTGACATTACCTATGGTGTAATTTAAAGCGGTATTGGCATAGCTTAATTTTCCAAAATTATAGAATAAAGGAACTACTAAGGGAGAATTTTTAAAGTTTGAATTTTCTTTACTGATGGCAGAAGAAAATAAATAAATATTATTACTACTATTTATTTGAGAGACAAAAGGTTCTTGATTTTCTAATTGTAAGATAGGTGAACTATTTCGTAAAGTGGTATTAAAGCTTGTGTTTACTGAAGGGTATTGAAAATTGTCAATCTGTTTTTCAAATACATTTTTAAAAAAAGGATGTGAAAAATTAATGGATGTAATATTTAGTTTGTTCTCATCCTTAGCGGTGACACCTCCAATATTTAGACTACTTAGCAAATTGTTATATGACGCAATTTGACTATTCTTATGGGGAATAATAGTAAGATCTACCCCATTTTTCAGAGCTTCTTTCAGGGTATTAACTAATGAATTTGGAATGCTTTCAAGCTCATTAAGAATAATCAGGTTTTGATTGCTAAGCACACTATAATCTAATGTATTCAATTCTGTAGCATTCAAATTGAACTCATCTTCTGTGAAAATTTTAGATAAAAAGCTATTGTCACTGCCAATACTAAGTACATTTATTTTTTTAGCTTGATTAATTGTAAAGAACAACTCATCATCAAAAGTGATATTATCTTCTGAAATAATCAGCCTACCCTTTATTAAAGCATTATTTGGAATAGAAAATGTGCTTTCAGCACTATCTTCTTTAAAAATTTCTAAAGTAGACTTGCCTAAAAGGACCGTTTCATTATATAACGATAATGAAATATTGGCATCATTTTTTGAGTGATTTTTAACCTTAACTTTTGCAGTTATAGTTTCATTATTTTGATTATCAATATAAACACTATCTATACTAACATTAGATAACTTATTTGGAGTCAATTGTACAATATTATAAGCAAGTGAGGTGTCTTTTTGGATTTCTTTATTTATTTTATAATCCTGAAAGTCAGATATTAAAAAAACAGTATTTAAACCATTTTTAGAATTGTCTGTTTTGTTTTTTATTTTTTGAAAAATAGATTTTAAATCCTGTTGCACAGGATAATAATCTAGAGAAAGCAGATTGTTTTTTAACAATTCTTCATCCAAATTATGCCATTCTGCATTATTGGTAAAAAGGCTAATATTCGTAGCATCAGGATTACTTTCTATAATATCTTGCACAGCCCTTTTAAACAGTTCGCCTCTGGGCCCTTTAGCCTGCATGCTAAATGAATTATCTAAATAGATATAGGTATTTTGCTGTTCATGTTTTGAAAGATTACTAAAATAAGGCTGTGCAAAGGCAATAATTAGAGTCGCAAATAATAATAATCGCGATAAAAGCACTAAAAATTTTTTAAGTTTTGAACTTTTACGTGTCTGTAATTCTATCTTCTTTAAAAAGTCAACATTGGTAAATGCTACTTTCTCAAATCTTCGTAATTGAAATAAATGGATAATGAGTGGAATCAGGAGCAGAAATAAGGCATAAAGAATTTCCGGGTGCTTGAATTGCATTGCTCAATTAAGATTTGTCAAAAGTAATAATTTATGTGCGAAGTAAAAATTAGGAATTTAAAAATAATGTATCTTAGTAAGGAATACACATACTTTGAGTCAAAAATTATAAATCCTATTATGAATACATTGCTAAAAATTGCTGTTGTTTTATCGTTATTTATTCCTTCATCAACTGTTTTTTCTCAAGATATGAATAACAATATTCTTGATGAGATTATATATGTTGTTGCCGATAGCGTAAGAGGTAAGGAAGGAAATTGGCAATTTATGATCAAAGACCGATTGTTGATCTGTATAACAGATGAAAATAATAACAGAATGCGCATAATGTCACCTATTGTTGAGCAAAAGAAACTAGCTTATACAGATATGCTAAAAGTGATGGAAGCTAATTTTCATACTGCGTTAGATGTTAAATATGCTATTTCAGATGATTTATTGTGGTCTGTTTTTATCCATCCTTTAAAGGAGCTTGAAAAAGCACAGGTATTAGATGCTATCCAACAAGTTTATACAGCTGCATATACCTATGGTAGCACGTACAATAGTACAGGATTAAACTTTCCAAATAGGAGGGAAGAGCGTGAAGCTAAAGAGAAAAAGAAAATATAACTAGTAGTCAGTTTTGATAGTGTTATCAAAAGGAACTTTAAATTGATAGACCAGATCTTCATCTAGACTGTCATCTAACACATCTAAACCATAGACTACTTTCTTAGGATCATCATACACCATGGTTCCAAAAATACGATCCCAAAAAGAAAAAATATTACCAAAGTTTGTGTCCGTCCAAGGGCGTTCAAAATGATGATGAAACTTATGCATATTTGGTGTAATAAATACTGTGCTTAATATCTTATCTAACCATACAGGCATATTGATATTAGCATGCGAGAAATAGGTAAAAAAGATAGTGGCTATTTTATATACTACATAGAAAGCAAATGGAGCTCCTAAAATAATAATCGCCAATAGTGCAAATAGCTCTCGTATCACATAATCTCCAGGATGATGGCGTGTACCCGTTGTTGCATCTACTTTGGTGTCACTGTGGTGTATCATATGAAATTTCCACATCCACTTTACTCGGTGTAGTAAGTAATGTACAATATATTGGGCTACAAAATCTAAAAAAAGGATAGCTATTATAAGTTCAACCCAGATAGGCAACTCAAATAAGTGCAATAGTCCTAATTTATTTGTGGCAATAAATGCAAAAACTCCTACTGTGGCTAAGCCAAACAATATATTTATAATTAGACTGGTAGATAGAAAAATAAGGTTAACACCATCATGCCGCCATTTTTTATAATCAAACTTAAACAAAGGAAAACTTCCTTCAAATACCCAACTTACACTTAGGCATGCAAATATCCATAACAGCTTTTGCCAAGAAGGCATTTGTTCAAAAAAGAGTAAAAAATTTTCCAAGGTGTTGATTTTTTGAATTTTACAAAAATAACAAATATGTATATACAAAAAAACCTGCCTTAAGCAGGTTCTTTAATCATTTAAATAATCACTAGATTCTAACTACACGGTAGTTATTATCTTTAAGTTCTTTATAGAATACACCAGCGCATTTGTAGTACTTTTTGCCGTGCATAGTAACATATTGACCACCTTCGGGTTTGAAGTCTATTTCAACACCTTTTGGAGGGGTTCTAAACACATATCTGTTTTTTAACTTGGTATGCCACATACCATTAAAAATATAGTATGTAACACCTTTATGTGTAACTTCTTTAATCTCTTTTTCTTTGGTTTGTATGGTTTCAGACTTGGTAATCTTGCTCTTATCTGAAACTTTTTGTGCTTGTAAGCTAGCGGTGCTAAACAAAGCTCCGAAGCCTAAAAAACTTAAAATCAACTTCTTCATTTTCATTTCGGTATTTTTTGGTCTTTCTGAAAGAACGAAAATTTTAGCAATTTATTTTGTTGTAGTAGAAAGACTATTTTCGTTTATTGGCTCTAAGACGCTTCAATAATTCTTTATTAAAGTTCTGCTCAGCTCTAAATAATTTAAAAACTTTCTTTGAAGAAATAATACCTTCTAAATCTTTAAGTAATTGTTTTTTTGCGTTCGCTATATTGAAATCTATTTCAATCAATTCTTCTAATAATTGTTTGGCATCACCTTCACTTAATCCTTCTAAACCACCTTTGGCACGAGCTCTTCTGTTTAATTGTCTTCTCTTTACTATACGTTCATTATGTATAGTTTCATCATATTGATTATAGATAGGCCAAAATTTTTCAGCTTCTTTAGCTGTTAGCTCCAACGCATTAGTGATAAAAGCTGTTTTAAAGGCCTTTATACGCTCATTGTCATTTTTTTGTGCAAAGGTCTGAGCAGACATAAGACACAGAAAAATGATCATTGTCAATATCTTTTTCATGCTACTAATATTCATCATTTAGTAATATACTTTCAACATCCGTGCCATCTAAATAGTCTTCTACATCTTCACTTTCAAAATCTAAGTCATTATTAATGGTTTCTTCTAAGTTCACATCTTCAAATATTTCCGCAATATCATAAGAACTAAAAGAGATAAGATCGTCATTTATCCAGTTTTCAACTTCAGTGTCTGCCAATGTATTCCAGTCTATACTTTCAGTAGTAGTATTTGAATATTGAAAGAAGAAAAATAATAGTAATGATGCAGCAACAGCTGTTGGTATTACAATTTTTAAAATTCGTTCTCTAAAGTTGATTACCTTAGGTGTATTAATTTCTTCTTCCGCTTTTAAGCGCTCAAAAACTGTATCCTCAAAGTTATCGAAGTACGCTTCTGGTACACCAAAATTGGATTCCTTTTTCGGTTTTACATCAAGTTGATTGATTACATAGCCTTCAATAGACTCAAGATAACCTTCAGGGATATTAAATCCACCACTTTTGGGAAACGCTTCTGTCTTTAGCTTGGCAAATACATCCTCTTCAACAGTGTTAAAGTATCCTTCAGGAGCTTTAAAACCGCTTCCTTTCTCTTTTAATATGTCTAAACTATTATCTTTCATTCATCCATTTGACTGTAAAAGTACTAAAAGGTTTAAACTAGGTTTGTGTTAGTATAACTTCAATTTTTTTAACTGCATGATGGTAGGAAGCTTTTAATGCTCCTACCGATGTTTCCAGTATTTCTGATATATCTTGATATTTCATATTATCAAAATATTTCATATTAAAAACCAACTGTTGTTTTTGTGGTAATGCTGCAATAGCCTTTTGCAATTTTAATTGGATTTCATCGCCATCAAAATAAACATCAGCTTCTAAATTTTCTGCCATTTTATATTGTATTTCGCTCACATCAGCATGTTGCTCTTTGGCGCGTTTTTTAATAAATGTTATAGCTTCATTGGTGGCAATGCGATACATCCAAGAATACAATTTACTCTCAGCCTTAAAATTGCCAATATTTCTATACACTTTTACAAATGTGTTTTGAAGAACATCGTCAGTATCATCATGTGAGATCACAATTTTGCGGATATGCCAATATAAACGCTCTTTATATTGAGACATAAGCTCTCTAAATGCCAGATCTTGCGTTTTAGCATTCTTTAATTGTGCAATAAGTACATATTCCTCAGTCACTTAATTCGGCAATTTTTAATCTAAGACTATAAACGAAAGAAAAGGTTTAATAGTGCTTTAGAATTTGGCACTTAATCTTACATTTAAGACGCGACCTGATAAAAAATTAGGTACCGCTAGTGAGTTTTGCGAGGAAACATCGCGAACCCAGGTATTGGTAATGGTATTCTGTACATCAAACATATTAAAGAGTTCAATACCAAAAGAAAGTTCTTTAAATTTTTTGAGCCAGTCAGCTTTAGCTTTCTTTTTTTGATCAACAAGTACATAACTTAAACCTATATCTGACCTAAAATAATCTTTTAACCTATTTTGGAAAATATAGGGGTCCGCATATGAAGGAGATCCTCCTGGTACCCCTGTATTGTAGACCATGTTTAAGTACATTTTTAAATTAGGATTACTAGGTACATAATCTTGAAATAAGATGGCAAACTTTAAGCGCTGATCAGTAGGGCGTGAGATATATCCTCTATTATCTATATTCTCTTTAGTTTGTAAGTACCCAAATGTAAAATAAGATTCTGTTCCAGGTACAAATTCTCCATTAATTCTACTATCAAAGCCAAAAGCATAAGCTTCGGCATTGTTCCTAGCTCGGTAGCGTATTTGCACGTTGTTTATAGTAAACGGATTTACATCAGTCAGTTTTTTATAATAGAGTTCAGAAACAAGTTTAAAAGGCCTTCCCCATAGCTTAAAGCTATAGTCATTACCCAAAACAAAATGAATAGACTTTTGTGCCTTGACTTCAGGACGCACAATGCCCAACGAATCTCTAAGTTCTCTATAAAACGGAGGTTGATAATAATATCCGCCTGATGCTCTAAAAAGCATCTCTCGCTTCCAATCAGGTTTAATGGCCAATTGAAACCTTGGGCTTACGACAGTTTGGCTTTCTGATTGAATATTATCTCCGGTTACTTCCCAGTTTTGAGCTCGCACACCAGCATTGACCCATAGTTTATGATCTTTGATAAAGAAATTTCTACTCCATTGCGCATATCCAGAAATTCTGTTCGTCTTTACTTCATTAAACCCACGGGTGCTTATAAACGGTACAATAGGGCCGGTAAAGGGCTCGTAAGGTTCATCATTACGAGGTAGTAAATTAGGAGGTCTTATTGAAAAACCAGCAGAATCTATGACTTGCCACTCAATAATTCGGTCTTTAATATCTTCTATTTGATATTTTACTCCTACTTCAAAAAGGTTTTCATCTTTTCTAATGACCGACCTGAGTTGCACATTAGAAATTAAAGCATCTAGATCATTTCTAGCATGATCTAACTGAGAGCCGATAGCTTGTGTAAACTCAATATCGCCAAAGTTGTCACTACCAAAATCAGCATTCACTTCTCCAATGCTATATTGGGCTAAAATATCAAAATACTCTTCTTCTTGGGCATTATATGTAGAGGTAGTGAACGAAAATGCTAAATTATCATTTACTCTATAAGTTGCTTTAAGGGCTCCAAACAATGTTAGATATTGATCTTTTTCTCTACCGTCATAATCAACCACTAACGCCTGTGCATCTGCCACGGTACCAAAATTAGTTCGTCTGGTAACAGGTGTATATTCATAATTATTTAAAGAAAAATTGCCTAAAAAATCTAAACTAAATCTTTCGGAAAATTCATAAGATAAATAACTTTGAACATCTGTAAAATTGGGTTTAAAATTGGTCTCAATATCTTTACTATTAACAAACAAAGTGTTGTTCCTATAACGCCCGCCAATAACCGCAGAGAGTTTTTTGTTAAAGAGTAGATCTTCTATAGTGAGGCTAGCACCTAAAAAACTGGCATTAGCAGTAATACTAAACTCTTGAGGTTTTCTGTAAGTAATATCCAGCACAGAAGATAGTTTGTCACCATATTTAGCTTGAAAACCACCAGCAGAAAATTTCACATTCTTTGTAAGATCTGGATTTACAAAACTTAAGCCTTCTTGTTGTCCAGATCGAACTAAAAAGGGTCTATAAACTTCAATACCGTTTATATAAACCAGATTTTCATCATAATTACCACCGCGTACATTGTACTGGGTGCTTAATTCGTTATTGCTACTTACACCTAAACCAATATTTTTTAATACACCCTCAATACCGGCATTAGCACTAGGCAATTTTTGAGTGGTTTTTATATCTATTTTATCTATCCCTTCAGCTTTATCACGGTTATTCTCTATGATTACACTGTCAATTTTTTCAGTTTTGAGGAATAAAGTAGGCGAGAAAAGTATTACCCTTTTTTTACCTACTCTAAGGCGCTTATTGTAAGTCTTATAGGATATATGGCTGAATGTAATGGTTTGATTTTTTCCAGCCGCAATTACCATGAGATATTCACCGTTTTTATTGGTCACTGTGCCTTTACCGCTTGTAGTAATATTTACATTTTCAATAGGTAGGCCTTTTTCATCCTTTACTACTCCTTTTACAGTTCCTGTTTGTGCAATTAAATAGCTTGAGAAGAGAAAGAAAAATATTGCAATCTGGGTTTTCAACAATTCAGTACTTAGTCTTTTCTGAAAAATGTCGCAATATACGTATTAGAATTGTTAACATTGTCAACTGCAATTATTTTTAGTGTGTGTTCATTGCCAGATAGCTCCTTGTCGTTAAAATCATATTGTAACAATCTATTTTTAGCATCGTATTCCATTAGAATCCATTGCCCATCAATTTCTGCTCTATAAGACTTGATGCCGGAAAGATCATCAGATAATCTTACTTTAAGATATCTGTATTTTGATAACCACTGCTTATCTTTAAAATTGATTGGTCGTATTTTAGGACTCTGATTGTCAGAAAATAAACCGTAATTACCTAATGTTTTATTTAATGTATATAATTTCTTCTCTTTTCTTTTAGTTCTTGAATAAATAGGTCTACCTTTTTTGTTTATTCTGCCAATAAATAATTTCTCTAGGTCTTCCGCTGGATAATCCGTTACATCAAAAGTGAGCGTAAAGCTTTTATGTAAGGGCACACTGTCATCATGTAAAATTGCTACATTCTTTTCTTGCTTGAAATCAAAATATAAATCGTTATAAAAGCTATTCTTTGGAAAGGCAATTGTAACGTTACCATCATTAATTTTGTTAAACTCATTTCTTTTAAAATAATAAGGCGTTTTTTTCACCTCATTTTTAATATAAATAGAATCTTTCTTTCCTTTTACTGGTATCGTTAAACTTTTGCTATTGCCTTTAAAGTCTGTAGCTGTAATCTTCACATTATAAGAAGCACCATCTTCTATAGTAAGAAAACCTTTCTGTTTTAAGTTCTTGTATATGCTCAATTTATTTGCGGGCTCTACAAAAGTTTTTTGGATGCGCTGTCTTTTTTTACGATATCTTCCAAAATCAATAAGTGTATTTAGATAGCGCGTTTCATTGAAGCTAAACGTGTTTACTGTGTGCTGATAAACAGTAGTTCCATTTACTTCCATTTTCAGATCAAAAATACCATTATTGTTAAGTGCAGCATCCTGTTTGTCTACGGTATTAATGCCAAGGCCTATAGTTCCATATGCTTCAATAGTATTAGCCAGTAAGCTTCCGTCTTTTTGAACTTTAAATATTAATTCTTTTACTTTGTTAGACCTGTTTACATGAGATGTATCGCCAAAAGAATAGGCCACCGCAGCTCGTATTTGAGGTGCTTTGGTGTCAGCTACTTCAATACCAAAATACATGGGGTTTATGGGCTTTGCATTGGCATCTCTAATTTCATAATGTAAATGTGGACCTCCAGAGCCGCCTGTATTACCACTATAGGCTATAATTTCTTGCTTTTCAACTTGAAGTTCATCCTTTTCCGGAAAGAGCTGAATCTCAAAACTTTCCTTTTGGTACTGGTGTTTTTTTACATAGGCTTCTATCTTAGGAGCAAACTTTTTTAAATGACCATATACCGTAACATATCCGTTAGGATGTGTTATGTATAGAGCCTTACCGTATCCCCAGTGTGATACTTTTATTCTTGACACATAGCCTTCCGCAGAAGCATAGACATTTAACCCCTCTCTCTTTTGAGTTTTAATATCAAGACCTGAATGAAAATGATTGCTTCGCAACTCGCCAAAAGTGCCCGACAGAATTAAAGGAATGTCTAACGGTTTTTCAAAATAATCAGCTGGATAAGAAGCCTGTGCATGTGAATAAAAATGTGTTGAAAAAAATAGAAAAAGTACCAGTATTCTCCCCATAATACGCGATAAATTAATGATTGCAATTAAATATTTAAAATCAAAAATTAAGCCATTAACAATCAAATATTTGTAATGAGTTATTAACATAAATTAGTAAAACAGTTGTTTAATTGCCTCAGTAATCTTAAATTTGTTGAAAAGGTTTAGAATCTTTGTATTGATGAGTAATGTTTTAGAAATAGTTGATTCTCTGCAGGATAAACTAAGTAAATTACTTTCTAAATATGAATTGTTGCAAATAGAAAATCAACAATTGTTAGAAAAAAGTAATCATTTGTTAAATGAGTTGTCATCTCAAAAAGAATCGAGTACTCAAATACAACAAGAATACGAGTCATTAAAAGTTGCAAATGCAATTGTAGGCAGCAAAGATGATAAACACTTAACCAAGTTAAAAATTAATGCGTTAATACGTGAAATTGATAAATGCATAGCTCACTTAGGAGAGTAAACTTTAGATGGACGAAAAGCTTAGAATAAAAGTTACAATTGGAGATCGAGTTTACCCTCTAACCATAAAAAGTGAAGGTGAAGAAGAAGGTGTTCGTAAAGCGGTAAAGAAGATAAACGACCTTATAAAAAGGTTTGAAGAGAATTATGAGGTAAGAGACAAGCAAGATGTGTTAGCTATGTGTGCCTTGCAGTTTGCATCTTTACAGGAGGTGAAAAGTGTATTTAATTCGCAAGACGCAACGAAAATTGAGCATAAATTAAAAGAGATGAATACTATTTTAGATACGCATCTCAAGTAAGTTCTTTAAAATAAAAACAATTACTGCCTACATTAGTTATTTGTTTAATAAACTCAACATTATTTCATTAAAAAGGGTGAGTTTTAGTTGTTAAAGCGTGCCGCATTGTGCGGATTATTGACCAACTAGTTAGCCCTAAACTTGTTATTTCGGAGTTTATAAAACCCCAAACTAATGTGGGCTTTTTTTATATATAAAATTTGAATGATGGACGGATATATACTGCCAATAATTATAAGTATTGTTGCAGGTGCAGCAATTGGTTTTGTTATTGCAAAAATACTTGAAAAAAACAAAGCATCTATGATGCTGAAGGAAGCCAAAAAACAAGCTTCTACTATTTTGAGAGAAGCAAAAGCCGAAGGTGAAGCCTTAAAAAAAGATAAAATCTTACAAGCCAAAGAGAAATTTATTGAACTTAAAGCTGAGCACGAGAAAGTAATTTTAAGTAGAGATAAGAAAGCTTCTGATGCTGAAAAACGTATACGTGATAAAGAGTCTAAGGTTTCACAAGAACTAGATAAAAATACCAAACTTAATAAGTCACTTAAAGCGAAAGAAGACGACTATAATTACAGGCTTGAGTTTTTAGAAAAGAAGCGTATAGAATCAGAAAAAATGCATAAAAAGCAGGTGGAGCAGTTAGAAGTTATCTCTGGCTATTCTGCTGAAGATGCAAAAAAGGAGTTAGTAGAGTCTCTTAAAGAGGAAGCTAAGACTGATGCTATGGCTTTTATTCAAGAAACAATGGAAGAGGCTACCTTAACTGCACAACAGGAGGCTAAAAAAATTGTTTTAAACACGATACAGAGAGTAGGGGTTGAACAAACTATTGAGAATTGCGTGTCGGTATTTAATTTGGAGTCTGACGATGTGAAAGGGCGAATCATTGGTAGAGAAGGGCGTAATATTCGTGCTTTGGAGTCAGCAACGGGCGTTGAGATTATTGTGGATGATACTCCTGAGGCGATTATCCTTTCTTGTTTTGACCCTATTCGTAGGGAAATTGCACGATTATCTATGCATAAGCTTGTAACGGATGGTAGAATACACCCGGCAAGGATTGAGGAAGTAGTAGCCAAGACAAAAAAAGAGATTAATCAAGAGATTATTGAAGTTGGGAAGCGTACCGTTATAGACTTGGGTATTCATGGTCTACACCCTGAACTGATCAAAGTTGTTGGAAGAATGAAATACCGTTCTTCTTATGGGCAAAATCTACTGCAACACTCTCGTGAGGTGGCTAATTTATGTGCATTAATGGCTGCTGAATTAGGGTTAAATCCAAAAGTGGCAAAACGTGCTGGTTTATTGCATGATATAGGTAAAGTACCTGAAACGGAAAGTGAATTACCTCATGCTTTATTAGGCATGGAGTGGGCTAAGAAATATGGAGAAAAGGCTGATGTATGCAATGCCATTGGCGCTCATCATGATGAAATAGAAATGAAATCATTAATATCACCTATTGTTCAGGTCTGCGACGCCATTTCTGGAGCTAGACCTGGAGCGAGAAGACAGGTATTAGATTCTTATATTCAACGATTGAAGGATTTAGAAAATGTTGCTTTTGGGTTCACTGGTGTTCAAAAAGCTTATGCTATTCAAGCAGGTAGAGAATTACGTGTGATAGTTGAAAGTGAAAAAATAGATGATATCAAAGCTGCAGAACTTTCATTCAATATATCACAAAAGATACAGAATGACATGACCTACCCAGGCCAGGTACGTGTTACAGTTATTCGCGAAACGAGAGCTGTTAATATTGCTAAATAGTACTTAGCTTCTAGGGTGATATTTTTCTACAACTTCCTTTAAAAAGGCCTTATCTAAGTGCATGTAAATCTCAGTTGTTGTAATACTTTCATGACCTAACATTTGTTGAATAGAACGTAGGTCAGCACCGTTTTCCAGTAAATGGGTAGCAAACGAATGCCGAAAGGTATGTGGACTTACCTTCTTTTTTATGCCCGCTTTTTCTGTAAAGCCTTTAATAATCAAAAAGATCATATTGCGGGTTAACTGTTTTCCTCTTCTATTCAAAAATAAGGTGTCTTCAAAACCTTTTTGAGGTCTAATGTGATTTCTTACCTGATTGATATAAATTAAAATCAATTTTTGCGTTTGTGAATTAATAGGCACAAAACGTTGCTTATCTCCTTTGCCAAGTACGCGAATGAATCCTTCATCAAAAAAGAGATCAGACAATTGCAGTGTAATTAATTCAGTAACTCGCAATCCACAACTATATAAAGTTTCTAAAATTGTTTTATTGCGTTGCCCTTGAGGATGACTTAAATCTATGTGGTTAATAATTTGATCTATTTCCTTTTGCGACAAAGTATCAGGAAGTTTTCTACCAATCTTTGGCGCTTCTATCAATTGAGTGGGATTATCACTTCTTATATCTTCAAAAATCAAGTAGTCAAAGAAGCTTCGTAAACCTGATATGATTCTAGATTGCGATCTGGCATTCACCTGTTTTGCCACTTCATAAATGAATTGATGAATGGTATCTGAAACAATATTTTTGGGGTTAAAGCTAATCTCATTTTCTTCAAGATAATTAATTAACTTCTGCACATCTCTACTGTAATTATCTATAGAATTTTGTGATAACCCTCGTTCTATCTTCAAATATAATTGGTACTCTTTAAGTGTCTGCTGCCAGTTCATCTATTCTTTAATGCCTTATTTGGTATATTGCCGTTAAAATAGTTAAAATTTAAACGCATGAAAAAATTATATCTCATTCTTGTTTTTATCCTTTTCGGATTATCAAATGTAGAAGCACAAAAGAGGGTAAGTTTTGGTGTTGCCGGAGGTCTTTTTTATGGGAATGCCAACGTCTCCTTAGATGGAGCAGATATAAGTACAGTTTTGCAAGTATTTGGTTTTGATGAGAATGCCCTAGAGGTTCTAGATGGTGGTGGTTTTTATATTGGCTTTTTAGTTGATGTAAGGATTATTGATGGTTTAAATGTGCAACCAGAAGTATTATATGCCAATGGAGCGGGGGAAAGTGTTTTGATTGTTCCATTGATGCTCAAATATTATGTTGCTGATAGTTTTAATGTACAATTAGGCCCTCAGTTTGACCTAGTATTTGATATACCAGATGATATTGAAGATTTTGTAGATAGCGCAGGTTATAGTTTAGGATTTGGAGCTGGATACGATATAAGTAATAAGCTTGGTATAGAGGCTAGATATAATATAGGGTTGAACAACAGGATTGATGAAGCTATTACGGAAAGCCTGCCAACACTTGACCCTAGCCTACGCACAAACATGTTGCAATTAGGTTTAATTTATAAATTTAACTAAGTGTCAGATTTGGAAGTTTTACCTAAATTGCAGTATAACTTAAATTCTAAATTACCATGAAAAAATTAATTTTAGCGGCAGCTATTGCATTGTTTTGTGTTAATATTTCTGCTCAAGGCATTACTTTTGGAGTTAAGACTGGACTTAATATTTCAAAATTCGGACAAGATTTTGATGCTGATCCAAGAGTCAGTTTTTACGTTGGAGGCATAGCCGATATACCAATTACAGATGATATTCATATTCAGCCAGAAATCATATTTTCTGGAGAAGGTTCTGAGGATCTTGAAGCTAATTTTATTAGGGTTGTAGGAGTAGGTAAATATTATATTATTGAAGGTTTAAGCCTACAGGCTGGCCCGCAACTTGGTATTCGTGTTTCTGGCGATCAGTTCATTGAAGATACGACTAAGTCATTTGATTTTGGCGCTGCTCTAGGTGCAGAATATGAACTGGTTGATATAGGTTTGTTTTTTACAAGTAGATATAACCTTGGTTTTGCCAATTTATCTGATCGTAACTTTTTTGACACCAACCTAGGCACCTTTCAACTAGGTGTGGGATATAAATTTAATTAATAATATATTTTTTACATTTGGAGGCAGAAGCATAGATGCTTCTGCTTTTTATTTTATGAAGTTACTCATCATCAATGGACCAAACTTAAACTTATTAGGTAAGCGCGAGCCTGAAATATATGGAAATATCACTTTTGTAGATTATTTTAAACAACTTCAAGGAGCGTTTCCTAATATTGAATTGACATACTACCAATCAAATATAGAAGGTGAAATCATTGATAAGTTACATGAAGTAGGGTTTGGGTATGATGGCATTATTCTGAATGCGGCCGCATATACACATACATCCGTTGGTATAGGTGATGCGGTTAAGGCCATTGAAACTCCAGTTATAGAAGTGCATATTTCAAATGTATATGCTCGTGAAGAGTTTAGACATCATTCATATGTATCTCCTCATGCTGCTGGCATTATTGTAGGTGCTGGGTTAAAAGGCTATGAATTGGCTATTGGCTATTTTATCGGCTAAAGCTCTAAAATCATCTTTATATCGCCTCTTTCGTAGGGTTTGTCTTCTTCCATTGATACTTCCTTAAAACCGTACTTTCTGTAAATATAAATGGCATTTTCTAAAACCGTACTAGAGTAGAGAAGAAGCTTGTCCCACTTTTTTTCTTTGGCAAAATCTATACAGTATTGCATAAGTAGCTGTCCAATTTTTTTTCCTTGAAATCTGGGTGAAACAGCCATTTTACTAAGTTCATAACCTTCCGGTTCATTTATTAAGGCAACGGTTCCTGCTACCTCACCATTATATAGTGCGAAAAAGATATAACCTCCATTATTAATAATATAAGTTTTAGCATTTTCTAATACTTCTCTATCATGTGCCTCCACATAAAAATACTTTTCTAACCACTCAATGTTTAAGTCATGAAAGGCTTCAGCATATTTTTCCTTAAAAGATACGATTTCTACCATGGCATTTTCCTGAAAATTTTCAAGAATTCTCTTGCTTAGAGATTTTTTTTTGAGTTCCATTTCTACATGTGTTATGTGATCCAGCAAGGTTTTATTGTTAGGGTTACGGGTCATTTTTAGCACCTCCTTGTTTACAACTTCCCAAAAAGGAAGCAATCGTTTTAACATTTCACGCCCTTTAGTTGATAAGGCTATTTTTCGCTTTCGTTTGTCTATTTTTCCTATACTTGATATTATTAACTCTTTTTTTATTAACGAATTAACATACTGTGTAACAGCTGGTTGAGTAACATTAAGAATAGTGCTTATTTCGCCTATAGTTAAGTTTTCATATTCACTTACCAATTTAAAAATTGGCATATGGTAAGGGTCAAAATCTATGTTTAACTTGTTATATGCAATGGATGTTTCTTTCATTAATAGATCGCTTAATCGCTTCAAGCGTGAGCCCATTGCTAATTCTTTATATGCAACTAATTGGTCTTGTACATTCATAACATAAATATTTATATAAGTACTTATGTAAATATACAAAATGTTTGAATATTATCAAAGAGAGTAGTGATAATTACATTTTGCTATCTATAAAATCAATGATTTCTTTTTCTCTAGAAAGTGCAGATTCATAAACTGCTTTAGCCTTTTGAAGTACATCTTCTGCAAATGCTCTATCTTTAATATCTTTTGCATTAATACGTACATTAAAATATGCGCCAATAACAGCTGATCTGGCGCATAAAGCACCAACACCTGCATCTGAAAGTGAATTTTGCAAGCCTTCTTTTGCCATGGTTTCCATAACTTCCATAGAATCATGTGCTGTTTGCATCACTTGAAATGGAACTTCAGTTGCATATTTTGTAGCACTTTCTATAACTTCTAATCTTATTTTCTTTTCTGAATCCGTACTTTTTGGCATTCTAAATCCTTGAATGATTTGATTGAATGCATTAGTATCTTCATCTACTAAAAAGAGTAGCTTGTTTTTATATACCTGTCCTTTTTTGGCCCATTCAGAGTAAAATTTCCATTTATCATCCCATCCTGGTTTATGAGCTGAAAGATTGGCAACCATAGTACCCAATGAAACACCTAATGCACCAACATAAGCCGAGATTGATCCACCACCAGGTGCCATAGATTCACTAGCCGTTTCATCTGCAAAATCATCAAGTTTAAAATCAACAAGCCTTTTAGAATCAGATTCTAACATATACTCTATGATCTTTTCACTTGGATTAAAAGGTTTTAGATCATCTAGCCCTAATGATTTTATAGCAATTTTTATTTTCTCACTTTCCGCTATACCTAAAGAACGTCCTTGTTTGTTTAAGAAGAAATCAGCAGCGTCTAACATTGCTTTTAACGGGACCAACCCTACTAATTCAGAACCAGTTACACGCAGACCACGCTCCTCGGCTGCTTTACAACTTTCATCAAATGCCACATGCATGGGGGTAACTGAAATATTAGTCAAGTTATATGAAATTTGAGCAATGCCATACTCTTCAATATACCATCCAATACCTTTTACTGCTTTTAACTTACCTGGTATACGAACGGGCTCTCCATGCTCATCCATTAATTTTTTCCCGGTAATTGGATTCCCTTCACGTTTGATGCGCCCTGCTTCACGAATATCAAATGCAATAGCATTAGCACGACGCGTTGAAGTAGTATTTAAGTTGATGTTATAGGCTATTAAAAAATCACGTGCTGAAATTGCAATTGCTCCAGTTTTAGCAACAGATTCATTAAACTCTACAGGGCCGAAATCTGGCTTCCATTCGGAGCTTGACAATTTCTTAGGTAAACCTTCATATTCTCCTGATCTACAATTGGCTAAATTTTTTCGCTTTTCTTCTTTAGCGGCATTTTCATAAAAATAACCTGGAATGCCTAATTCACTTCCTATGCGTTCCCCTAATTTATGAGCATATTTTGCTGTCTCCTCTAAAGTAATGCCTGAAATTGGAACTAATGGACACACATCAGTAGCACCAAAACGTGGGTGCTCACCCGAATGTTTGCTCATATCAATAAGCTCTGCAGCTCTTTCGATCAACCGAAATGCTGCTTCTATAACAGGTTCAGGTTCTCCAACGAAAGTAATCACTGTTCTATTTGTTGCTTTACCGGGATCTACATCTAATAATTTTACACCTTCAACAGTTTCAACCATTGAAGCTATTTCCTGTATTTTATCAGTATCACGCCCTTCACTAATATTTGGGACGCACTCTATCAGTTGTTTTTGCATAGTCAAAAAATTGTTGTTCAAATTTAAAATTGTTTTATGAAATCAATCACTTTTATTTTTCTATTTTTGGCGCTTATTAAAAACAAATTAAATGAAAGGATTACAAGTTTTAGCTGCAGTTTTAGTAATTGCAGTATTGAGTTCATGTAATGGACAAGGAGTTGCGAAAAAAGAGTTAACAACAGAATTAGATTCTGTAAGCTATGCCATGGGTTTAAGTACTGCAAAGCAATTTAAAGCTAACTTTAATGAAATAGATAAAGATTTATACGTTCAGGGTTTTAGAAACGGTTTAGATTCTAGCAACTTAATGATAGAGGATGCAGAGGTGATGAATGTTATCAGAAGTTATATGATGGAGAAGCAAGCTAAGCAACGTGAAGCGCAACAAGCTGAGGCTTTAAAGAAAGCCGAAGAAGAATTTAGCGAAGTGAAGAAAGCCGGAGAAGCATTTTTGGCTGAAAATAAAACAAAAGATGGCGTTCAAACTACAGATAGCGGCCTGCAGTACATAGTACTAAAAGAAGGTAATGGCGCTAAGCCTGTTGCAACTGATAAAGTAAAGGTGCATTACCATGGTATGTTAACCGATGGTACCGTTTTTGACAGTTCAGTTGATAGAGGTACTCCACAGGAATTTTTAGCCAATAGAGTGATTAAAGGTTGGACAGAAGGTTTACAGTTGATGCCTGTTGGTTCAAAGTACAAATTCTTTATCCCTCAAGAATTAGCATATGGAGCTTTTCCAAGGCAAGGAGGTAAGATAAGACCTTTTGATGCTTTGGTGTTTGAAGTAGAGTTATTAGATATTGAAAAAAAGTAAGATCATTTTTCTATAGAAAATAAAGTTTTCTACTCGTTTTAATAGTAGAGGGCATTTTTTCCACAAAAAAAATCTTAAAGAGGATGCTTTCTCCTCCAGAAGAACCAGGTAGTTATTACAAAAACTATCTGGTTCTTTAGTTTAGAATCTTTCCATTAAGGTAAACGGCATCAATATGATTAGAACCAAAAGCATAAGGTAAGAAATTGTAAGAAGGAATTTCTTTAGTGATAATAAGATTCGCCTTTTTTCCTTTTGTAATGCTGCCATGTGTTTTTGATAAGTTCATGGCATAGGCACCATTAATAGTGGCAGCATTGATAGCTTCATTTGGTGTCATATTCATTTTGATACAGGCAGTACTTACCACAAAATTCATGTTCCCACTTGGCGTGGAACCTGGGTTATAATCGGTAGCTAAAGCAAGAGGAAGGCCGGCTTCTATAATTTTTCTTGCAGGTGTATAAGGAATTCCTAAAAAGTAAGAACAGGAAGGAAGTGCAACAGGTATTGTTTTGCCTTTTTGTAAAGAAAATATATCATTGGTGTCTAAAACTTCTAAATGATCAACAGACAATGCATTGTGTTTAACAGCTATTTGAATACCACCGCTAATACTAAATTGATTTACATGGATTTTAGGTGTCAATCCGTGTTTTACACCAGCTTCTAGAATTCTATCTGTCTGTTGATTCGAAAAATATCCTTTCTCACAAAAAACATCTATAAATTCAGCTAAGTTTTCTTCTGCCACTTTAGGCAGCATTTCTTCAATGAGTAAATCAATATATAGATCCTGATTATTTTTATATTCAGCAGGAAAGGCATGCGCACCCAAGAAGGTAGCTTTTATCTCAATAGGAAAATTTTCTGCCAGACGCTTAATTACACGTAACATTTTTAATTCGGAATCAATTGTAAGCCCATAACCTGATTTGATCTCAATGGCACCTGTGCCCAATGCCATAACTTCTTTTAAACGCTTGGCTGATTGCATATACAAATCATCTTCACTAGTCCGTTGCAGTATTTTTGCCGAATTTAAAATACCGCCTCCCTTTTCAGCAATCTCTTCATAAGACAGTCCATTAATCCTGTCAACAAACTCACCCTCTCTATTACCAGCATATACCAGATGCGTATGACTATCACACCAACTAGGAAGCACTATTTTTCCTGAAACGTCAATAACTGAATCTCCAGTTTTAGTATTAAGATCTTCCATCCTGCCAAAGTCAACAATCAAATCATCTTCTATTTCTAAAAAGGCATTTTTTATAGTTGGAAGTTGATTCATTTCCTTTCCGGAAACCTTTAAAATATGAGGCTCACGAACCTGAAGTAACTCTTTTATATTGGTAATTAATGTTTTCATTGATCAATTTGTGGTAAAGGTAACGAATTGCATTTGGTATATGAATCATACTAAATCACATTTTTAACACGTTATTATACTGTTAATCAAACCAGCTAAACATGAAAAGAGACTTTGACTCAACAGAATCTCAGCCTAAGAAAAAGAAAAGAAAAAAACGATTTAGTCCTTACAAAAAAGATAAGTACACTATTTCTAAATTAAAAGAGTACAAAAACTATTTAGAGTATTTAGAATCAGTTAGAGCGCAAGGAAATTTAGAATATTAATATTCTATTTTATCTTCTTTTTCCTGCCATTGTTTAAATGCTTGTAAAGCAGTTTCACGCGCGCATTGCTCAAAAGGAATACTTCTCTTTTCATAAGGCAGAGGAATTTCCTTATAAATAAATGCATCATCAAATCCTATAGCCGCTGCATCTTCTTGGCTGCTTCCATAGTATACTTTATCTGGGCGGGCCCAGTAAATGGCTCCTAAACACATAGGGCAAGGTTCGCAAGATGTGTATACAATACAACCATCTAATTGAAACGTACTAAGATTTTTACAGGCATCTCTAATAGCGGTTACTTCGGCATGCGCAGTTGGGTCATTGGTTGAAGTTACTTTGTTATTACCACGCCCAACAATTTCCCCTTCTTTTACCACAATGCAACCAAATGGCCCCCCTTCGTCCGAATGCATACCTTTTAAAGCGGCTTTTACTGCTTCACTCATATATTCCTGATGTGTTTTCATTATATAGTATTTGTGTTCTTTGAATTAAGGATAAACTGAATTAAATGTAAGGAAATTTAAACGAACTATTGATAAATATCATCGGCATTATAAATATAATTATTGCTTATTTGTTTTACTATTTTTTTGATTACAAATAGAGTAATTTTGCATAAAATTATGATGATGAACAAAGCAATATATATTGCAACGAGTGAAGCCAATAGCGGTAAGTCAATAGTTACTTTGGGTCTTATGGCTACATTATTGGGTAAAACTGCAAGAGTAGGCTACTTTAGACCAATTATTGATGACTTAAAAGAAGGAGAAAAAGACAATCATATTCATACAGTGATATCACACTTTGATTTGAATATTGCACATAATGATGCCTATGCTTTTACTAGAAGTGAATTTATTAAGAAAAGGAATAAAGGAAAGGAAAGTGAGATTTTTGATAAGATTATTGAGAAGTATAAGTCTTTAGAAGAAGAAAATGATTTCGTGCTTGTTGAAGGAACTGATTTTTCTGGTGAAGGCACAGCCATTGAATTAGATGTTAATATATTGATTGCTAAAAATTTAGGCATACCTACAATCATAGTTTCTAGTGGAGTTGACAAAACTTTAGATAAATTTATTGGTGGTTTGTATCTGGCTTATGACACTTTTAAAGAAAAAGAGGTTGAAGTCTTGGCTATCATTGCCAACAAGGTACAAGAGAAAAGTATTAATCTGGTAAAGACAGGTTTGGAAGATAGCCTACCCAAAGATGTATTGGTAAATGTATTGCCATTCATGTCCTCTCTAAATAATCCTACTATCAAAGAAATAGCAAAAAAAATTCAAGCTAAAATTTTATTTGGTAAGGAGCATATAAACAACCAAACGGCAAGCTTTAAAGTAGGTGCCATGCAGATGCATAATCACTTGACTTATTTAGACGAAAATTGCTTGATTATTACACCCGGTGATCGATCTGATATTATTTTGGCGGCGCTTCAAGCTAATATTTCTTCCAATTACCCTTCAATTTCTGGTATTGTACTTACCGGAGGTATTCTTCCTGAGGCTCCTATTCTTAAACTAATAGAAGGTCTGTCTCAAGTGATTCCAATCATGTTGGTTGATGACGCTACTTTTGATATTACATCTAAAATAGCCGCCGTTCGTTCGCACATGTATGCTGATAATAAGCAAAAGATTGAAAAATCACTGCAGGTTTTTGATAATTATATTGAAATAAATAAGCTTAATGAAAAACTTGTAACCTTTGAGAGTAATCATATTACTCCTAAAATGTTTCAATACAATTTATTAAAGAGAGCAAGAAAAGAGCGAAAGCATATAGTACTTCCAGAAGGTAATGATACACGTATTTTGGCCGCTGTTAGTAGGTTGATTGACATCGAAATTGTTGATATTACCTTACTGGGGAATAGAGATGAGATTATAAGCACTATTGCGAGTTTAGGACTAAATTTGGATGTAAATAAAATAACCATTATTAACCCCATTGAATCTGATTATTATGAAGACTTTTTCGAAACACTTTATGAGTTGCGGAAACATAAAGGTCTAACTACTGCTATGGCTAAAGATTTAATAGCAGATGTTTCTTACTTTGGAACGATGATGATTCACAAGGGAATAGCCGATGGTATGGTTTCTGGAGCTGTGCATACTACACAGCATACAATCAAGCCTGCATTACAATTCATAAAAACAAAGCCAGGAGTATCAGTAGTTTCTTCAATCTTTTTTATGTGTTTAGAAGATAGGGTTTCGGTGTTTGGCGATTGCGCAATTAATCCAAACCCAACAGCCGAGCAGTTAGCAGAAATAGCTATATCTTCAGCTGAATCTAGCGCAAATTTTGGAATAGAACCCAGAATAGCAATGCTTTCTTACTCTTCAGGTACATCGGGTAAAGGAGCAGATGTAGAGATTGTAAAAAAAGCAACTCAAATTGTGAAAGAGAAGAGACCTGATCTAAAAGTAGAAGGACCTATACAATATGATGCGGCAGTAGATATGTCAGTTGGTAAAAGTAAATTACCCAACTCTGAAGTTGCTGGTCAAGCGAATGTTTTGATTTTCCCTGATTTAAATACGGGAAATAATACATATAAAGCAGTTCAAAGAGAAACAGGAGCTTTGGCCATAGGCCCTATGCTACAAGGATTAAACAAGCCTGTAAATGATTTAAGTCGTGGATGTACAACCGATGATATTTTTAATACAGTAATCCTCACGGCGATTCAGGCTCAGGAAATGACCACTTAATACTAATTTTTATTCTAAATAAAATTGAAAATTCTAGTTTTAAACTCGGGTAGCTCTTCTATTAAATTTCAATTGTTTCAAATGCCTGAGCAAGAAGTTCTTTGTAAAGGTTTGGTAGAGCGTATTGGCGGTCAAAATGCAAAATTTGTTTATAAATCTGCCTCAAACACTCATGAAGAAGTATTGCCTATTCCAGATCATAATGTTGGGTTGCAAAAAATGGTTGATTCTATACTAGATGCAAAGATTGGAGTGATACAAAGTACAAAAGAGATTCAGATAGTAGGGCATAGGGTAGTACATGGTGGAAGTATTTTTTCTGAAACAACAGTTATTGATCAAGAAGTCACACAACAGATCAAAAAATTATTTTCATTAGCACCTTTGCATAATCCAGCCAATTATGAGGGCATTGTTGTAGCTGAAAAAATCTTTTCTAAGGCCAAGCAAGTAGCTGTTTTTGATACCGCCTTTCATCAAACTATTCCGGCAAAAGCATATAAATATGCCATACCAAATTCTTTATTGAATGATCACAAGATAAGATTATACGGATTTCATGGTACTAGCCATAAGTATGTTTCAGAAAAAGCTATTGAGCACCTAAATATCAACAACTCTAAGGTTATTACAATTCATTTGGGAAATGGTTGTAGCATAACAGCCATTAAAAATGGAAAAAGTATTGATCATTCTTTAGGTTTTGGACCCGCTACCGGATTGATTATGGGTACCAGAAGTGGAGATATAGATCATGCCATCATTTTTCATATGGTCAATAATTTAGATTACACGTTAGAGGAAGTAAATACTTTGCTTCAAAAAGAAAGTGGTATGCTAGGTTTAACTGGCTATAATGATCTACGTGATATAGAGGCAAAGGCAAATGAAGGAAATAAAGTGTGTAAACTTGCTATAGATATGAATGTCTATAGAATTAAAAAGTATATTGGTGCTTACACAACAGCTATGAATGGTTTAGATGCCATTGTATTTACGGCTGGAATAGGGGAGAACTCATCAAATATGAGAAAGCTTATATGCGCTGATATTGATTTTCTTGGTATTCACTTAAATGAAGAAAAGAATAATACTAAAATTGATCGGTTAACTGAAATACAGGCTGATGCTTCTAAAGTAAAACTCTTAGTGATTCCTACTAATGAAGAATTGGAGATTGCCAAACAATCCTATAGTTTAATAAAGAATTAAGTAAGTATCAAAGATTATTTTAGCGAGCCCGTCATATCTTCGGGCTTTACCCATGCATCATATTGCTCTTCAGTAACATAACCTAACCTAATTGCCTCTTCTTTTAAAGTAGTTCCATTGGCATGAGCCGTATTCGCAATTTCAGCAGCCTTGTAATATCCTATTTTGGTGTTTAGAGCCGTAACCAACATTAAAGAGTTGTTTAATAATTCTTTAATGGTAGCATGATTTGGTTCAATACCTTCGGCGCAATTGTCATTAAAAGAAACACAAGCGTCACCTAGCAATCTTGCTGATTGCAATAAATTAGCCGCCATCATAGGCTTAAATACATTGAGTTCATAATGCCCTTGTGTGCCTCCTATGGTAATAGCTACATCATTACCCATTACTTGCGCACATACCATAGTCAATGCTTCCGCTTGAGTAGGATTCACCTTGCCAGGCATAATAGAAGAACCTGGTTCATTGGCAGGAATAATTAATTCTCCAATTCCTGAACGTGGGCCAGAAGCCATCATACGAATATCATTTGCAATTTTATTTAACGAAACTGCTAGCTGCTTTAAAGCTCCATGAGATTCTACAATGGCATCATGAGCTGCCAAAGCTTCAAATTTATTCTCAGCTGTAATAAAAGGTAATCCGGTAAATTCGGCTATATAGTTGGCAACAGTTATATCATAATCTTGAGGCGTGTTTAACCCTGTACCAACAGCAGTACCCCCCAAAGCTAATTCTGATAAATGTGCTAAAGTGTTTTTCAAAGCTTTCAATCCATGATCTAATTGCGAAACATAACCTGAAAATTCTTGACCTACCGTTAGCGGTGTTGCATCCATTAAATGCGTACGTCCAATTTTTACAACATTCTTGAACTCTTCAGACTTCTTTTTTAAAGTATCTCTTAACTTTTCTACTCCTGGTATTGTAGTTTCAACTAGCATCTTATAACAAGCAATATGCATTCCGGTAGGAAAAGTGTCGTTAGAAGATTGTGACTTGTTTACATCATCATTTGGTTGAATGGTTTTTTCACCTTCTCCAATTTTCTTTCCTGCAATTTCATGAGCTCTATTGGCTATAACCTCATTTACATTCATGTTACTTTGCGTACCTGAACCTGTTTGCCAAATTACCAACGGAAATTGGTCATCATGTTTTCCGGCAAGTATTTCATCACATACCTTAGCAATTAAATCACGTTTTTCTTCCGCTAAAACACCTAGTTTGCAATTGGTATAAGCTGCAGCTTTTTTTAAATAAGCAAATCCGTATACAACCTCTAAAGGCATAGAAGCAGCAGCGCCAATTTTAAAATTATTACGAGATCTTTCAGTTTGGGCTCCCCAGTATTTATCAGCAGGCACTTTGACTTCGCCCATTGTGTCTTTTTCTATTCTGTATTCCATGATTTGTGCTTTGTTTTTAAGGAACACAAAGTTACAAAATAGCTATTGAAACATGCCAGCTTTACTGTACGAATTGAAAAATTGCAAGGGCATAAATTGCAAATCGTAAGAATCGAAATAAACCAAAGGTCATAACACCTCTTAACGGATATTTTATCATGCCGGCGGCAATACAGGTAATTGAAAAAGGAATAGGTAAAAGAGCACCTGTTAATATTAAAAAACCACCCCACTTTTTGGTGTTTTTTAGGTGTTTAGCCATTTTAGTTTCTAAGTAATTCTTAACAGAGCGAATTCGCAAAACAGCCTTACCAATAAAAAAAGAAATAATACCGCCTGTATATGATAATAAGGCCAATATAGATAGATAAAAAACGGGATTGGAAGTTTTTTTAGACCAGGCAATAAAAATTTCTGGAGGTATTAAACCAAGAAAAGATTCTGAGACAAAGAAAATACTCAAAATACCATTTGTAGGATAAATCTCAGTAATCTTTTGCAATCCATTGTTGATGTCATAAACGTAGTTGTTAAATAGGATCAAAACTGTAATGATACCAACAACTGGAAGTACAGCCTTTTTTAGGCTTTTACCAATAAAACTATAAAAACCAGTATAGCTATAATACTGGTGTAGTAATTTTAATCTTGATTTTTTTTGTACTCTTACTTCTCTTTTCATTAGAAATTTAAATGAAACTGCAAAAATAAGAATTCTTGCATAGTATTAGAGTAACGAAAAATAAATTAACTTATTTTTAATGTTAACTACCAAATTCTTCACCACCTTCATCACGGTTATTTTCTCCTCCTTGCCGTTGACGTTTTTTCTTTTGATTAAACCTATATACAAAACTTAATGATATTTGACGTTCCCTCCATTGGAAAGATTGCTCAGCTATATTTGTTGGTGCTGATCGACTGGGGTTATATGTTGTACTTTCGCGTTTACGAGAATTGAATAAGTCACTTATATTAAATACTAATGTTGCCTTATCTTTAAATAAATCCTTACTAAAGGCTAAGTTAGTTATGAACATTTCTTTACGATCAGACTGAGCCGAAACTCTAGGCCCTCTATACATTAAACGTGTTTGCCATTGTATTTTCCATGGAAGGGTAACACGTGAATTAAAACGAGCAAACCAAGTACTTTCATTTACTTCTTCTAAACTAATAGTCTGAGTACTTCCATCTGGAGGTAAGTAGTCAAATGAAAAAGCATCAGTTTTAAATCTAAAAAAATTGAAACTTCCCGAAAACTGTATTGTTTTTAGAGGATTATAGTTAGCCGTAAATTCAAAACCATAACGATTTTCATTATTAAGGTTTAATGGTTGACGAACAAAGACATTTGTACCATTTCTATTCTCTGTAATAGAAACTACCTGAATTAAATCTTCAGAAAACTGATAATAAACAGAGGCACCCAGATTAAATTTATTGATCTTGGTTGTATAACCTAAATCAAAAGAACTTGTATAGGTTGGATTTAGATCAGGGATACCTCTAAAAATATTAGTGGCAGAACTTCTACTTTCAAATGGATTTAAGAACCAATGACGAGGTCTGCGTAATCGTCTACTGTAACCCAAAGTGAAATTATCATTATCATTTAACTCATATCCTAAGTTTATAGTTGGAAACCATTGGGTAAAGTTCTTATCAGAAAATTGATCAGTGGTCAAAACCGTTAAATCTATATCTGTTATCTCTGTTCTGAGGCCTAACAGATAAGATAATTTATTGATTTTACTACCAAACTGAGCGTAAAAGGCATAAATATTCTGCTTAAAATCTATTGCATTTGACGGATCAAAAGTATTGGTTGGATCAAGAATATTTACGCTAAAATCTGAGTTTAAATCTTGTAAATCTGATTTATGTCCAGCTTCGAATTGGCTATTTTCACCAATAGGCAACACATAGTCTATTTGAAACAACTTTTCTATTGAAGTGGTTACTTGGCTGTTTAATTCAGCTAAAACAGTATCATCTATAATATTAGTGTCTTCAGTTTCTTTGCTATCTTCATATTGTAGGTCAACCGTGAGTTTTTGCCCTTTGCCATCAAAGTTATTTGTGTAATTTAATGAGTACTGATAATTTTTTTCTTTTTCCAGTTCATTTTCAATTCTATTTTGGGTAAGATCTATGCTGTTGTCAGTATCAAAAAATTGAGTGAAATTTGTCGCGATATCATCACCGTCAGAGTCTCTATAAAAAAAAGTTCCGGTAATAGAACTTTGCTTATTAAGATAATACTCTAGACCAATAGAGCCATTAAAATTTTTGTTCTCTCTATCAAATTTTCGGTCTTCGTCTCTAAAACCAGTTATAACTCCATTTTCTAAGCTTGTGAATAAACTTTGAGAGTTTCCTGGGCCATTTCTATATGAATACCCTAAGTTAGAAAATAGATTAATTTTTTTAGTACGATAGTTTAAACTAGGAGCCACTCTAAGTAAGTCTGGGTTTCCTATTGTTACATTTAGTGAACCATTAAAACCTGTAATTTTTCCTTTGCGTAGAATGATATTCAAGATGCCAGCTGTACCTTCTGCATCATAGCGTGCAGATGGTGAAGTTATAACTTCTACTTTTTCAATTGCATCTGCTGGTAAATTACGCAGTGCGTCAGTGCCACTTAAACCAACTAAAGCAGAAGGTTTTCCATCAATAAGGATTCTAACATTTTCATTTCCACGAAGACTTACAGCGCCCTCAGCATCAACGTTTACTGAAGGAACGTTATCAAGAACATCAGATGCTGTACCTCCTTTAACAGTCATGTCTTTTCCAACATTATAAATGCGTTTATCTAGCCGTATTTCAACAGTAGATTTTTCAGCAATTACCTCTACTTCGTCTAATGCTTCACTATCAGCTTCTAAACTAATTGTGCCTAAGTTTTTATTTGCTAATAAACGCTGACTGGTAAGTCTATAATTCTTAAAAGACAGAAATTCTACTGAAATATCATACACCCCTTTATTGGTTTCAATAGTGAAATTTCCATTTTTATCTGTTAGCCCTCCAGTTACTTTCTTAGTTCTAAGAGAAGTTAAGACTATAGTAGCGTACTCAAGAGGTTGTTTGGTGTTTTTATCAACTACCGTTCCTGTTATTTCAATTTTTTGTTGAGGAGTCCTACCTGTTTGGGGTCGTTGTGCGTGGTTACTTGTTATACTAAACAAAGTAATTATCACTAATAACATCTTATTCATATAAAGCTAGATTTCTATATAGTAATGAATACTTTATGTTTAGATGCTTTTTCAATAGAAAACTTGTCTTAACAATTAATTTTAAATTAAGACAAGGTAAAAATAAGTAACCTTTTAGGGTATTAAGTTAAATATGAGTTAAAAGGAATTTTACCTTAAAGTGATCATATAACTCAATGAGAGGTTGAAAAATGAAGTATTTTCAATATTATTTTCAAAATCTAAAGCATTAGGGAAGTTAAAATTATAACCAACTTCTATTTGAAAATCATTATTTTCTAAAACCAATGGTAATTGTAGCTGTGTATTTCTTAGATTAAATTCTTCAAAAGAGTCTACAATACGATTTATAAATGGAAGATTGATACCCAAATTATCTATTCTTGAAGTATCAATATTTTCACTGGCAAATACAAACGAAAGGTCAGGTTGTATAGATATTCTACCTCCTTTGTTAGTTTTAAGGTCTACGAGTTTGATGTTTCCATAGATTGATGCCAGTGATTGAAATCCCGATCGGTCACCAAAGAGATACGCAGAATTTACACTCAAACCAATATTAGCTTTGTTATTAGTTAAATCTAACCCAAGATCTATACTATTTTCAAAATCATTTGAATTAGAGTCTGAAAAAATGTAACGGCTGTAGCCCAATTCTACAGTAAAATTATCTTCTTTCCCAAAACTTTTTCCATAGCCTCCGGTCAGAACTGTTAAATCCCATTTTGGATCAAACTCATTATAAAAATAACCAGAAACACCAGCAAAGATGCCATTAGAATTTTTATAAAGCAGTTGTGGTGTAAAACTGAATTGATCAATACCCAAGTCACGACCTAAAAAATATGTTCTATCATTAAAATCTACAGAAGCGATTAATATTTGGTATTTATTGAGTTCATTTATAAGATCTATCAATTCATTATTCTCAAGCAATATTACATTTTCAATAATTTCATCAATCTCTTCATCTAGTTTATCATTCTCTTGTGAAAATGATAAATAGCATAGCAGGGAAAAGGGGAGAAAGAATATGAGTATTTTTTTCATAGTACTTTTATCGATCTAGATTGTCTCGAATTAATCTTCTTAATCTTCTAACAATTCTCCTTCTATCTTTTACGCTCTTAGTGCGTAAGAATCTTCTTAATCGTAATTTTTGTCTTTTAGTTAACGAGTTGCGAAAGGCTATTCGTTTTGTTTTTAATAGACTTCTATTTTGATTAATGATATCTCGTTGTTGTTGGTTAAGAGATTTTCGAAGTAATTTTGTTCTTTCTTCTTTCGTTAGATTTTTATCTTTTAGTTGAGCAAGTTGCTCTTTAGTTAAATTCTCTTTTAAGGTAGCACTGATATTATCTAATAAGTCTTGTTGTTCATCTAACAATTGCTTCTGTCTTTCTGTAAGATAGTTTAGCTTATCACCTTTATTCTGAGCCTCTAAATGATTACCTGCTATCATCATTGACAAGAATACTAAGACATATATAACGATAGTTTTACTTTTCATAGTTTCTATTTTTTTACACAATTTGCTTGTATTAAGACTGTATAAAAAAGAAAAGGTTTAATTGTTCATCAAAGTAAATGAAAATATTTTTAAAAATGTGAGTGCCAAATTTTTCAATAGAAAAATAAATACTATTTTTGCTACATAGTAAAGCAAGTATTTTTGATATGGAAATTCAACATTTTTTAGGATTTATACTGTTTTTAACAGTTTTTACAATGGGTTTTTGGATGATGATATTTTTATTAACCTTTGTGATTCCATATTGGATATTTGGTGCTGCATTTGAAGAATGGAAATTGAAAAGGGCGGCAAAAAAGAATAAAGAATAGTAAGGACTACATAAAAAATAAAAGGACGGTTAATAACCGTCCTTTTTTATTACATCTTTTTATCTTGTCTGTCTTCTAGCTTGTCTTTGCTAAGCTCACTACTTCTATCTTTCTTACTTCTTCTTTTTTGTTTAAATCTGTATGAAAAAGACAGGCTGTATTGATTTTCATAAAACACATTGTATTGTGTCGTTGTACCTGATTCTAATGACCTATAGTTAAATCGCTTTGAGTTAAACATGTCAATTATTTTAAAACTAATAGTGGCCTTATTATCAAACAAATTTTTACTGACAGTTGCATTTGAAAAATGAATAGTCTCCAATTTGGTTAATCCAGTTTCAATAGGAGACTGATATTTATGAGACAGACGAACTTTGAATCCTTTAGCAAAAGATAGATCAATATTTCCTTCGGCATACCAAACGGTATTCTTAAAATCGTACTGGCCTCCAATTGTATTTTTTAATTCTTGTTGGTATGGACTTATATAGCCATTTATTCTCAAACCTTTAAAAGGTGTATATGTAAGATCAACATCTAAACCTATAATATTGTTATTTCCACTATTGATAAACGTTCTATTGAATATTTCATCGCCATTAGTTGTCACTTCACCAGAGTTATTAATAATAGATAAAAACTGATCTTTTTGATAATTTAGAAATAAGGAAGAAGTAAACATAAATTTCCCAAAACTAGTATCAAATATTAGTTCTCCGTAATCTGTATAATAAGGATTAAGATCTTGATTACCTATTGATTGAAAACGTTGATATGTATACGATATAAATGGATTTAACTGCGGTACAGATGGCCTATCAATTGAACGACTGTAGCTAGCTGATAAATAGGAGTTTTCACCTAATTCTAAGCCTATACTTGCAGAAGGGAAGAGGTCAGTATAATCTTTATCTTTATTACTGCTACTATTCTTGATACCAATACCTGTAATTTCTGTTCTTAAACCCAAAGAGTAAGAGAATTTACCCAGGGTAGAATTATATTGAGCATAAAAACCATGTACATCTTCATTATATTTAAATGTATCATCTAGCCCAGGTATTGTTTCAAGATCACTAATAATTGGATTAAACTGAGCCACTTCAAAGTCATTTTCATAACGTCTAAAAGTACCTTTGTACCCTAGTTCTATAGTGTTGCTTTCCCCAATAGGTAATGTATAATCTAATTGAGCTAGAAAATTGTCAAGCTGTTGATCTTTAGCGGATTTTTGTACAATGTCATCAATAAGTATGGAATTTTCCAAAATATCAACTAGTTCATCAGAGTTGGTATTGTCATAGCTGAAATTAGTTTTTAAAGTATGCCCATTATCATTCAATTTTATCTCATACCCCAATTGAAATTCTAACTTGGACTGATCCTCGTCTTCATCAGAAAAACGATTAAAATCATTCGATAAGATGGCATAATCATTATTTTTATGATTGGTGTTTACTAAAAATGAAGCACTCAGTGTATTTAATGAATCAAGGTAAAAATCACTACCAATATTAAACAAAGTACTATTGCGTTGTCTATCTTGATTTGTATCTTGAAATAAGCTCAACAATGGTTGACGGATATCAATATCACGTTCCCTATCTTCATGATTAAAACTAATGGAGCTATATAAATTAATATAACCAGTATTTTCATTTAAAAAGGTTGAAAAACCATGATTGTCAGGAATACCGGTATGTACTTCAAAAGAGCCATTTAAACCAGAACCTTTTTTCTTTTTGGTTATAATATTTAGAATTGCTCCTGTGCCTTCTGCACTATATTTAGCAGATTTTGTAATGATTTCAACTTTGTCAATACTACTTGAAGGTATTGATTTTAAAAAATCTGTGTTGTTATCAATATTAATTTGAGGTTTTCCATCAATCAAAATTGTAGGACTACCACCTCTAATACTTACATTCCCTTCACCATCCACTCGTACTGAAGGTGCGTTATCTAATACATCTAAAGCATTGCCTCCTATGTTCATAATATCTTTAGAAGCATTATAGACTCGTTTATTGATCTTAAATTCAACCAGATTTGTCTGTGCATCAACATTCACTTCTTCTAATTGACTGCTCTCTTCCGTTAAAAGAATGATGCCCAAATTAAGATCTTCATTAATCTCTTTTGTTGTACTATATGATGTATAAGAGAGGAATTCAATAGTTATGGTATAAACACCCTTTTTTATATTGATAGAAAATTCTCCCTTGTTGTTGGCACTTGTTCCCTGAACTAATGAATCACTTTGTTGCTTCAATGAAATAGTAGCATATTCAAGAGGTTGCTTAGTTTGCTTGTCAAGTACATTTCCTGATACTTTTACGAGAGCATCCTGCCCGTAAATGGTGATTAACGAAGAAAAAAAAAGGGCTATATGTAGGATGCTCTTTTTCAAGCCAAAAAAATAATTTGGCTAAAGTAGTCCTTTTTAGCTTGTCAAAAAATAGTGGTTTTTGGGTATTTTACTCCCTAAAAACCATGAATTTTAGAGTAAACTTTGAATATTTTCAGGTGGACGACCTAGTACAGCCCGATTATCTTTTACTACTATAGGTCTTTCAATAAGTTTTGGATGTTGTAGCATTGCTTCAATAATTTCATCATCTTTTAAGTCCTTGCCTTTATAATTTTCCTTCCAGATTTGTTCGTTTTTACGAACGAGCTCAAGAGGAGTCAATCCCAACATTTTTAAGATATTTTTCAGTTCTCCTTTTGATGGGGGATTTTCAAGATAGTTAACGACCTCAAAAGCTTGTTTAGAATTTTCTAGAATCGCGAGTCCTTCTCGACTTTTACGACATCTATTATTGTGGTAAATTTTCATGAAGTATATGAATATTAAGAGCAAATATAATGAAGCCTTTTTAAAACGTTTGTAGTTAGTTATCTTTGGCTGCTCTATGATATTGACAGATACTCATACACATTTATATTCTGAACAATTTGACGAAGACAGGCCAGCTATGATGCAACGTGCAATTGATGCCGGTATCTCGCGATTTTTTATTCCGGCCATAGACTCGTCCTATACAAATGCTATGCTGAGTTTGGAAAAAAATTACCCTAAACAGGTTTATTTAATGATGGGGCTACACCCAACATCAGTCAAAGAGAATTATCAGGAAGAACTTTTTTTGGTAAAAGAATGGTTAGATAAACGTCATTTTTATGCTGTTGGTGAGATAGGGATAGACCTTTATTGGGATACATCTTTTTTAAAACAGCAGCAAGATGCTTTTAAAACACAAATTCAATGGGCCAAAGAAAAGGAATTACCTATAGTTATTCATTGTAGAGAATCTTTTGATGAAATTTTTGAGGTGTTAGAAAGTGAGAATGATGAAAAACTACATGGAATTTTTCATTGTTTTACCGGAACTTTAGAACAAGCGCATAAGGCGTTATCCTTTAATATGAAACTGGGTATAGGAGGCGTAGTAACATTTAAAAATGGAGGTATTGATAAGTTTTTAGATGAAATTCCTTTACAAAATATAGTTTTAGAGACAGATGCACCCTATTTAGCACCAACTCCTTATCGAGGTAAGCGCAATGAGAGTAGTTATCTTGTGAATATTTTGGATAAATTGGTAGATATTTATAAATTGACTCCTCAGCAGATTACTGAAATTACTACACAAAATTCAAAGGATGTTTTTCGAATTTGACAAAGTAGCATATGTTAAGACACCAATAGGTATTGCTCGTATTGTGGGTGATGAGGACGGTATTTCTTCTATTTCGGTATTAGATGGAGAGCAGGAAACTACAGATGTCATCCCTGAACCATTGCAGGAATGTGTAAGGCAGTTGGAAGAATATTTTAAAGGTGATCGGAAATCATTTAGTTTGAAATTAAATCCAGAAGGTACTGAATTTCAAAAGGGTGTGTGGGAAGAGCTACAACATATTCCCTATGGTATAAAGCGCACTTATATGCAGCAGGCTGAAAAACTAGGTGATGTAAAGGCTATTAGAGCTGTAGCACATGCCAATGCTAAAAATCCGTTGTGGATCGTAATACCTTGTCATCGTATTATTGGTAGTGATGGTTCTTTAACCGGTTATGCAGGAGGGTTGTGGAGAAAACGTTGGTTATTAGAACACGAAAATCCACCATTACAACAATCACTTTTTTAATTATTCTCATCTGAAATAAAAAAATACGCAAACTAAATTTAAGTTATTTTTACTTTCAAATAGTGTATTTGATGAAGAACGTTATTGTCTGTATTTTTATGCTTTTACTGGCATTTTCTTCATTTGCGCAAACCACTTCAAAGAACTTTAGATCAAAGACCATTCTTGTTAAAAAAGATTCAGTATTTATTGATTCGGTAAGTATAAGTCCCTATAATTTTAAAGTACTTGATAGTATTAATAGTCAAATTGATTCAACTAACTATTCCATCTATTTTTCTAAAGCCTTATTGATTATTGATCATAAACAATTTCCTAAAATAACAATTCAATACAATGCTTTACCAGAGTTTTTAACAAGAAAGTATCGTGTTTTTGACGAAGATATTATTGTACCTAAACGGACTACGACTTCGAAATTATATAGCTTGAATCAGTCAAAAAAGAGTAGTTTCTTTAAACCTTTTGATGGATTGACCACGAGTGGTAGTATTTCTAGAGGGTTTACCATTGGCAATAATCAAGATGCCGTATTAAACTCTAATTTAGATTTGCAAATTTCGGGTTATTTATCTGACAAAGTACAATTGCGAGCTTCTATCACAGATACCAATATTCCTTTGCAGGACGGAGGCTATACCCAACGATTGGATGAGTTTGACAGAGTGTTTATTGAGTTATTTAGTGATACCTGGCGAATAAAAGCGGGAGATGTCAACTTAATAAATACAGATGCTACATTTCTAAGATTCAATAAAAAGGTAGCAGGTGTAGCGGTTGACGCTACATTGAATCATAAAAAAGGAAAAACAGAAGCCTTTGCTTCTGGAGCTATTGTTAGGGGGCAATTTGCTCGAAATACGTTAACTGGGCAAGAAGCAAATCAAGGCCCGTATAGAATTGCTGGAAATACCATAGAAAATCCTATTCTAATTATTTCTGGTAGTGAAACCGTCTATGTAAATGGTATTGCATTGCGACGCGGGGAAAACTATGACTATATTATTGACTATAATACAGCTGAGATTACATTTAACCCAACATTTCCGGTAACAGCCAATATGCGAATTATAGTAGAATATCAGTTTTCTGATAGAAATTATACGCGCTTTGTTACCTATGATGGAGCTACCTACAAATCAGATAAATTAAAAGTTGGATTTAAATTCTATAACGAGAATGACGCTAAAAATCAAACGTTACAACAAGATTTAACTGATAGTCAACGTGAAATTTTAGCACTGGCTGGTGATGATAGGTCTCAAATGGTGGTGCCTTCTGAAGTTCCCGCTACGTTCTCAGAAAGCGCAATTCAATATCGGAAAGAACTTCTTGGTGTCGAAGAGATTTTTGTGTTTTCAAATGATGAAAATGATGAACTGTTCAATGTGCGGTTTAGTTTTGTAGGACCAAATCAAGGAAACTATAGAATTCTAAATACGGTGGCAACTGGTAGAATATTTGAATATGTTGTACCCAATAATGGTATCCCGCAAGGAGATTATGAGCCTGTTGTACAATTGATAGCGCCCAATAGGTTACAGATCGCCATACTAGATGCTACGTATCAGCTGAATGAAAAAAGTAATTTTTCAACAGAACTGGCTTATAGTGCTAGTGATGAAAACTTATTTTCTTCTTTAGATGATGCAAATAATGAAGGTTTTGCAGGTAAGGTGACTTGGAAACAAGCTATTATAGATAAAAAATGGAAATTATTTGGAGAAGCAGGTGCGGAATTCATTAACCAAGATTTCAGGACTATTGAACGTTTTAGAAATGTAGAATTTAACCGTGATTGGGATTTGTTAAATCCGATGGGGAATCAGCGCATGCTAAAAGCTTCTTTACTATTAGAAAAGGATAGTATAAACAAAGCATCGTATTGGTTTGAAAATCTAAATTATAGTGAGAATTTTGACGGAACACGCCATAATTTCGCTTCGCAGTTTCAATTGAAAAATACAAACTTTTTTGCACAAGGAAGTTTACTTAAAAATGAAACGGATATTACAGAATCTGAATTTTTACGCTGGTATTCAACTGCTAGGCATAATTTTAAAAAGAAATGGATAGGTACTCGATTCAATACCGAGAATAATAAGCGGGTTGATCTATTAACCAATACAACTTCTAACATCAGCCATAAGTTTATAGAATATGAAGCATTTGCGGGGGTTGGAGATACCACCAAGGTTTTTGTAGAGTTTGGCTACAACCATAGACTAACTGATAGTGTACAGGTAAATATTCTAGAGCGTGTTAATAGTACTAATACGTATTTTATAAGATCGCAGCTAATTCAAAATAAGAATGCTAATCTATCTTTGTATGCTAATTACAGAACAGTAGATCAGGTTTTTAAAGATGATGAAGAAGCTTTAAATGCCAGACTTCGATATAGACAACAACTATTCAACAATGCTATATCATTAAGTACAGTCTATGAAACAAATTCAGGAACCTTACCTGAGCAGGAATTTGCCTATGTAGAAGTAGAACCAGGACAAGGGTTTTATACCTGGATAGATTACAATGAAAACGGTATTCAGGAATTAGATGAATTTGAAATTGCTCAATTCCCTGATCAGGCCATCTATGTGCGGATATTGTTACCAAGTGTAAATTTTATCAAAACACATCAAAATAGATTTAGCCAGTCCTTAACATTAAATCCATCACAATGGCGCTCAAAAAAAGGATTTAAAAAGTTTTTATCTCATTTTATCAATCAATCTTTTGTGTTGATAGATGGCAAAAGAGAACGTATTGGTACTGATTTTAATTTAAATCCGTTTGATTTAGATGATGACTTGTTGGCTTTGAATTTAAGCTTGAAGAATAGTCTGTTTTTTAATAGAGGAAAGCAAAAATACTCTACTACTTATACTTATGTAGACTCCAGAAATAAAACAGCATTTTCCACCGGAACGCAGGAAAACATCTTAAAATCACATCAGCTACAATTTGCACACAAGTTAGGTAAGTTTTGGCTCTTTGATTTTAAAACAAGCATTAGTACTAATGAGAGTATTTCAGAGACATTCTCAAATAGAAACTTTGAGTTAGATAACTTTAATATTGCTCCTAAAATATCATACATCTACAATAAAAATGCGCGCTTAGAGGCCTTTTATGAATTTAAAAATAAAGAAAATAGTATTGGGGCATTAGAAACTTTAGATTCTCATAATATTGGTGTCAATTTCTTATTTGCCAATAAAGATAAATCCTCCATCAATGCCAATGCTACTATTTTTTTTAATGAATTTACCGGAAATCAAAATTCGGCTGTGGCTTTTCAAATGTTAGAAGGTCTTCAGCCTGGGACAAATTATACTTGGACCTTGAATCTTCAGAAAAAGATCACATCGTATTTAGATATTAATGTGAATTATTTGGGTAGAAAGTCACCAACATCTAGGGCAATTCATACTGGAACCATCCAATTGAGGGCTAGTTTTTAAAAAGGAGGGATTTAGAAGCAACTATTTTGCAATTTTTGAGTCTTGCTTATATTCTTAGTTATTTTAAAAAACCAAAAACGAGCCATGAGAAAAAATTTAATACTACTATTTTTTATAAGTTCATTTACTCTTGTTGCACAAGAGCAAGATAAAGTTAAGCTTAAGCGCCATGAGTTCAAAGCCAATGCCTTTAACTTAATTGTATTTAAATCATTAGATTTTTCATACGAATATTTAATAGACTCAGAATCATCAATTGGTGTGTCGGTATTGGCAAACCTTCAAGATGAAGATGATATTAATGATGACGAGATAGACATATACTATAATGAGACCTTTGCTATCACTCCTTATTACAGGCGTTTCTTTTCAAGAAAACATGCATGGGGGTTCTTCTTGGAGACTTTTGCAATGTATAACAGGCAGAAAGATTTTGATGATTATGATTTTGTAGATAATGTTGATATTGATTCGGGCGAAACTTCTGACAATTTTGCTTTAGGTCTAGCCGTAGGAGGGAAGTTTGTTACCAAAAAAGGCTTTGCTTTTGAATTTTTTGGAGGTGTTGGTAGAAATTTATCCACTTCCAATAATGATGTAGGTACTGAATTGGTTCCTCGTTTAGGTGCTTCTTTAGGTTATCGCTTTTAATAACAACCTATTTAAAATAAATGAACCCCAAGCTTAGCTTGGGGTTTTTATTTGACTAAGATATTTTCAACAGAATTAGCTTAACGATCGATAAGCGGAATTAAAATCGCACTATACTTAATGTTTTGCACAATTAAAAAACTAAAGATTTTGTATTTAAATAACTAAAATTAAATGAATTAAAAGATAATTCGTTATGGTTGTTTTCCTTTAAAGGAAAAATTACTATTCGAAAAATAATTTTTTTATGATGTATGGTTTATGTATAGGTCGGTTTTACCTCCTATTAATATTCAATAATTATATTCGAAACAAGAATTGAAACTAACCATTATGCTTATGAAGAATTTTTACTTACTACTCATTATACTAAATGCATATACAGTGTTTTCTCAAAATTTACCAATAGATTTTGAAGGAGATGTTACTACTTCAGATTTTGTTGATTTTGATGGAGGAACAGCTATAGTGACTACTAACCCAATGTCATCAGGTATAAATATGAGTAACTCTGTTGGGCGTATTATAAGGGATGGCGGAGCTATTTTTGCGGGTAGTAAAATTCTATTGACTGACAATCTAGATTTTTCTGTATTAACAAAAATTACGATGAAGGTATATACTACTGCACCTGTGGGAACTATTGTCAAATTCAAATTAGAGGGGGCTGGATCATCAGTTGAAGTTGATGCCATGACTACTGTTTCAGGTGTTTGGGAAACCTTAGAATGGATTTTTGTAGGCACACCTAATAATCTTAATGAAATTGTTTTTATGTTTGATTTTGGTAATGTAGGAGACGGTACTTCTAATTCAACTTTTTACTTCGATGATATCGAGCAATTAGCGGGACCAGTAGCTCCAGTACCTACGTTATTACCAATTGATTTTGAAGCAGGAATTGTTGACACTGATTTTCTTAATTATAACGGCGCAACAGCAAGTATAATTTCAAACCCTTATGTTGATGCTGATAATACTAGTGCTACTGTTTGCCAAATTGTACGTAACGGAGGTGAATTTTGGGCTGGCAGCAAAATTTTTCTTGAAAGCCCTATCGATTTTTCTACCATGTGGCATATATCAATGAAGATCTATACAACCGCACCAATAGGCACAAGAATTAAACTAGAATTAGAAAACGCAAGCGGAGGTAGAACCAATTTAGACTACTTGACTACAGTTTCTGGTGCCTGGGAAACTGCTAGCTGGAATTTTGATGGACAAGCAAGTGATTATGATAGATTACAATTTATGTTTGATTTTGGTAATGTTGGCGATGGCACAACTACGTCTACTTTTTTATTTGATGATGTACAACAATTTGCAGGGCCTGCCATACCAGCACCAGTACCAACCAGTTTACCAATAGACTTTGAAACAAGTGTTGTAACTTCTGATTTTATTAATGAAAGCGGAGGTATAGGCGCTGTCATACCAAATCCTCACATTGATGATAACAATCCTAGTGCTACTGTTGGACAATTTGTTAGAAGTGGTGGCGCGCCGTGGGCCAAAAGTAAACTAGCACTAACGGATTTTATTAATAATATGTCAACTAATGGCTTAATCTCTATGAAAGTATATACGGATGCGCCTGTTGGAACTTTATTGAAATTTAAAGTAGAAAGTAATGTAGCAGGTTTTGCAGACGAGCGAGACGTATTAACCACTGTGTCAGGTGAATGGGAGACCTATACCTGGGATTTTACGAATCAAGATAATCCGATTTATAATGTAATAACACTGATGTTAGGTTACGCAACACCTAACGATGCGTCAGCCAATGCAACGTTTCTGTTTGATGATATAAAACAAGTAGAAAGTACTTTAAGTGATGATGATCAATCCTTAAGCTTAGACGAAGTAATTGTTTATCCTAATCCGGTAAAAGATGTTTTGACGATTAGTTCCAAAAACGAACAAATTAAAACAGTCACTATTTTTGATACTCTTGGCAATCAGGTTGCGATTCTTCCTTCAAACAATCTTAAAATGATGATTGATGTATCTGGTTTTGCCAGTGGTATTTATATTGTTAAAATTTCAACACTTTCAAGATCAGGTAGCCTTAAATTAATAATCGAATAAAATAGCTACATCCTTCAGTGTAGTTAAATGACATTTTATTCTTTAATTTTGAGTGTTAAAATTCCGTTGTTCATTTTGATAAAAATTCGTCAATTCGAGTAATTTTTCTGAATAAGGATGAAGAAAAATTGTATCGAGAATGGAATTTTAGGATAGACAAAGCGTTGCCTGCCGGAAAGGCAGGTTCTCAATACTTTTTCTTTAAAAACTCGAACTGACGGTTTTGGACTTAAGAATTAGTTTAAAATGCACCTCGGTTTATAAAAGTATATCTTCATGAGCTCAAGAGATCTAGTTACTAAATGGTTTACAGTTTGGCAAAACGGTAATTTTCAAGATATTCCTGTTTCTGATAATTTTAAACATACCAGCCCTTTTGGTACTATTGAAGGTAAAAAGACCTATTTAGATTTGGTGGAAGCGAATAAAGAAAAGTTTTTAGGCTATCAATTTATAATTCATGATGAAATTTATGGAACAGAAAATGCCTGTGTACGTTATACAGCCAAACAAAGCGCAGACTTCTCTTTAGATGTAAGTGAATGGTATTATATAAAAGATGAACTCATTGAAGAAATTATTGCCTATTATCATATTGGGGAGATTCGTGAAGATAGGCAACTCAAGTAGTTTAGTTTGCTTCTTAATTTATTTTCATCGAACTTCGCTTGTCAGTCTTTAAATGGAACCTGCGCTGAATTTATTTTAATATTAAAACTCCTCAATATTTAAATGAGAATCTATCCTGACACAAACATTTTTGTTTATTTGGAAAACGAATCTCTAACAATATCGGATTTGGAAGGAATTATTGGCTCTAAAATAGACTCTATTTTCTATTCTGCATCTCATATTCAAGAAACCCTCGAAATCAAAGGAAACAGTGAACAACATCGACGAGACAGAATAAATAAAAGGTTAGAAACTATTGAAAAAATAACTCAGGGAAATTATATAAATGAAAACTTGCAAAATGAAGTTTTCGAATTTAAGGAAAGTCCTTTTGAAGTTATCCAAACAATAACTGATGTTTCATTTGCACAAAATGCGATGAAAGGATTAGCAAATTTGATAAGCGAGGAACAAAAATTTGAGACTCGGAAAATATTAAATTTAGATCCAAAGAGAATGAATAATTATAAACCAGAAGAAGTTGTTGAGCATTTAAATAAAAAATTAACCGAAACTGGACAAAGTTATAAATTCCTTGATCTGATAGAAATTGGAATTTCACATCATCCTGACGGAAAAATTTTTGGAACGAGTAATCGAGTAGCTGCGATTTTTGAGCTTTTAGATATGCTTGGTTATTGGAAAGACAAGTATAATGATAAATCAAATTATGCAAGACTTTGGGATAGTAGCCATTCATTTTATGCTACTCACTTCGACTATTTCATTACAGACGACAAAAGGACACTAAATAAATCAAAAGTAGTTTATAATATCTATGGTGTTAATACAAAAGTAATCTCAACTAACTGATAAAAAATGAACGAGGAGAAGAGAAATTTGATCGAATGAATAAAAAAATAAAAGCAGTGCACTACAACTAGTATAATTTAGGAAAACTCACCAATTGGATAAAATAATAGGATTTATATTGACCATTTTACTTCTGACTTCTTGTAAGAATTCAGGAAAAGAATCTGAACCTGAAAAAGAACTCACTCAAAAGGAATTTAAAAGAGTGGAATATAAAAATTCGCTGAACTTGAAATACCAACTTTTAGATGAAAATAATGAGCAAGTAAATTTTTCGAGATTAAGTGAATTACCTGAATTTCCAGGTGGATTTGACTCATTGACCATTTTTATTCAAAAAAATTTTAGATTTTCACAAGGACACTTTGAAGGAATCGAAGGAAAGATTAAATCTACTTTTGTGGTTGACACATTAGGAAAAGTAGTTGATATTGAAATTATTGAAAGGTTGAGAAAAGACTACGATACAGCTTGTTACAAAGTAATTGCAAAAATACCTAATTGGAAACCAGCGGAATTGAGAAATGGAAAGAAGGTTAAGACCAAATTTCTTTTACCATTCAAATTTGTTTGGGAAGAATAAAAACTAAAGCCAACTCATAAAACTACATCCTCATCAACCAAGAACGCATAGCTACTTCCTGTTTAATGATGTCTTTTAGTTCTTCAATTTTTACACGTTGTTGTTCCATAGTATCTCGGTGGCGAATAGTCACTGAATTATCTTCTAAGGTATCATGATCTACAGTAATACAAAAAGGTGTTCCGGCCGCATCTTGACGACGGTAACGACGTCCTACGGCGTCCTTTTCGTCATAAATCACATTAAAATCCCATTTTAGATCATCAATGATCTTCCTGGCAATTTCAGGTAATCCATCTCTTTTAATCAACGGCAAAACCGCTGCTTTGGTGGGTGCTAATACTGCAGGTAGTTTTAAAACGGTGCGAGTAGTACCATTTTCAAGCTGCTCTTCCTGTAATGAATTTGAGAACACTGCTAAAAACATTCTGTCTAAGCCAATAGAGGTCTCTAATACATAAGGCACATAACTTTTGTTTTCTTCATGATCAAAGTACTGTAACTTTTTACCGGTATATTTTTCGTGTTGACCTAGGTCATAGTCTGTTCTAGAATGAATTCCTTCTAATTCTTTAAACCCAAATGGGAATTTGAACTCAATATCTGTTGCAGCATCGGCATAAAATGCTAGTTTTTCATGGTCATGAAAACGATAATTCTCTGCACCCATACCTAATGATAAATGCCATTTTAATCGTGTTTCTTTCCAGTGATCATACCATTCTTTTTGCGTGCCGGGTTTGATAAAAAATTGCATTTCCATTTGTTCAAACTCGCGCATTCTAAAGATAAACTGGCGTGCTACAATTTCATTTCTAAAAGCCTTACCGGTTTGAGCAATACCGAAAGGTATTTTCATACGCCCTGACTTTTGAACATTCAAAAAGTTTACAAAAATTCCTTGTGCAGTTTCAGGCCGTAAATATAGATCTGTAGCGTTTTCAGCAGAAGCACCCAACTTGGTGCCAAACATTAAGTTGAATTGCTTAACATCTGTCCAGTTTTTACTTCCTGTTAACGGATCAGCAATTTCTAATTCTTCTATTAAAGCTTTTACATCAGCTAGATCTTCATTTTCTAAAGACCTTGCCATCCGCGAAAGCGTAGATTTAATCTTTTCTTGATATCCTAAAACTCTTGGATTTGTATTTAAAAACTGTTCTTTGTCAAAAGCATCGCCAAAACGTTTTGTTGCTTTCGTTACTTCTTTATCAATCTTGGCTTCTATTTTGGCACAATAATCTTCAATCAGAACATCTGCTCTGTAGCGTTTTTTAGAATCTTTGTTATCAATCAATGGATCATTAAAGGCATCGACATGACCAGAAGCCTTCCAAGTGGTAGGGTGCATAAAAATGGCAGCATCAATACCCACAATATTTTCATGCATTTGCACCATGGCTTTCCACCAGTACTCACGGATATTTTTCTTTAGTTCAGCACCGTTCTGTCCATAGTCATACACAGCACTCAGCCCATCATAAATCTCACTACTCTGAAAAATATAACCATACTCTTTGGCATGGGAAATTACCTTCTTAAATTGATCGTCTTTATTTGCCATAGCCGCAAAAATAAATAAACTGGAAAGATTGAGAAATAAAAAAAGGATGCAATTTTGCATCCTTTTTTTCAATATAGTTTAGAGCGATTTCTTAAAGACCTAAGAAAGCGTCTTTTAATTCAACATTGCTAGCGCCTACTAAGATACCGTCAATATAAACTTTAATAGTGTAGATACCTTTATCAAGATCTTGGCTGATATTATCTACAAACATTACAACGTCTTTTGAAGCATTTTCGTAACCAATAACATCTTGATCTGTATAACCAACCTCATTACCATTCTTTAAAGTAATAGTACCTTTTTGGTTGATGATTTTTCCACCAGGAGTAGTAATTGTAATATTAGCTTGTTTATCACCAGGAGTTGCAATTTCGTTTTTGTCAATTTTGAACCCAACTCTAAAAGCATCAGTTTTAGATGATTTATTTGTCTCAGCATACTTACCATTACTTCTTAAACGCATAGCAGTAGCATTTACTGAGCTTACTTTTAAAGCACCACCTATCTCAACCTTTTTAGCTAAATCTAAGTTTTCAGCTAATAAAGTATCATTTACACTAGTTTGCTCAATTAGCTTACCTGTGATACTATCCTTTTCAATTACTAGAAGATTGTTTACTAGCTTTAAAGAGTCAGTTACAAATAACAATCTTTCGTTTGTTTTTTCTAACTCAGCAATCTTACCTCTATAACGTCTGATTACTCTCCAGTTAGAACTCTTTAAGTTTTGAACTGAATCTTTAAAAGCAACTATCTTATCTCTTTCTACTTTTAACTCCTCAGAAAGTGTAGTATTCTGTGCAATAGCATTGTCATACTTTTCTTCCATAGTAGTTAGATTCCCTAAGATCTGCTCTTTTTCTTCTTGTAAGAATTCTTCAGCTTCTTTGTGTTTATTGTGGCTAGTAAAGGTATACACACCAAGAGCTAATAATAAAGCAATAAGAACACCTATTGCAATTTTGTTGTTGTTTGAAGATTGATTTTCTCCCATGGCTTTAAGTTTTTTTATTCTTGAGTTAAAATTTTAATTCCTTAATTTAACGCGAAATTAACTAAATATTGTCACTCAGAATTCTGTTTTTTTAATAGTTAATAACAATTTTATCAAGACAATATACGTCTTCAAGGTGCCAAATGTAGATGTTAATTCTAAAGGAATTCTAAAGTTATTCTAGATTTTTACTATATGTTGAAAGCACTTTTATTGGATACATTTCATTTGTTTTTTCCTAAAGTTTGTGAGGGCTGCGAAGAAGGGTTGAAAGATGGAGAAGAACTTATTTGTTTGAACTGTAGATTTGATATACCGTACACTGATTTTTCTGATCAGAAAAGGAATGCTTTAGAACAATCATTTACAGGAAGAGTAACTTTGGAGTTTGGAACTGCTTTGTTTTTTTATGAAAGTAAGGGACTTTCACAAACATTAATTCATAAGCTTAAGTATTATGATAGACAAAAATTAGGGGTTTTATTTGGTAATTGGATGGTTGAAGAATTAAAACAACATAAGAGAGCTCATCAGTTTGATTGTGTAATACCTGTGCCATTACATAAAGAGAAACTCAAATCAAGAGGATATAATCAGGTAGCCATGTTTGGACAAAAGATAGCTGAAGGATTAGGAATTCAATATAACGATGAAGTGTTGAAAAGAAAATTAGATACAGTCTCGCAAACAGGTAAGGGCAGGCTAGATCGATTTGAAAATTTAAAGGATAAGTTTTATATATCTGACGATAGAATATTTGAAAATAAACATGTTTTATTGGTTGATGATGTAATTACCACTGGCGCAACCATTGAAGCATGTATACTTCAGTTAAATAAAATCAAGAATAGTAAAGTAAGCGTAGTTACAATTGCTTTTACAGCCTAAAAAATAGTTGTTTATTTGCAGCAAATAATTTTGGATGATTTATAGAGTACTCTTAATAGTAGTTCTACTCATATTTGCTACCTCTAACTGTGCTAAAAGAGGAAGACCTACTGGAGGTCCTAAAGATTCAATACCTCCTGTGATGGAAGCGGCAAAACCCCCTCAACAAACTACAAATTTTGATGCTAAAGAAATACGAATTTACTTTGATGAATTTGTGAAACTCAATGAACTAAATAAACAATTGGTTGTTTCTCCACCTTTAAAGTATAATCCCATTATTACACCATTAGGTACGCCTAGTAAATTTATTAAGATCAAAATTATAGATACATTGAAAGAAAATACTACGTATACGTTCAATTTTGGACAAAGCATAGTTGACAATACTGAAGGTAATATATTAAGTAATTTCAAATATGTATTTTCTACTGGTGATGTTATAGATTCGCTCAAGATTTCTGGTATAGTAAAAGATGCCTTTAATGAAGAAGCCGATAAAAATATTGCAGTAATGCTCTATGAAATCAATGAGCAGTATACAGATTCTGTTATTTTTAAGGAGAAACCATACTATGTGGCTAATTCTTTAGATACGACCGTTTGGGAAATGACCAATTTAAAAGCTGGTAAGTATTTGTTAATAGCTTCAAATGATGTGAGTAGAGATTATATTTATTCACCCAAGGAGGATAAAATAGGGTTTGTAAGTCAGCAGATTGAAATTCCTACAGAAGAAAACTTTGAAATTACCTTGTTCAAAGAAATATTACCCTACCAACTATTAAGACCAGAACAGCCATCAAAGAATCATATTATTTTTCCGTATCAAGGAATTGCAGATAGTCTAAAAGTAAAACCATTTCAACCAATAGATTCGTTACAAAGCTTGTCAATTTTTGAACAAGGAAAGGATAGTTTAAATTACTGGTTTAAAGGAATTAAACAAGATTCTATTCAATTTTTAGTTTCAAATCAAAAAATTTTAGATACTGTAACTGTAAGATTACGTTCAAAAGATCAAGACTCTTTAAATATTTCTAGTACTATCCGTGGTATTTTAAAATTAAGAGATACCTTAAAACTAACTTCAATAACCCCTATTGCTACTCTTGATACTTCAAAAATTAAGATAATTGATAAAGATACATTGCCTGTGAGCTATACTAGTAAGTTATCTGATCAATTAGATAAGGTGACCATTGATTTTAAGAAAAAATATAACGATAGCTACAGGCTTCAAATATTACCAAACGCGATTACTGATTTTTTCGGAAATGTAAATGATACCATTACTGTTGGTTTTTCTACAAAGCAACCCTCAGATTATGGAAATGCTTTTTTAACACTTCAAAATATAAGATCATATCCTATTATAGTTGATTTGATAGATGAGAATGCCAATCTGATTGAAAGAGTGTATGCTGAACAAGCTCAGGAATTTGAATTTAGAAACCTTGAACCTGCTAAATATAAAATACGGGTTATTTATGACGAGAATAGAAATGGCGAGTGGGATACTGGTAGTTTTTTGAATAAGTTACAGCCCGAAACAGTAGTTTATTTTTCAGAAGAGGTTGAAATACGTGCCAATTGGGATGTTACCGAAACGCTTATTCTAAAATAGCAGTTTACAATTATTTCCTCCTGATAGCTATCGGGATTAAAAATTTACAAATACTTGTAAATAACATAAGCTAATTAAACTATAAATTATAGCTATCCATTTACTTTAAAATTTGAAGTATAAATCCTACCTTTGTAATTTAGAATCAATATAAACAGTGAAGTTTAATAAACAAGATATATATAAGGCTTTAGAGACTGTTACTGCTGCTGGTGAAGGTAAGAGTTTAGTAGAGAGTGGAGCCATTCAAAATGTGGTAACATTTGGTATGGAGGTGATTGTAGATGTGGTCATTTCCAATCCATCTTTGCAGGCAAAAAAGAAGGTAGAAGTTGAAATAATGAAAGCTATCCATCAACTGGTATACCAAAAAGCAGATGTAAAAGTGAATGTAAAGGTAAATGCCCCTAAGAAACCGGAACTCCCTTTAATTAAAGGAAAAAAAATAGAAGGTATTCAGAATATTATAGCTGTTGCCTCAGGTAAGGGTGGTGTAGGTAAGTCTACTATTACGGCAAACTTAGCTATTACATTGTCTAAGATGGGCTTTAAAGTAGGTGTATTAGATGCTGATGTATACGGTCCGTCAATGCCTATTATGTTTGATGTAGAAGGAGAAAGACCACTATCGGTAAATGTTGATGGTCGTTCAAAAATGAAACCAATTGAAAGCTATGGCGTAAAGTTATTATCCTTAGGTTTTTTTACACAACCAAATCAAGCGGTGATATGGAGAGGGCCTATGGCCTCAAAAGCGCTTAACCAGATGATCTTTGACGCAGATTGGGGAGAGCTTGATTTTATGTTGATTGATCTCCCTCCAGGAACAGGTGATATTCATTTGTCTATTGTACAATCGTTACCAATTACCGGTGCATTGATTGTAAGTACGCCTCAAAATATAGCATTGGCAGATGCAAAAAAGGGGATTGCTATGTTTGAACAAAAGAGTATTCAGGTTCCTGTATTGGGTCTCATAGAAAATATGAGCTATTTTACACCTGCTGAGTTACCTGAGAATAAATATTATATCTTTGGTAAAGATGGCGCTAAGAATTTAGCTAGTGACACGAGTACTACATTTTTAGGGGAAATTCCGCTAGTACAAGGTATCCGAGAAGGGGGAGATGTGGGACATCCGGTAGCTTTACAAACTGATACGCCACTTGAAGATGCGTTTATTGATATTACAAAAAATATGGTGACTCAGTTGGTAAAACGGAATAAAGAATTACCTCCTACTGAAGTCGTAAAAATAACAACAATGGCAGGCTGTAGTGCCATAAAAAATTGAGAGATGGGTAGAAAAGAGTTAAAAGAAAATATAGAGAAAGCCTTAACTGAAATCAGGCCTTTTCTGCAAGCTGATGGAGGTAACATCTCTTTAGTGTCTGTAGATGATGATATTGTAAAAGTGCAATTAGAAGGTGCTTGTATATCTTGTTCTGTCAATCAGATGACTTTAAAGAATGGAGTAGAAGCAACTATCAAGAAGTATGCACCACAAATTCAAGAAGTAATTAGTGTAGAGTAAACTGATTTTTATCATTATTAGAGACGATCAGTTAAAATATTTTTGCGAAAGTATTTTACTAGATGATTAAAACCGACATATTAATTATTGGAGCGGGCCCTACTGGGCTCTTTACTGTTTTTGAGGCAGGCCTATTGAAGTTGCGGTGCCATTTAATAGACGCTTTACCTCAGCCAGGTGGACAGTGCTCAGAGATCTACCCTAAAAAACCTATTTATGATATTCCGGCCTATCCTGAGATTTTGGCAGGAGAATTAACTGACAAATTATTAGAACAGTCTAAACAATTTGAACCTGGGTTTACACTTGGAGAACGTGCTGATACCATTGACAAACAAGAGGACGGTACATTTATAGTAACTACCAACAAAGGAACAAAACATCAAGCGCCTGTTGTGGCTATTGCTGGAGGTTTAGGAAGTTTTGAACCCCGTAAACCACCTATTACCAATATTTCCAATTATGAGGATAAGGGTGTGGAATATATGATTCGGGAGCCTGAGATTTACAGAGGTAAAGATGTTGTAATAGCTGGTGGCGGTGATTCTGCCTTAGACTGGTCTATTTTCTTAACTGATATTGCAAAATCAGTCACTTTAGTGCATCGTAGAAATGAGTTTAGAGGTGCTCTGGATAGTGTAGACAAAGTTCAGGAATTAAAAAATGAAGGCAAGATCAATTTAATTACTCCTGCAGAGGTTAAAGGTATCTTAGGAGATAATCATGTTATGGGAGTTGAAATTCACAAAGTAGGTGAGGATCCTTTTGTCTTAAATACTGATCATTTCATTCCGCTGTTTGGCTTATCGCCAAAATTGGGCCCTATTGCTGATTGGGGGCTGGAAATTGAAAAAAATGCCATTAAAGTGAACAACGCTTTGGATTACCAAACAAATATTGAAGGCATTTATGCCATTGGTGATGTGAATACCTATCCTGGGAAGTTAAAATTAATCCTTTGCGGATTTCATGAAGCTACGTTGATGTGTCAGAGTGCCTATAAACGTATACATCCTGATAAGAAGTATGTAATGAAATATACAACGGTTGGAGGTGTAGAAGGGTTTGATGGTACCAAAAAAGAAGCTCCAAAAGCAGTTGTCAAAAAAATAGAATAAACTTAATGTCATCCTGAAGATGTCACCCTGAGCGCAGTCGAAGGGTTGTTTTCAGGATCTCATCAACTTTAAAGATGACCTTCCTAGAATACATACAACAACTCTCTCAAGATAAACTCATTTATTTTGCGGTTCCTGTATTCTTAATATCTATGGTGATAGAGTATTTTATTGCTAAAGAAAAGTATTATGTTAAAGATACTGGGGTCTCGTTATTAATGATGGTTTTTTCTGGAATTGTAGAATTTATTCCTAAAGTATTGGCATTTATTGCTTTTTTCTATTTGCATGAAATTAGCCCTCTAAAAGGTATAGTACAGCGTCAATGGTGGGCATGGATATTACTCATCTTTGCAGACGATTTTGCCTACTACTGGTTTCACAGAATGAATCATGAAGTACGATTATTCTGGGCAGGTCATGTATCACATCATTCATCTGTTTATTTAAATTTAGGAACCGCATTGCGGCAAGGAGTAGGAGAGCGTATCCATAAATTTTTATTTTGGATATGGATTCCATTACTAGGGTTTGACCCTCTCATGATGTTTACCATGATGGGTATTAGTTTGATTTATCAGTTCTGGATTCATACAGAATTGGTTGATAAACTACCTAAACCTATTGAGTTCATTTTTAATACGCCTTCTCATCATCGCGTACATCATGCTTCCAATATCCGTTATTTAGATTGTAACCATGCAGGTATTTTTATTATTTGGGATCGTATTTTTGGCACATTTTCTGAAGAGGTCAAAGAAATTGAGCATCCTAAATACGGATTAACAACAAATATAGGCACCTATCACCCGGTTAAAGTGGCTACACATGAATACGCTTCAATACTAAAGGATATTAAAAGAGCGAACAAATTATCTGATAAATTAAAATATATCTTTTACGCACCTGGTTGGAGTCATGATGGAGAAGATAAACGTGCTAAGGTTTTACGAAAAAAATTGAAAGAACAAGAAAATGTCTGATATTACAATTACAATAACTGATAGAGAAGGTATAATTCATGAAATTCAAGCACCTACAGATATGGCAATGAATCTTATGGAAGTAGTTCGTTCCTATGAATTGGCTCCAGAAGGTACTATAGGTGTTTGTGGTGGTATGGCTATGTGTGCATCCTGCCAATGCTATGTAAAATCAGATCATCAGCTACCTGAAATGTCACCAGATGAAGACTTAATGCTTGCTGAAGCCTTCTATGTGGAAGACAACAGCCGCCTGGGATGCCAAATCCCTATGACACCTGAACTTGATGGTTTAGAGGTAGAATTAGCTCCTGAATCCTAAAAAATATTATGTATCTTTGGGTAGTTACTAGTAAGGAAAGATGCATTCAAACTTCGAAGACTTATTGTTACTTCTTAAATTCTTGATCAAGAGGAATCCTGAGTGAGGGTTACCTTCTATTTGATCAACGAATTATGTATTGTTTTAACATTAAAAAGTAACGTATGCCTAGATATCATAAATTAGGTAATATACCTCCTAAAAGACATACCATATTTAAAAGCCCTGAAGGCAATCACTATTATGAAGAATTGTTCGGTACCATAGGTTTTGATGGCATGTCATCATTATTATATCATACTCATAGACCTACACAGGTTAAGGAGGTTTTAAAATCATATAGTGTAGCACCTAAGATTGCAGTTGAAAAAAACATGAAAGCTTTGAGCTTGAATGGATTTCAAATACCAGCAATTAATGATTTTTTAGAAAGTAGAAAGGCAATTCTGGTAAACAATGATTGCCAAGTTATTTTAGCTGCTCCTAAGAAATCTCTAAGAGATTATTTTTATAAAAATACTGATTCTGATGAGGTTATTTTTATCCATAAAGGAACTGGTAAACTAAGAACATTCCTAGGAAATATCGATTTTAAGTATGGAGATTATTTGGTCATTCCTCGCGGAATGATCTATCAAATAGATTTTGACTCAGAAGACAATAGACTTTTCATAGTAGAGTCAAAACATCCTATTTACACACCCAAACGCTATCGCAACTGGTTTGGTCAACATTTAGAACATGCCCCTTTCTGTGAGCGTGATATGCACCCACCTAATGCGTTGGAAACATATACTGACAAAGGTGATTTTGTTCTAAAAGTGAAAAAAGAGGATATGATTCATGAATATGTGTATGCCTGTCATCCGTTTAGTGTAGTTGGCTGGGATGGGTATAACTATCCTTACAAATTTTCTATTCATGATTTTGAACCTATTACAGGGCGAGTACATCAACCGCCACCTGTGCATCAGACATTCGAAACAAGTGCCTTTGTAATTTGTTCTTTTGTGCCAAGATTGTATGATTATCATCCTAAAGCAATTCCGGCACCTTATAATCATAGTAATATAGATTCTGATGAAGTATTGTATTATGTTGATGGAGACTTTATGAGTAGAAATAATATTGATATTGGTCAAATTACTTTACACCCGGCTGGTATTCCTCATGGCCCACATCCTGGAGCTATGGAACGCAGCATTGGTCAAACTGAGACCGAAGAATTGGCAGTGATGGTAGATACTTTTAAACCTTTAATGGTTACTGAGGAAGCATTAAAGATTGATACTGGAGATTATCATACTTCGTGGTTAGATGAAAATCATTAAAAAAATAATAAAAATTGTCATTCCTGCGTACGCAGGAATCCATAAAAAATAATGTCATTCTGAACAAAGTGAAGAATCTAAATAAGAGATGTTTCGACTGCGCTCAACATGACATTCAAAATATAAAAACATGGCAGGAATAAAAAATTTAACAGATTTACAAAATACAGAATACGGATTAAAGAAAATATTTGATGAAGCCGAAGATTTTCTTCCGTTAAACGGAACTGATTATGTAGAATTATATGTTGGTAATGCAAAACAATCAGCACACTTCTACAAAACTGCATTCGGATTTCAATCTGAAGCCTATGCAGGTTTAGAAACGGGTCTAAAAGATCGTGTTTCATACGTGCTAAAACAAGATAAAATTCGATTGGTTTTAACTACACCACTAGAAAAAGGAGGCGAGATCAATCGGCATATTGAAGAGCACGGTGATGGCGTAAAAGTAGTTGCGCTTTGGGTTGATGATGCAACAAAAGCATTTGAAGAAACTACAAAAAGAGGAGCCAGGCCTTTTATAAAACCTACAATAGAAGAGGATGAGCATGGGTATGTAATAAGGTCAGGTATTTATACGTATGGTGAAACAGTGCATATTTTTGTAGAACGAAAAAACTATAACGGAATCTTTTTGCCGGGCTATCAAAAATGGGAATCACATTACAATCCTGAGCCAGTAGGTTTGAAATTCATAGATCATATGGTAGGCAATGTAGGTTGGGGTAAAATGAAAGAATGGTGTGAATTTTATGCAAAAGTGATGGGTTTTGCACAAATAATCTCTTTTACTGATGATGATATTTCTACAGACTATACCGCGCTTATGAGTAAAGTGATGAGTAATGGTAATGGTAGAATTAAATTCCCAATTAATGAACCGGCTGAAGGGAAGAAGAAATCACAAATAGAAGAATACCTAGAGTTCTACAATGGAGCAGGGGTACAGCATATTGCTGTAGCAACGAATGATATTGTTGCTACGGTTTCAGCAATGCGCGATAGAGGTGTAGAATTCTTATATGTGCCTGAAACTTATTATGACGATCTATTAGAGCGTGTTGGTAAGATTGATGAAGATGTAGAAGTGTTAAAAAAACATGGAATACTAATCGATAGAGATGAAGAAGGGTATCTATTACAATTATTCACAAAACCGGTTGTTGATAGACCAACGATGTTCTTTGAAATTATTCAACGCAAAGGAGCACAATCTTTCGGCGTAGGTAATTTCAAAGCTTTGTTTGAAGCCATAGAACGAGAACAAGCGAATAGAGGTACGTTGTAATACCATGCAATATCTAATAGATAAGCCTCAATAATTGGGGCTTTTTTATTCTTGCAATAAATTCTTAATAAATAAAAACTTACTGGAAGTAAACATTAAGCAGAATGAGATTAACAATATTATTACTAATCTTCATAATTATGTCTTGTAAAAATGATAAAGTAGTTAAAAAAGAAAGGCAATCTAAAGTTGTACCAATTACAACATCAAATGAGAAAGCAAAAAAATATTTTGAAAGAGCTCGGTTTTTAGTTCAAAATGGAATAAATGGAAATCCAGTTGAAGAATATGAAAATGCCATTGAACTAGATAGTAGTTTTGTAAGAATGTACAATTATATTTCAATTTATGCACCTAATGATTCTATAAAAAGATTTAATCATGAACTCGCAAAGAAGTATAAACATTTAGTTTCTAAGGAAGAGCAAATGTTAGTTGAAGCAACGGGATTTCGGTTGAATAATCCAGATGATAGATACGAGGAAAGACTATTCAAATTAGCAAAACTGTGTCCAGAAGACAAATTTCTATACCATACGATTAGTTTTTTATTGTTTCGTAAGAATCCAGGTCTAGCTATCAAAGCTGGTAAAAAATCTATAGAATTAGATAAAAACTATGGTTCAGGATATAATATTCTTGGATATGCTTATATAAATAATGGTGAACTAGATAAAGCTGAAGAGGCTTTTAATAACTTTATAAGATGTGAGCCAGAAAATGGTAATCCATATGATTCCAAAGCTGATTTAATGTTACAGCTTGGTAAATATAAAGAAGCACTGATGTTAAAACAAAAAGCTTATGAATTGGACAAAACTTTTGATTGGATTCCTCAAGAGATTAATGAGATTAAAGCTAAGATAGATTCATTAACTAGTAAATAAATTATTCACTTAATAACTTAAATAAAAAACTATAATAATATTTTATCTATCAACTTTTGTTTCGCTTTTTCATCCTCACCAAACAACCATTGCAAAACATTGTCTTCCCACATTTCGTCGCGCTCTTTTTCAGAAATAATACTTCTGTCAATCGCTAAATCTAGAATCTTACCAGGATATGATGACTGTCGGTCACTTTCCATTTCGCCTAAGGGGTATGGATCATCCAAACCAATTAATACTTGTTTAGAGCCTTGATTTTTCACCAACAAGTCAAGAGAACCCGTATCATGGACTAGAGTATCAAAGAAAATATTTTTATGACCTACAGCTTTTCTGGGGTGACTTTTTCCTTCAAAAAGATCTGGCCTTCCATCAAAGCCCTGTATACGTCTTCCTAAGTTAATCTGAGCCAATTGGCCTCCATGGGCAAAGCAAATACGCATGTTTGGATATTTTTCATAATACCCGTTTAAAGTTAAGAAGTGATATGCATCAGCACATTGTGCAAGCATCCATATTAAATGGAAACGCCATGAGGTGTTTTCAAGCTTAATAAATTTTTCACCGTCATATGGGTGTATTTCTACGGCAAGATTATATTTGTTTGCCAATTCAAAAATGGGTTCGTTCTCCTCATCAAAGATGCAACGCCAGGTGCCAATAGTATCCATGTAGTGCGTTGGTAAGCATAATAAGCGCATCCCCAGAACTTCTACACAACGCTCTATTTCCCAACAGGCACCACGAACAAAACCAGGGTGTACCACAAATCCGCAAGTAAATTTGCTTGGATTTTCATGTTGAATACGCGCATTAAAGTCATTTTGAAAACGTAAGGCTTGCTTCATTTCTTCCAATCGAAGTCCATTTCCGTAGAGCTGTGAGAGATTTAGAACGACCGCATGATCAATTTTAAAATGATCCATCCATTCCAACTTTTCGTCTAAAAAGAAGCTTGAATCCGTTACAGGGCGACTCCAGTCTTTTTGAAGCATATATTTCCGATCCTTATCCACCCAAAAAATACCTTTATCTTTCATGTATGGTGGTATTTCTTCAGGATAAGGAAGTAAATGCGAATGACCGTTGATTCTTAGTTTACGTTTATTCATATATGATTGTCATCCTGAACTTGATTTAGGATCTTATTTTTATTTCTGGATTTCGCATCAATCCCGATAATTATCGGGACGGAATGATAATTATTTTTTCTTTAAGCAAATCATAGTTGCTTGCATCGTTGCAAAAACAATATTTTCTTCACCATCGGTTACTTTTGCTTCACAAAAAGTTAATGTTTTACCATTTTTAACAACGTTGCCAATGGCGATAATTTTTTCAGTTTTTGCAGCGCGAATAAAATTAGTTTTAAATTCTACACTTAATACATCTGATCCTTCAGGCATCATTGAATGTGCCGCATAACCACAGGCCACATCTGCCAGACTTGTCAATACACCAGCATGAAAATAACCATGTTGCTGTGCTAGTTTTTCATCAAAATTACATTCAATCTTTACCAATCCTTTTTCAATGGACACCAATTTAGCACCCAACGTCTGCATAAAACCTTGCTTGTAAAAACTCTTCTTTGAAGCTTCAATCATGCTCCAGTTGTACTTTTTTAGGAGGTTCCATCACAGCATTACAATTCGGACAAGATCGTTTTTCAAGATCTCCATAGTATTTATCAAAGATCTTTGGCATGTCAGTTTCAATATTGTCTAAAGTGAAATCTTCCTCGTATAATTTGGTAGTACAGTTTTCGCAAAACCAAAGCAAGGCATCTTGAACTCCCTTTTCTCTTGGATATTCAATAACTAAACCTACTGTATTTGCGGCACGTTGTGGGGAATGAGGCACCTTAGGGGGTAACAGAAATATTTCGCCTTCTCTGATATGAATGTCTTTGGGCGTACCCTTATCAATGACCTTTAAAACAATATCGCCTTCTACTTGATAGAAAAACTCAGGCGTTTCATTGTAGTGATAATCCTTTCTACTATTTGGCCCACCTACTACCATGACAATAAAATCACCATCTTTCCACACCACCTTATTTCCCACAGGCGGCTTCAGTAAATGCCTATTTTCTTCAATCCACTCTTTAAAATTTATAGGAGATACTAAATTGCTCATAATTTTATTTTTTATGTCATTGCGATCCGCCTTTGGCGGAGAAGCAATCTGTCTAATATCATGAGATTACCACGTCGTTAGCACTCCTCGTAATGACAGCTTAATTTATGTTATAAAGTTAATGATTACTTTTTTAATTTATATGATGCCGAATCAAGTTCGGCACTAAAGAGATTTTGTTCTTCCGCCATCAACAGGAACATTAATTCCATTAATATAACTTGCTGCTTCGCTGGCCAAAAATGCCACTGCATTAGCAATTTCACCTGGCTGTGCAAAGCGCTTAGCTGGGATTCCATTTTTCATAGCTCTTGAAATTTCTTCTATTGACTTTCCAGTTTTTTCTGCTTTATTTTTTATGATCTCACTCAAACGATCTGTTGAAGTTGCACCGGGTAGTACATTGTTTACGGTAATACCAAACTCACCTAGTTCATTGGCCAACGTTTTACTCCAATTTGCAACAGCACCTCTAATAGTATTGCTTACCCCTAGGCCATCTAAGGGCTGTTTTACAGAAGTAGAAATAATATTAATTATTCTTCCGTAATCCACTTCTTTCATTCCCGGAACAACGGTTTGTGCTAATACATGATTACATTTTAGGTGCTGTGCAAATGCCTTTTCAAAAGAATTTAGGTTAGCCGAAAATATAGCACCTCCTGTTGGCCCACCTGTATTATTTACTAAAATGTGATAGGTGCCCACTCTTTTTAGGTCCGTAGCAACCTTGCTACCTACTTCTTCAGGGTTTGAAAAATCAGCAACGATATAATTGTGATCTTGATACTTGTTAGGAAGCTCAGACACCACTTCTTTTAGTTTTTCTTCATTACGGGCAATCAATGTTACATTCGCACCAAGATCTGCTAGTGCTATTGCTGATGCTTTTCCTATGCCTTGAGTGCTTCCACATACAAGGGCATTTTTTTTTGATAAATCTAGGTTCATTTTATGATAAAACTATTTAAAATTTTATTTCCAACTGAAAGATAATCTTCATATACTTTCTCTTGTGATGTAAATGTAAGCGTATAGGCTTTATTATCTTCAAGGAAATAGAATTGCTTAAATTTTAATAATTGTTTGTTTACATATCCTTGCCAGATGATCTGAAAATATATGCGCTTCTCATTTTCAACTCTTTCATTTACCATTATTTTTGAATAAGGTACTTTTTTTATTTGATTTTCTGAGAGTTTTACAAAAGACTCCAAATTCATAATATGGTTTGATAAATCTTGAATTATCAAGTTTACATTCTCCCTAAAAGGATCATTTTCTAGGCGTTTAGAAAATACTATAAACTCAGTTTTGTTTCTTCCCGTAGTGTCTAATTGCCAGTCATTAGGATATTTAATTTCATATGTTTCATTTTCTATTAATTTCCATTGGCTTTCAGTTTGAGTAAAAGTAACATTTATATAAAAAATGATAAGAAAAAAAGTACTCCAGGTTTTAAACATTGATTAATACTTAATACATACATTTTTAGGTTCTGTAAAGAAACGCAATGCTTCAAAACCACCTTCACGACCTACACCAGAATCTTTTACACCACCAAAAGGTGTACGTAGATCGCGCATTAACCAAGTATTTACCCAAACAATACCGGCTTCTAGCTTTTTTGTCATTCGCATGGTACGTTTCAAGTCACTAGTCCATAAAGTAGCCGAAAGACCATATTTAACACCATTAGCCATAGTTAATACTTCTTCTTCGGTTTTAAAAGACATAATGGTTACAACTGGGCCAAAAACTTCTTCTTGATTTATACAGCATTCATCAGTATCAACTTCAATAATGGTAGGCTCCATGTAGTAGCCATTTTCATAGCCATCTACGGTTAACTGATTCCCTCCATACAGTACTTTACCTCCTTCTTCTTTAGCAATTTCAACATAGTTCAATACCTTTTCTAAATGAGACTTAGAAACTAACGCACCGAATTTTGTATCAGGTGCAGCAGGATGCCCAACTTTTTGTTTTGAGACTACTTCTACAAAATCTTTTTTAAATTGTTCGTAAATAGATTCTTCAACAAAAATTCGACTTCCACATAAGCAAATTTGCCCTTGATTACCAAACGAAGATCGTATAGTATTAATAAGCATATCTCCATAATCACAATCTGCAAAAATGATATTAGGATTTTTACCACCCAATTCTAGAGACAACTTTTTAAACATAGGCGCAGCTATCTTAGCAATATGTGCACCTGTGGTTGTTCCTCCGGTAAAAGAAATAGCTTTAATATCCGGATGCTCAACTATTGCTTGGCCTGCAGTAGTTCCTAAACCATGTACGATATTTAAAACGCCATTGGGGAGGCCTGCTTTAGTACAAATTTCACCTAATAGATAGGCCGTCATCGGAGTGACTTCACTGGGCTTTGCCAATACACAATTACCAGCTGCAATTGCAGGAGCTATCTTCCAGGTAAAGAGATAGAGTGGGAGGTTCCATGGTGAAATACAGCCAACTACACCAATGGATTGGCGTAAGGTATAATTCATGGCATCGTGTCCTACACTTTCATGGCTTTCACTAGCAAATTGGGTGATGGCATTTGCAAAAAATCTAAAGTTACTCGATGCTCTTGGTATATCTACAGCTTTGGCTAACCAGATTGGTTTGCCATTGTCTTTGCTCTCTGCTTCAACAAGTCTGTCAAGGTTTTGTTCGATAAGTTCAGAAATTTTAAGCATGATTCTACTTCGTTCTTCAAAAGAAGTATTAGACCAAGATTCAAAAGCTGTTTTGGCAGCTATATAAGCTACTTCTACATCTTCTTTTGATGAATTGGGTATCTGACCATATATTTCACCATCAGCTGGACAATAATTATCAATCCACCCGTCAGCGACGGGAGGCACAAACTTACCATTTATGTAGTTTTTTATTTTTTTCATTTTGTCATTCCTGCGAAAGCAGGAATCCATTTGTTTTATTGTTCATTTTGTCTTGATATAAAACGAACTAAAAAAATCAAGTTGAAATGAGGAATTTTTCCTTTGTTCTCGACCGCGCTCGAACTTACAGGAAAACCAAAAAAATAAAATCTAAATTTTTTCCAAGGCTTCAAAAATTCTATACGATCTTATTTTTATATTCTGGCATTTCAACAATAAGATTCAAAATAATAAATCATTTTCAAATTATCATATTCATAAATTATCTAATTACCAACATAAGCCATTACTTTAATCTCCACTACCAGATCAGGGTGTGGTAATTGATGTACAGCTAATGTTGTTCGCGTTGGACCGGTTTCCTTGTCAAAAAACTCAGCATAAGCCTTATTATAACCTGCAAAGTCATTCATGTTTACTAGAAAAGAAGTAACATCTACCACATCTTTTAAAGAAGCTCCCTCTTTGGCTAGATTTTTTTCAATGTTTTGTAGAACCTCCCTTGTTTGTACTTCTATATTTAATCGTTTGGTACCCATTTCATCAATAATATCTACTCCGGCAATGGTATTATCAGCTCTTCTAGAACTTGTACCAGAAACAAATATAAAATCACCAACTCGTTTGGTATGTGGGTACGCGCCTCTTGGTGTTACTTTATCACTCATATAAGCCCCTCTTAATCTCCCCAAAGGGGAGAGATTCTTATTGGGGTGAATAAGAATACTTTTGTTATACTTTATTTTGGTACCTACTAACTCCTCTTGAAAGGGTTGAGGTGGGCTTTACTTTAACCTTGCAATTTTATCTTCTTCTAATAGTTCATTAGTTTCTTTCCTCACTTTTTTTAATAATTCTCTTAAGTCACCTTCTAAATCAATTTCATCATCAGCAATCATATTTAAGATAGCTTTGTCTTGAGCTCTACCCTTTATCATGGCTTGATGGTAGGGTAATTCTTCATTAAAGGTTACCATAGAGTATTTTGAAAAATACTCACTAGGGAAATTTTCTTCAAAAGTCATTTCTAAGGTACGCTTTTCTTTAAATAAAGGATTCGCAACATGATCTCGCATTTCGTAATAATTATCAATGGCAAGATCAGCGATGGCATCGGTATCCTGCTTCCGCTGTTTTTCAAAGGTTTTAAAAATAGTTTCCCAATCACCTTCATGTTTATCGAGAATAGCATCGAAAGCAGTCACATCTTCAAAAGAGGCATTCATGCCTTGTCCGTAAAACGGTACAATAGCATGTGCTGCATCACCTAATAGCAATGTTTTATTTTTATAATACCAAGGAGAACACTTCACAGTGCCTAGAGCTCCAGTAGGATTATTTGAAAATTCTGAAACAATATCAGGTATTAATGCCAAGGCATCTGAGAATTCGTTTTCGAAAAACTCTCGAATCTTTTCTTTCGAAGTTAAATTATTAAAGTTGTACTTACCTTCATCATAACTTAAGAACAGCGTAACAGTAAAACTTCCATCAAGATTTGGTAATGCAATCAACATATAATCACCTCGTGGCCAGATATGCAAATGATCTTTGCTTATAAGATGTTTGCCATTTTTTGACGCTGGAATTTCCAACTCTTTATAACCATGTGTTAGAAAATTCTGAGAATAGCTGAATAAAAATTTACGTTCTAAATAATAGCTCTTACGCAAAGCAGAACCCGCACCATCTGTTCCAAAAATTACATCTGCAGCCACTTTGAATTCTTCTTGGTTTTTATGATTGTAAAAAGAAACAGCATTAGTATCAAGATCAACAGCTTTACATTCACAATTGAAATGGATAGTTAAATTATCAAAATGATCGGCTTCAGTTAAAAGCATTCCATTCAGATCGCCTCTTGAAATTGAGTTGATATATTCTCCTTTTCTACCAGAGTAGTTAGAGGGAAAAGTATTTCCTTCTTTGTCGTGTATTAAACGCCCTACCATTGGTATACAAATATCACGAGCCTTATCTTCAACTCCCGCCAAGCGTAACGCTTTAAATCCTCTATCTGATAAGGCTAGATTGATAGAACGTCCTGCTGATATATCTGTAACTCTCAAATCTGGCCTACTTTCATAAACATTCACAGTATAACCTCTTTGCGCAAGGCGTAATGCGAGTAATGAACCACAAAGACCCGCGCCAATTATAAGTATATTGTCTTTTTTATTCACTCAACAATCCTTTTAGAATTTCCACCATTTTATACACATCTGTAAATGAATTATAAAAAGGCACTGGCGCACAACGAATGACATCAGGTTCACGCCAATCAGTTATAACATTAGCTTTCATTAAATGATTATGCAGGGACTTATCAGCATTTTTTACTTGAATTGATAGTTGACACCCTCGCTCTTTAGGGCTTGACGGCGTAATAATCTTAATTCTTTCAGTATCCAATTGATTGATCAAGAATTCGAAATACCCAGTCAATTTTACAGATTTTTCTCTCAAAGCATCCATACCTACTTCATTAAATAAATCTAAGGATGCTCGTATAGCTGCCATTGACAAAATAGGCGGATTGCTTAATTGCCAACCTTCTGCACCAGGCATTACCTCAAAAGATTTTCGCATATTAAATCGGGTTTCGGGGTTATGGTTCCACCAACCGTTGAACCGTGGTAGGTCTTTGTTATATGCATGTCTTTCATGCACAAACAACCCTGCTAAACTACCTGGCCCAGAGTTCAAATATTTATAAGTACACCAAGCGGCAAAATCAACTCCAGATTCATGTAAATTAGGTTGGATATTTCCAGCGCCATGGGCAAGGTCAATACCAACCATACATTTTTTTGAATGGCCTAGTTTGGCTATTTGCTTTAGATCAAAGTGCTGCCCTGTATAATAGTTTACCCCACCAATAAGTAATAATGCTATTTCATCACCTTGTTGTTCTAGTATTGTTTCTAAGTCTCTCATATGAAGCAGTTCTTCACCATGTCTAGGTTTCCACTCAACCAATCCCTCTTTTGGGTCAAATCCGTGAAAACGCAATTGTGATTCTACTGCATAGCGATCCGAAGGAAAAGCATCGCTCTCAATGACAATTTTGTATTTTGTTTTTGTAGGTTGATAAAAAGAGACCATCAATAAATGTAGGTTGGTGGTCAATGTATTCATAATAACCACCTCTATTGGTTTAGCACCTACAACATTGGCCATACTTTCGGTTAAGAATTCATGATAAGGCATCCACGGATTCTTGGCATCAAAGTGCCCCTCAACTCCTAGTTTTGCCCAATCATCAAGCTCTTGCTGAATATATTGTTGTGTGATTTTAGGTTGTAACCCTAAAGAGTTTCCAGTAAAATACAGCCAATCATTATCATTTTTATCTTTTGGTATATGAAACTGATTTCGATATTTTTCTAGGGGATCTTGAGTATCTAATTTTTCCGCGAAAGCAAGATTGGATTCGAACTCAGTAAAAACTTGGGTCATAATTAAATGGTAACTAGGTTCACAAATTTAAAAATTACATATGATCTTAATACAATTTAAGTAAAGAATCTATTAATTCTTTAAACTATTATATTTGGCTATTAAACAAGATATATGAGGAAGTTATTTCTATTTACCGTTGTTATAGTTCTAGCTCAACTCTCTTTTGGTCAAAAGTTAAAGTTAATTGAGGGAGATTTATCTGAACTGAAAGGAGTAGAAAGTTATAATGTGGTTTTTGATTATAAAGGAGTTGAAATTCCTGGTTATGAATCTGAAGAAGATTTCTTGAAGGATAAAATGAGAAAAAGAGAAAAGAAAGAAATCGGTTTAGGTGAGAAGTTTAAGAAATCATGGTTTAATGATCGCAAAAAAATATATGAACCTTACTTTGTGGATAATTTCAACGGGTATTTTATAATGAAAAGGAATATAAGGGTAAGTAAAGAGAATCCAAACGAAAAATATACAATTAAGATAAAAAGTACAATGATCTATCCTGGTTATAATGTAGTAGCCGCATGGGAACAATCAAAATTAAGGGCTGTAATTACAATTTATGAAACAGAAAATCCTGAACGAATAATAGCTGAAATCTTTGCAAAGAACATTTTAGGTAAGAGTGATTATAATTCAGGTATTAGAATAGCTAATAGCTATGGTATATTAGCAAAGGGCCTAGCACGGTTTTTGAAAAAGAAAACGTAACTTTAAAAAATTTAATAATTAAATAGAGCAATAAAGAGCTGTAAATTTTATTTTAGAAATTTTAAATAACTAAACATTTATTTTATGAAAAAGCATTTTATTTTATTGGTAGCATTCTTGTGTATAGCGATGATATCATATTCCCAAAAATTAAAAGTAAAAGAAGGTAAAGTTGCCAACTTAAAAGGTATTTCTGCTTATAATTTAGAATTTGATTATTCAGATCTTCAGGTTCCAAAATTTGATTCTGAAGAAGCTTTTTTAGAAGAGAAAATGGCTAAGAGAGAAGAGAAAGAGGCTGGAGCAGGTGAACGCTTTAAAAAGAGTTGGTTTAGAGATCGTGAGGAAAGATATGAGCCAAAGTTCATTACTTCTTTTAATAAAAGATTTAAAGAAGGTGAGGTTAAGGTTGGTAGAGAAGAAAGTGGTGCTAAATATGTTATGAAAATACATACAACCAAGTTGTATCCTGGTTATAATGTGGGTGTTTGGAGGCATAACTCTGAAATTGACGCTACTATTACTATCTATGAAGCTGGCAACCCCTCAAATGTATTAGTTTCTGGCTCTTATAAAGATGTTCAGGGTGCTGGCGCTTTTGGCAATGATTATGATTCTGGTTATAGAATATCTGAAGCTTATGCGAAACTAGCAAAAGAATTTGCCAAAGCAATTAAAAAGAAAGCCAAGTAAAAATAAGAAAGCCGTTATTAAATAGCGGCTTTTTCTTTTTCCATTCTAATGATATGCGCCATTGACTTCACAGCACGATTATGTTTCTTAACAAACGGATTGGTTTCATCCCAAACATAACCAGCTAATACAGCACAAATTTTTTGTTTTACATCAGGATTTTCAGGACGATGGAAAAACAGTTCCTGTAAATTTTCAGTATACCATTCTTTTACATAGGTGCTAAATACATTTACACCTTTTAGTATATAATTACTGTAATCATTTTTCCAATCAACGGTTTCACCATTTAATTGTTTGCAAATTAATTTTGATGCCTTAAGCGATGATTCTGTTGCAAACGCAACACCAGAAGAAAAAACAGGATCTAAGAATTCTGCACTGTTACCTGTTAATACATACCCATCTCCATACAATTGCTTAACTGATTTAGAAATGTTTTTGATCTTTCTGGGTTCAGAGATATAATCTAGACCTTTAAATCGATCGTAGTAATGATCTGATAATTGCATCATTTCTGATAGTATTTCTTGATTACTCCCTTTATAAGACTCAATAAATTCAGTTGGGCCTACAAAACCCAAACTTGTATTACCATTTGAAAACGGAATAACCCAAAGCCATACTTGAGGTTTTACGATATCAAAGGTGATTAGCGTTCCTTCAATACCTTCAGGTCTTCTTTTATCTTTTACATGTGCAAAAATAGAAGAGTGCTTAGGTATAGAAGAAGGCTTTTCTAAATCTAAAAGTCTTGGAAGTACTCTGCCGAAACCACTAGAATCAACAATAAACCTTGCATGAATTGTTTTCTCTTGACCATCTATTGATTTTATATTCGTTTTTGAAGTACTACCTTCAAACTCAACATTAGTGACTTCCCATTCAAAAGCAACATTGACACCTTTTTTTATAATTTCCTGCGCCAAAGCATTATCAAATTCAGCTCGAGGCACTTGCCATGTCCAGTTCCAGCCCTCGGTAAATTTTTTACTAAAATCAAAATTACAGACCTCCTTGCCCCGTATAAATCGGGCGCCATATTTCTTTTCAAAATTTTGAGCTTTAATGCAGTCTAACAAACCAGCTTCTTCAAAATGCTCCATGGATTTTGGTAATAAACTTTCGCCTATAACAAATCGTGGAAATTTTGATTTTTCAACTACCTGTACTGAGATACCTTTATCGTTAAGATAGGATGCCGCAACACATCCAGAGGGGCCAGCACCAATTATTAAAACATCAACGTTTGTATTGATCATACAATATCTATCTAAAGTTCCCGTAAAAATATTAAATTTGCGGGTTTTTTATAATTAATTTCTGAAATTAATTATGCCTTCATCCTATCAAAAAATGGAATAATGCCTGTAATTAAAGGAGAATTAAATCTTAATGATTTTTACGATGTTATTTTTAATAACGAAGAAATTGAGCTTAGCACAAATCTTGTAGATCGAGTAAAAGATAGCTTCAATTTTTTGAAAGAGTTTTCACATGATAAAGTTATTTATGGTGTAAATACTGGTTTCGGACCAATGGCTCAGTATAAGATTAAGGATGAAGATAGAATTCAATTACAATATAACTTAATAAGAAGCCATGCTTCTGGTACAGGTAATCCTTTAGCAGAAAAGTATGTAAAAGCTGCCATGCTGGCAAGGCTAAACACGCTTAGTCTTGGCAATTCTGGAGTGCATATCTCAGCTATTGATTTAATGACTTCGTTAATTAATAAGGATATTATCCCGCTGATATATGAACATGGCGGAGTAGGTGCAAGTGGTGATTTGGTGCAGCTAGCACACTTAGCTTTGGTATTAATTGGTGAAGGTGAAGTGTTTTATAAAGGTGAACGTAATAAAACACAAGAGGTATTTGAAATTGAAGGCCTACAACCTATTAATGTTGAGATTAGAGAAGGTTTGGCATTAATGAACGGTACATCGGTAATGACAGGTATTGGTATTGTTAATACAATTTATACAAAGCGCTTGTTAAACTGGGTAGTGCAATGTTCAGCGGCTATTAATGAAATTGTTCAGGCTTATGATGATCATCTATCGTTTGAACTAAATAGCACAAAAAAGCATATAGGTCAGCAGAAAATAGCAGAACAGATGCGTGAGCATCTTAAAGATAGTACGCTAGTAAGAAGCAGAGAAGAGTATTTGTATAATGCAAATGCCAATAGCCCTGTGTTTAAGGAAAAAGTTCAGGAGTATTATTCATTGCGATGTGTTCCTCAGATTTTAGGTCCAGTTTTAGACACGCTTAATAATATTCATAAGATTTTAATAGAGGAAGTCAATTCTGCAAATGACAACCCTATTGTGGATGTTGAAAAACAGCATGTATATCATGGTGGTAATTTTCATGGAGATTATGTATCTTTAGAAATGGATAAATTAAAGATAATAGTTACTAAAATGACTATGTTGGCTGAGCGTCAATTAAATTATCTGTTAAATTCTAAATTGAATGATATCTTGCCTCCATTTGTCAATCTTGGACAATTAGGACTAAATTTTGGTATGCAAGGTGTTCAATTTACTGCTACATCCACTACCGCTGAAAATCAGATGCTTTCAAATCCAATGTATGTACACAGTATACCAAACAACAATGATAACCAAGATATTGTGAGCATGGGTACTAATGCGGCATTAATTACAAAGAGAGTAATTGAAAATTCTTTTGAAGTAGTTGCCATTGAGCTAATTACAATTGTTCAGGCTATTGAGTATTTAGGTTGTACAACAAAGGTTTCTACAAAAACCAGAACATTATTTAATACGGTAAGAACAATCGTTCCTGTATTTAAGGAAGATGTAGTCATGTATCCTTATGTAAATAAGGTGAAAGAATATTTGATGAATACGAATCAAAAACTATAATGTGATGAAAAAAATTGTTATTTTAATTATAGCTGTATTAATGATACAGTTAGTAAGTGCTCAACAGGTTGCTTTAGTGCGCCAAGACAAAAAAATTGGATATTTAAAAGATAACGGTGATTGGATGATACAGCCCACTTATGAAAAAGCACAAAATTTCTCTAATGGTTTAGCAGCATTTTACAATGGTGATAAATGGGGCTTTATTAACCCTTCCGGCGAAATTGTCATTGAAGCTAAATACAATAGAGCTAAGAGATTTGATAGTGGTATTGCTGTGGTTGAACAAGATAAAAGATGGTTCTACATTGATAAGAGCGGTAATGAAGTAAATATGCCGGCTTCTGATAAAGTTTTTGATTTTGAAGATGGATTGGCATATATAAAAAGAGGAGAACAAGTTGGTCTCATAAATGCTAAAGGTGAAGTAATTCTTGAGCCTACCTATACCAAAATATTAAAATTTAGAAATGGTCATGCTAAAGTGAAGTCTGGTGAAAGCTGGGGATTGATCGATACTTCTGGAAAATTAGTACTTCCAGTAGAATATCAACAATTGGGTGATTATTCAAATGGTGTTACCAGAGCCAAAAAAAATGACCTTTTTGGTATTGTAAAAGATGGAGTTTTTAAAGAAGTTCAAGATGCCCTAAGAATATGGGATTTTAAAAATGGACAAGAACTTACCTATGCATCTAATGCTAATAAACAAATTGGTTTTATCAACAGAAATGGTGATTGGGTTATAAAACCTCAATTTAAAAAAGCAAGAGCTTTCTCTAATGGTCTTGCTCCCGTTACTAATGATGGAAAGAAATGGGGTTATGTGAATGAAACCGGAGAGGTTGTTATTCCTTTAAAGTTTAGAGATGCTGAAGTATTTAGTGAAGATATGGCGCCGGTAAAAGTTTCAAAGTTATGGGGTTTTATTAACAAAAAGGGGGAATTAGTAATTGAAGATACATATGTAATTACGGCCTTTAATTTTGGCATCTTTAAAAAGAATAACCAAAAAGGATTTATAAATGGTTTGGCTAGAGTGGGGCAAAATAAAAAATGGGGATATATTGATAAACAAGGCAAGCTATTGAATGATACTTGGTATCAAAATGCAGAACCATTTGTGAATATTGATTAGTATATGAAGTGTGCTTTAGTAACAGGAGGTTCCAGAGGGATTGGTAAAGTAGTTTGTCAAAAATTAGCCGAAGACTTAGGCTATCATATTTTAATAAACTACCATTCAAATAAGAATGCTGCAGAAGAAACGTTAAAATCTATTAATGACAAAGGTGGTTCTGGTGAGATTATGCAATTTGATGTTTCTGACGGTGATAAGGTTGCTAAAGTACTGGATGAATGGGAGAAGAAAAATCAAGATGCTGTCATTGAGGTAGTTGTTAATAATGCTGGTATTACAAAAGACGGTTTATTTATGTGGATGCCTAAGAATGACTGGCATAAAGTTATTAATACTAGTTTAAACGGATTTTTCAATGTTACGAATCACTTGATTCAAAAAATGTTGAGCAAGCGTTATGGTAGAATAATCAATATGGTATCAGTATCAGGTGTTAAAGGAACGCCAGGACAAACCAATTATTCCGCGGCCAAAGGTGCACTTGTAGCAGCTACTAAGGCTTTAGCTCAAGAAGTAGCTAAGCGTAAGATAACTGTAAATGCTGTAGCTCCTGGCTTTGTTAGAACAGATATGACCAGCGAGTTAGATGAAAAGGAATTGAAGAAAATGATACCATTAAATAGATTTGGTGAGGCAGAAGAAGTCGCTGACCTTGTGTCATTTTTAGCATCTAAGAAGGCATCTTATATAACAGGTGAAGTTATTAATATAAACGGAGGTATTTATTCGTAATAACTTGAAATTGATATGAGAAGGGTTGTTATTACAGGAATGGGCATTTACTCATGTATAGGATTAAACCTTGAAGAGGTCAAGAAATCTCTATACAAAGGAAAATCTGGAATTATTTTTGACCCAGATAGAAAAGATTTTGGGTACAGATCAGCCTTAACAGGCATGGTTGCTACTCCTAATCTCAAAAAAGAATTATCAAGAAGACAGCGGGTGAGTATGGGCGAAGAGTCACTCTATGCTTATGTTGCTACTATGGAAGCCTTTAAAGAAGCTGGTATTGACCAAAGTTTTCTTGATAGTGAAGAAATAGGTATCCTTTACGGAAATGATAGTACTGGTAAATCAACCATAGAGTCTGTAGATAAAGTAAGAGAAAAAGGAGATACTACACTAGTAGGTTCTGGAGCCATTTTTAAGGCAATGAACTCTACCGTTACTATGAATCTTTCAACCCTGTTTAAATTAAGAGGTGTGAACTTCACCATTAGTGCAGCATGTGCTAGCGGTTCTCATACGATTGGTATGGGATACCTTTTGATTAAACAAGGATTGCAGGATATGGTTATTTGTGGAGGAGCTCAAGAGATTAATAAGTATGCTATGGCGAGTTTTGATGGATTGGGAGTTTTCTCAGCAAATGAAAATGAACCTGAAAAAGCATGTAGACCTTTTGATAAAGATAGAGATGGATTGGTGCCTAGTGGTGGAGCCGCTACTTTGATATTAGAGAGTTATGAATCAGCAGTAAAAAGAGGTGCGCCTATTTTAGCCGAAGTTATGGGTTATGGTTTTTCTTCAAATGGTGCCCATATCTCTACACCAACGGTAGAAGGCCCTACTATTGCTATGCAAAGAGCTCTAGATCAATCAGGATTAGATGCCTCTGCCATTGATTATGTAAATGCTCATGCTACTTCAACACCTGTTGGTGATGCTAATGAAGCAAGAGCTATTTATAATGTTTTTGGTGAAAACAATCCATGTGTTAGCTCAACAAAATCTATGACGGGACATGAGTGTTGGATGGCGGGAGCAAGTGAAATAGTCTATTCAATGCTAATGATGCAGAACTCTTTTGTGGCCCCTAATATTAACTTAAACAAACCAGATGAAAGTTCAGCAAAATTAAATTTGGTAGGTAAAACTCTAGATAAAAAAATTGATGTATTTTTGTCGAATTCTTTTGGGTTTGGTGGTACAAACTCAGCATTGATTATAAAAAAGGTATAGTATTAGTTATGGAGAAAGAATTAATCATTGAAAAAGTTAATGATTTTTTAGTTGATGAATTTGAAGTAGAGGAGGAGGATATAGCTCCGCAAGCAAACTTAAAGGAAACACTCGAGCTAGACAGTTTAGATTTTGTAGACTTAGTTGTAGCAATTGATTCAAGTTTTGGTATTAAACTGGTAAGTGAAGACTTTATAAATATAAAAACACTTCAAGATTTTTACGATCTTATAGAAAGAAAATTGGCTTAATTTTTTTGGTATTTAATGACGCAATGGGAAGGGAAGTCTAGAGGTACAGTTCTTGGATATAGAATTTTTACTTTCTTAATTCAAAAAGTTGGTGTAAGAGCTGCTTACCTTCTCTTATATTTTGTTGCGTTTTATTTTTTACTATTTTCATCTAAAGGCACCAAAGCATCTTATTATTACTTTAGAAAAAGACATGAGTTTTCTAGACTCAAAAGTGTTCTGAGGGTCTATCAGAGTTATTTTAAGTTTGGGCAAACCATTATTGATAAGGTTGCCATACTTTCTGGTTCAAGAGATACTTTTACCTATGATTTTGACGGTGTTGAACACTTAAAAGATCTTTTACACAAGGGAAATGGTGGTATTCTTATAAGTGCACATGTTGGTAATTTTGAAATAGCAGAATTCTTTTTTAAAGAAATTGATATTAATTCAAAAATTAATATTGTTACAACTGATAGTGAGCGCGATGACATTAAAGAATATTTAGAAAATGTCACAGGTAAGTCAGACTCAAAATTTATTTTAATTAAGGAAGATCTTACACATATATTTGAAATTAATGCAGCTTTGAGTAAAAATGAGTTGATATGTTTTACGGGTGATAGGTATTTTGATCAGGTACGTTCATTGTCTGAAGAATTGCTAGGTAAAGAAGCAACTTTTCCTGAAGGACCATTTAAACTAGCATCGCGGCTAAAAGTACCTGTTGCTTTTGTATATGTTATGAAAGAAACAACGAAGCATTATCATTTATATACTAGAGTAGCTGATTTTAAGAAAAGAGATGCTAAAGGTCTTTTAAAAGAATATACTAAAAGCGTGGAATGGATTTTGAATAAATATCCATTACAATGGTTCAATTATTATGACTTCTGGGATGATTATACAACAACATAAATGAAAAAGGTTTTAGTAGTATATTATACCCAATCGGGTCAACTATTAGATATTGCTAAAAATGTTGTTAGTGATATGCAAACTTCTGATGATGTGGAAGTTTCGTACTATAATATTGAGCCTGTAAGATCTTATGATTTTCCTTGGCAAAGAGACCAATTTTTTGATGCCTTTCCCGAATCTTTTTTACAGATTCCTTGTGAGCTAAAACCAACGCAGCATGAAATTTTAGATGTCGATTATGATCTTATAATATTAGCCTATCAAATTTGGTATTTAACACCTTCTATTCCTGTAAATTCATTTTTGCGTTCTGATAAGGCTAAGCAACTTCTCAATGCTACACCCGTAATCACGCTTATTGGATGTAGAAATATGTGGGTACAGGCGCAGGAAAAAATGAAACTTCTTTTAGATGATGTAAATGCTAGATTGGTTGGTAATATTGTATTGGCAGATAGACATTTAAACCATATAAGTGTTATTACTATTTCTAAATGGATGTTTTCTGGTAAAAAAGAAAGGTATTTAGGTGTATTTCCAAAACCTGGTGTGTCTGATAAAGATATTGATGAAGCCGTTAAGTTTGGTAAGCCCATCTTAGAAAATTTGAAGCTTGGCAAGTTTGATGATTTACAGTTAAAATTAAATGATTTAGAAGCTGTTAAGATTAAACCATTTTTGGTTTTAGCAGATAAAAGAGCAAATATTTTATTTAGTAAATGGGCTAATTTTATCATCAAAAAAGGAAAAGCGGGAGATCCTAAACGTTTAAAATGGATTAAAGTTTTTAAAAATTATCTACTATTTGCTATTTGGGTTATCGCCCCAATAGTTTTTATCGTATTTTTGTTGACTTATCCATTTTCCATTAGGAAAATTGAAAGACAGAAAGAATATTACAAATCTGTAAGCCAAAAGTAGTACGACCAGATGAATGATGTATATATAACGAGAATTGCTAAGTTCTTGCCTAACGAGCCGGTGTCTAATGATCAGATGGAAGAGAAATTGGGACTTGTAGATGGTAAAACGTCTAAAGCTCGTAGAATTGTTTTACGAAATAATCAAATAAAGAATAGATATTACGCTTTAAACGGAAATGGTAGGGTAACACATACCAATGCTGAACTGGTGAAGGAAGCTGTTGAAAATTTATGTGATACTTCCTTTACCAAAGAAAAAATAGAACTACTTTCTTGTGGTACTTCTACACCCGATCAAGTATTGCCTTCTCATGCAGCTATGGTTCATGGAGCATTAAAGAATGGAAATCTTGAGATAAATTCACCTTCAGGCGCTTGTTGTTCAGGTATGAATGCTTTAAAATATGGTTATATGGCATTACGTTCCGGACAAGTAAAAAATGCAGTTTGTACGGGATCTGAACGTGTATCAACATGGATGAAGTCGCATACATTTGAAGAAGAAGTTAGCAAGCTTAAAGAATTAGAAGAACAACCTATCATTGCTTTTAATAAAGAATTTTTACGATGGATGCTATCAGACGGAGCTGGTGCTTTCTTACTAGAAAATGAGCCCAAAGGTGAACATCCTTTAAAAATAGAGTGGATGGAAGGCTTTTCGTATGCTTTTGAGCTTGAAGCATGTATGTATGCAGGGGCTGATAAAAAAGAAGATGGCGAGTTAAAACCTTGGAGTGAGTATCCGGCCGATGAATGGGGTAAGAATTCATTATTTGCAATAAAGCAAGATGTAAAGATACTGGATGATCATATTTTGGTAAAAGGTGTTGATAGTTTAAAAAAGGCTATCACTAAACATGGTCTAAAACCAACCGATATAGATTATTATTTACCTCATATTTCATCATACTACTTTAAAGAAAAGTTATACAATGAGATGGTAAATCAAGGTGTTGAAATTCCTTGGGAAAATTGGTTTATGAACCTAGATAAAGTGGGTAACGTTGGTTCTGCTTCAATTTATATCATGTTAGAAGAATTAGTAAATTCAGGTAAGCTTAAAAAGGGAGATAAAATATTGCTTTCCGTGCCTGAAAGTGCTCGTTTTTCATATGCTTATGCATTAGTTACCGTTTAAAAATGTCAACGAATATGGATAAAAGCATATTGTTTGATATTTCTATTATTGAGCTCATTCCACATAAGAGCCCATTTGTAATGATAGATACCTTATTAGACTATAAAGAAGATTTTGTTAAGGCTGGTTTGACTATTTCTACTGAAAACATTTTTGAAAATAAGGGGTCTTTTACTGAGCCAGGTTTAATTGAGCATATGGCTCAAACTGTTGCACTGCATACGGGTTGTCAGTATCGTTTATTAAATAAACCAGCACCTACTGGTTATATTGGCGCTGTAAAAAATTTTGAAATTATATCTTTACCTAAAACAGGAGATTCTATAGAAACTTCAGTGTCTATTTTACATGAAATAACGGGTGTTACATTGGTGGACGTAGTTGTTGTAAGTAAAAATGCACAAGAAATAGCCAAAGGTCAAATAAAAACCGTTATTGCCGACTGATTGAAAAGCGTTAAACATCATATAGATTTAAAAAAATTTCTACCTCATAGAGCTCCCATGTTAATGGTAGATAGTTTACTTTCTATTGATGGTGAACACGTAAGTACAATTTTTGATATTCAACCTGACTGTGTTTTTGTAAAAGATGGTAAATTAAAAGAGAGTGGTATCATAGAGAATGCCGCGCAAACCTGCTCAACAATTTTAGGTAAAGAACACTTTGATGAATTAAACCTTGAAGGTAGTAGAAAAAAAATAATTGGGTTTATTAGTACTATTAAGAGCATGACTATCAAAAGATTACCTTTTGTTAGTGAAACTCTTTACACAAAGGCTCATCTGATTTCCAAATTCAATGCTGAAAGTTATAGCATAAGTACTATAAAGTGTAAGGTTTTGGTAGGTGAGAATATTATAGCCGAAGGAGTTATGAATTTGTTTATTCAAGAAATTTAGGGTCATGAGAAAGAAAGAAGTACCTCAGGATGAGAGTAAGCTTGGTAGCAAAAATATTAAAGAATTATGTTATGCTGTTGATGAAAAAGGTAATTATACAACTGAACTAAGTACAGGATGGGAACCCAAAACTATTGCATTAAGTAAAGCAATAGAAGATATAAATGAGCGTGTTGAAGCCGCAAGAGTAAGAGTTATAGAGGGAATTTCTAGTCCAATAGAATATTATATGGAGTTGCATAAAATGGATTTGCCTATTTTGGCAAGTTATGTAGGTATGTGGAAATGGAGAGTCAAGCGTCATTTTAAGCCGTCAGTTTTTAAAAAAATGAGCCCAAAGACATTAAACAAATATGCAGCTATTTTTGACATTACTGTTGATCAGCTAAAAAATGTAAAAGGTTTATGAAGATAGATTTTTCCCATTATCAATCTGCACATTGTGAGAATGGAGTTGTTTCTAACTTAATGAAACACAATGGACATAATATTAGTGAACCTATGGTCTTTGGCATTGGCTCAGGTTTATTCTTTGTTTATATACCTTTTTTAAAAGTAAACCATGCACCTGCTATTAGTTTTAGACCAATGCCAGGCTTCATATTTAAGCGTTTTGCAAAGCGAACTGGTATTAAGATAAAGCGATATAAGTTTAGAAATGAAAAGAAAGCGCAATCGGCTCTTGACAGTGAATTAAAAAGGAACAACCCAGTAGGTTTACAGGTAGGTGTATATCATCTAACCTATTTTCCTGATGAGTATCGTTTTCATTTTAATGCACATAATATGGTAGTTTATGGAAAAGAAGATGATACTTATTTGATAAGCGATCCTGTTATGGAACAGGTTACCACCTTATCTGAAAAAGAACTACAACGTGTACGATTCGCCAAAGGTGCTTTTGCTCCAAAAGGGCATATGTATTATCCTATTTCTTATCCGGAAGATTTAAACCTTGAAAAGGCTATAAAAAAAGGTGTAAAAAATACATGTAGAGATATGTTAGCTCCGGTTCCTATTGTAGGAGTAAATGGTATGCGCTCCGTTTCTAAAATGATCCGCAAATGGCCTAAAAAACATGGAACGAAAAAGGCAAATCATTATCTTGGACAAATTGTAAGAATGCAGGAAGAAATTGGCACAGGTGGAGGAGGATTCCGATTTATATACGGTGCTTTTCTTCAGGAAGCATCACAGGTAATGAACAATACTAATTTGAATGATCTTTCACAAGAAATTACCGCTATTGGTGATTCTTGGAGAGATTTTGCTGTAGATGCGTCACGTATTTATAAAAACAGAAGCCCAGAAGTTGACGCTTATAATAAAGTAGCAGATCAGCTTGTAGATTTAGCAAATAGGGAAGAGGTTTTCTTTAAAGAATTAAAGAAGGCAATTTAAAATATGGCTCACCTTATTATTGAAATAGAAAGTATATCTAAAGTATATAAGGGCTCTAGTGATTATGCGCTAAAAGATTTAAGCTTAAATATTTCTGAAGGCGAAGTTTTTGGATTACTAGGCCCCAACGGAGCGGGTAAAACAACCTTAATTTCTATTTTATGTGGTCTGTTAAAACCAACTGCAGGTTCTTTTTTAATTGATAAAGAGTCTTTTAATTCTAATGGTAAGAAAATCAAGGAAAATATTGGTGTCGTTCCTCAAGAATATGCGCTGTATCCTACATTAACGGCATATGAAAATTTGCTTTTTTTTGGAAGTATGTATGATAGTAATAAAAATGATCTTAAAGAAGCTATTCATCAAAATTTAGAACATTTAGGGCTTTCAAAATTTGCGCATAAAAAAGTTCAAACTTTTTCTGGGGGTATGAAGCGTAGAGTGAATCTCATTTCAGGAATTTTGCATCAGCCTAAAGTTTTATTTTTAGATGAACCAACGGTTGGTGTTGATGTGCAATCTAAAAACGTGATCATAGATCATTTAAAGCAATTAAATTCTGATGGAACGACTATCATCTATACATCTCACCATCTTACGGAAGCAGAGCAATTCTGTACTCGGGTTGCTATTATTGACAATGGTACAATCATAGCAAAAGGCACACCTACAGATTTAATCAATGAAACAGAAAATGCGCATCACCTGGAGGATGTTTTCATATCATTAACAGGATCAGCCTTAAGAGATCATGCGTAAATTATGGATGTCAACATATAAGGAATTATTGTTATTGTCAAGAGACTTAGGTGGCTTGGCGATATTATTTTTAATGCCTTTGGTGCTCATCATTACGATTACATTAGTTCAGGATAGCTCTTTTAAAACAATTAAAAGCGCTAAAATACCTATCCTTTTAGTAGATAATGATAAAGGTGAAATTTCACAAACAATTCTAAATAATTTCGAAAAAAGTGAGGTTTTTGAAGTTGTTACTTTTATAGACAATGAACCATTGTTGGAAGAGGAAGCCAAGTTTGCTGTTGGTAAAGGGGATTATCAATTAGCTGTGATCATTCCTGAAAATACAACTGTTGATTTACAGAGAAAGATAACTCAAAATGTTACCAATATACTCAGTGAGCTGGGAGTTGAAGAGGATAGTTTGAAAATAAAAGAGGAGATACCAAATAAACAAGTCAAATTGTATTTTGATCCGGCCTCTCAAAAGGCTTTCAAGTCAGCCGTAATGAATAGCATTGAAAAAATGGTTGCAACTATTGAATCAAAATCTATTTATTCAGCTTTTAAAAACGAATTAGATGAGGAAGGTGCTTTAGATGATACCACTTTTGAGGATAAAGGCTTTCTAACATTTAAGGAAATTAATCCTAATGAAGAAACTAAGGAAATAATTCCCAATTCTACACAACATAATGTTCCGGCTTGGAGCTTGTTTGCTATTTTTTTCATTGCAATTCCATTATCTATAAACATTGTAAAAGAAAAAATTCAGGGTACTTTTGTACGTTTAAGAACAAATCCTGTTTCTTACACAACAATAATGGGAGGAAAAACCATTACATATTTATTGGTTTGCTTAATTCAATTTTTATTGATGCTGACCGTGGGCGTTTTTGTTTTGCCAAAATTGGGCTTACCGGCTCTTGAAGTAGGGAACGGATTTTTATTAGCGCTCATCGTAGCTCTATTCTCAGGATTGGCAGCTATCGGTCTTAGTATACTTATTGGTACAATAGCTTCAACCCATGAGCAAGCGGCACCATTTGGGGCAACTGCTGTAGTTATTTTAGCCGCAATTGGAGGTGTTTGGGTGCCAGTATTTATTATGCCAAAATTTATGCAGTTATTATCAAATATTTCTCCTATGAATTGGGGCTTGAATGCCTTTTATGATGTCTTTTTGCGGCAAGGTAATTTTCTAGACATTCTACCGGAGTTATCACTATTATTGTTGTTCTTTGTGGTAACAATGACAATTTCAATTTTTTACGATAAAAAGAAAAGGGCCATTTAATATGAATGAATTAAGTTTTGAATCAGAAATCCGTGTGCGTTTTAATGAGACAGATCCTCTAGGGATCGTATGGCACGGAAACTATATTACCTATTTTGAAGATGGAAGAGAGGCTTTTGGAAGAGCGCACGGAATTTCATATTTAGATGTAAAAGCAAATGGATATGCCACTCCAATTGTAAAGTCTTCTTGCGAGCATAAGCTGCCATTAAAATACGGCGAAATAGCCAAAATTAAAACTACTTTTGTTGATTCACCAGCTGCCAAAATGATCTTTAAGTATGCTATCTATAATCCAGATGGTAAGATAGTGTGTATTGGTGAAACCATTCAGGCTTTTGTAAATGATCATGGTGAGCTGTCAATTACGTTCCCAGAGTTTTTTGAGGCCTGGAAACGCAGAGTTGGACTGTTAAAATAAGCTGACTTTTGGAACGTGTTTTTGTTTCATATAATAATATCACTTCTCCACTAGGATTTGACACGCAATCAAATGCAGAAAATATTGCTAACGATATTTCTGGTATTCAACTTCATGAAAACCGTGCAATTTTACCAAAACCATTTTATTCATCAATAGTTGATAAACGGCTTTTAAATGATCGTTTTAGTACAATTGGTAATACCAAAGATTTTACATTTTTGGAAAAATTGATGATCCTTTCCTTAAAAGATATTGTTAACAAATCTGGATTGGAAGCTACCAGTAGAACAGGCTTCATTATTTCAACAACAAAAGGTAATGTAGATGTTTTAGATGCCACTTCTAAGTTTCCTAAGAATAGAGTTTATTTACATGAATTAGGCAAACAAATTCAACAATTCTTTGGTTTTAAAACAGAGCCGATTGTAGTATCTAATGCTTGTGTATCTGGAATTCTAGCTGTTGCTATTGCCAAAAGATTGATCCAAACAGGTAGTTACGATGACATTTTTATTGTAAGCGGTGATCTGGTATCCGAATTTATTTTATCTGGTTTTAGCTCATTTCAAGCTATTAGTGAAAATCCTTGTAAACCATTTTCTCAGGATAGAGATGGAATTACTATAGGGGAAGCAGCAGCCTCTATTTTGGTGACCAAAAATGAGGAATATCTGTCTCAGGATGCCTTACAAATAGTAGGAGACGGTTCTTCAAATGACGCGAATCATATTTCCGGTCCATCGCGTACTGGCGAGGGACTTGTAAATAGCATTTCTAGTGCATTAGAAGAAGCAGAAATACGGGCTGATGAGATAGATTATATATCAGCGCATGGCACAGCTACACTATATAATGACGAAATGGAAGCCATTGCGTTAAATAGAGTAGGGCTTGAAAAGACTCCAGTAAATAGCTTGAAAGCCTTTTATGGCCATACTCTAGGTGCATCAGGTTTGGTAGAAACAATTATAGGTATGCAGTCATTATTCAATAATGAATTATATGTCTCAAAAGGATTCAATTCTTTGGGAGTCAGCCAACCTATAAATGTGATTCAGCAAAAGCAGAAATCAAGATTAAACACCTTTTTAAAAACTGCTTCTGGTTTCGGAGGATGCAATACAGCAGTGATTTTTAAAAAATATGAATAAAAAGCTATGTCAGATAAATCATTAAGAGCAATAGATGCTATTCAAGAAGCACAAAAAATTGCTTTTGCACCTTTTGTTTTTCAAGCCACCTTAGCTTTAAGAAAATTGGGCGTTTTTGATCTTATCTTTGAAAAGAGGAAAAAGGGTGGGATAATGATAGAAGAAATTTCTGAAGAATTAGCTATAAGTAATTATGGTATAAGTGTTTTATTAGAGATTGCCGAGAGTAGCAATGTAGTCAGCAAAAACGAAGATGACAAGTATACATTAACCAAAACAGGATATTTTTTGGCAAATAATGAAACTGTACGAGTAAATACGAATTTCACTCATGATGTATGTTATAAAGGTTTATTTCATTTAAAAGAGGCTATAGAATCTGGTAAGCCAGAAGGCCTAAAAGAAATAGGAAACTGGCCCACAATCTATGAAGGCTTATCCCATTTGAGACCAGAAATACAAAAATCTTGGTTTGAATTTGATCACCATTACTCTGATGGTGCTTTTAATTATGCATTAGAATTAATCTTTAGAAATGAGCCAAAAGTAATATTTGATATTGGGGGAAATACAGGAAAATTTGCAATTAGAGCCTGCGAACATAATGCTAATGTTTCAATAAAAATAATTGATTTACCAGGTCAATTGCGTAAAGCTCTTGCCAATGTTAAAGAAACAAAATATCAACATAGAATATCTGGTTATGAAATTGACTGGTTAAAAAATAGCCCAAAAATTCCTTTAGGATCAGATATCATATGGATGAGTCAATTTTTAGATTGCTTTTCTAAAAATGAAATTCTAAAAATATTATCAACTTGTGTAACTTCAATGGACGATAAAACAGAGTTGATCATCATGGAAACCTATACGGACAGGCAAAAATTTGATAATGCAAAATTTATTTTAGAGGCTACTTCTCTTTATTTTACAGCATTAGCCAATGGGAAAAGTAAAATGTACAAAAGTTCAGAAATAGTTGAGTTAGCCGTTAAAGCTGGCCTAACTATAAAAGAAGATATAAGTGTTGGCGAATACCATACAATTTTTATATGCAAAAAAGATAATTAATTGGTGGATAAAACTTTATATATACATTCATTTTGTAGTATTAAAAACAATATGGTTTTCCTTAACGGAGAAAAATTATTAGAAGAAGAAGCTGATCTAAAATTTAGTGAGTTTTCTAAAAGAGTGTACAAGGAGCATTCAGAAAGGTATTCTAAATTCTTTAAGATGGATAATTTGTGCAAGCTAGCATTTTTAGGAGCAGAATTAATCTTTAAAGAAAAAGAAATAAACAGTAATACTGCTATTGTATTATCAAATAAAGCTTCAAGCTTAGATACCGATAGAAAACACCAGGAATCTATTCAGAATAAAGACAATTATTATCCCAGTCCGGCCATATTTGTCTATACCTTGCCTAATATTTCTGTAGGAGAGATCAGTATTCGTCATCAATTAAAAAGTGAAAATGCATTTTTCGTTTCCGAAACATTTAATGCAGAATTGCTATATAATTATGCCCATGTCTTAGTTGATAATAACAAAGCAAATGACGTACTTTGCGGTTGGGTTGATTATGACGAAAATAATTACGAGGCTTTCTTATATTTGGTCTCTTCAAAAGGAAACTCAAAACATTCAATAGAACAAATTCAAAAATCATATAAAACAGTTTAAATGGAAGCGTTAAAGCAAGAATTGAAAGAAAAGATCATTGACCAGTTAAATTTAGAAGATGTTGAAATAGATGAAATTGGTGACAATGATGCGCTTTTTGGTGACGGATTAGGATTAGACTCCATAGATGCCTTAGAGCTAATCGTGATGTTAGATAAAGATTATGGTATCAAACTTACCGATCCTAAAGAGGGAAAAAAGATATTTGAGTCAGTAGAGGTAATGGCTACTTATATTTCTGAAAACAGAACAAAATAAATGGCTAAAGGTGTTGCTATTACAGGTATGGGTATAATTTCTTCGATTGGAAATACAGTTGAAGAAAATTTTCATGCATTGGTAAATAGCAAGCCTGGTATTTCAAGGATATCCAAAATAAAGACTAGACATAAAGATATTATAAAGGTTGGAGAAATAGTATCAAATAATGAAGAGCTTATTGAGCAGTTGGGCTTACCTGAAACTAATAATTATTCTAGAACAGCTTTATTAGCTGTAGTTGCTGCAAAGCAGGCAATTGAAGATGCACAAATAACAGATATAAAAAGTTTGCCTACAGGTCTTATTTCTGCTACAAGTGTTGGAGGTATGGATATGACCGAGAAATATTACTATGAGTATCTTGAAGAAGAAGTACCTCGTAAATATATTGATGGTCATCATGCTGGTGATTCTACACAAAAGATTGCTGAACAGTTAGGTATTACTGATTATGTTACTACCATTAGTACAGCCTGCTCTTCGTCAGCCAACGCAATTATGCTAGGTGCTAGGCTCATAAAGTCAGGAAAATTAGATAGGGTAGTCGTAGGTGGGTCTGATTGCTTATCAAAGTTCACTATTAATGGTTTTAAAACCTTGATGATCTTATCAGATACTGATTGTACTCCCTTTGACAGAGATAGAAAAGGGTTAAATTTAGGAGAAGCAGCAGCTTTTTTAGTATTAGAATCTGAAGATGCTGTAAAAAAATCGGGTAAAAAAGTCTATGCCTATCTTTCAGGCTATGGCAATGCAAATGACGCATATCATCAAACGGCTTCCTCAGAAAACGGAGATGGAGCGACTTTGGCAATGCAAAAGGCACTAAAAATTAGTGGATTAGAAATTGATGATATTGACTATATCAACGCCCATGGAACAGCAACTCCAAATAACGACTTATCTGAGAGTAAAGCAATTTTAAGAGTTTTTGGTGAAAAAATACCACCGCTCAGTTCTACTAAAGCATATACAGGGCATACTTTAGCCGCTGCTGGGGCTATTGAAGCAGTATATTCAATTTTAGCTTTGCAACATAATATGATTTTCCCAAACCTTAATTTTAATGTTGCCATACCCGAGACGAATATCGTTCCGGTAACTAGACCAACAGAAAAAGACCTCAACCATATATTGTCTAACTCTTTTGGTTTTGGAGGTAATTGTTCAACATTAATCTTTTCAAAAAACTAATATGGCTTCTTGCTTTATTAATAGTGTTGGATGTGTTTCTGCTCAACAAACCGTTGACAATTCTAAGTTCTTGGAAGATGTTCAGCAGTATAATGCCAATGTTATTGAAATTATAAAGCCAAGTTATAAAGAGTATATGCAAGGTGCTTCCGCCAGAAGGATGGCCAAAGGAGTAAAAATGGGAATTGTTGCTTCGACTATTGCATTAAAAGAAGCTAAAATAGAAGACCCTGATGCTATTATTACCGGAACAGGCATGGGCTGTTTAATTGATTCAGAGAAATTTTTGAGCGCCATTATTGATAATGATGAAGAGTTTTTAACCCCCACTTCATTTATCCAATCTACACACAATACGGTAGGGGCTCAAATTGCCTTGGGTTTAAAATGCAAATCGTACAACTTTAGCTATGTACATGCTGCAAATTCCTTTGAGTCTAGTTTATTGGATGCACAAATGATGTTGCAGGAAGGCGAAGCCAATAATATTTTAGTTGGAGGCGTAGATGAACTGGCTGACCATACAATTAAGATTCACAAGCTAATTGATCATATAAAGCGGGAGGAGACAAATACTTCTGATTTATATAATTCAAACACTAAAGGAAGTATTTTTGGAGAGGGAGCTTCTTTTTTTGTGGTATCTGATAAAAAACAAGAAAGCACTTATGCTGAATTGGTTGATATAATCACTTTTAATAGTTTAGATCAGCATAGCTTAGAGCCTGCAATTATCAATTTTTTAGAAAAACAAGATTTATCTCCACAAGAAATTGATGGAATCGTTTTAGGCATCAATGGAGATGTTGACTTTGATCCGTATTTTTATAAACTTCAGAAGGGGATTTTTAAAAATACAGCTCAACTAGGGTATAAGCATCTTTCGGGTGAATACAATACTGCTTCGGCCTTTGGTTTTTGGGTAGCTAGCAAAATTTTGAAAGATCATAATGTTCCTGATACTTTGAAATTAAATTCAATACAGACAGAAAAAATAAACTACTTGTTATTATACAATCAGTACAGAGGTAAAAACCACAGTTTCATTCTTTTAAAAGCATGCTAAAATTCAAAGCGGTCAATAGTATTTTTATAGTGACTGTTTTAGCATTGCTAATTGCCAATTATTTTTTTCCAATAGCAAAAATTTATTATTTCCTGCTTTTTCTCATCTGGTTGATTCTAACAAGTATTGGATCTTTCAATATATTATGGAATTATCATGTGAAAGCATATAATTCAAACCCTGAAAATGAAGAAAGAAGTGTAGCAATTACTTTTGATGATGGACCCAATAAAGAGTTTACTCCAAAAATATTAGAGCTTTTGGAACGGTTTAATGCAAAAGCTTCTTTTTTTTGTATTGGTAAACAGATTGAGCAGTCTAAGGATATTCTAAAAAACATTGTTGAGGCTGGACATACTGTAGGAAATCATTCCTATAGCCATTCAAATAGTTTTGGGTTTTACAATGATATAAGGGTAGAAGAAGAACTAGTTCAAACCGATCAGACCATTCAAGAATGTATAACTATAAAACCTGTTTTTTTTCGCCCACCATTTGGGGTAACAAATCCCTCCATTCGTAAAGCAATAGATAGAACGGGGCATAAAGTCATTGGCTGGAATGTTCGCTCATTAGATACTGTAATAAAAGATGAACAAAAGATATTAAATAGAATTACCAAAAACCTTAAACCAGGAGACATTGTTCTTTTACATGATACTAGTGAAAGGACTGTAAGAGTTTTGGAACAATTGTTGTTATTTTTATCAAAGAAAAGAATTAAGGCAGTAACAGTAGATGCCTTATTGAAAATAAAAGCCTATGCATAGACTATTACTTATTACTTTTTTAAGCATTTCTTCTTTATTATTTGCTCAAAAGGATCAACTAGATCAGAATACTATAAAGCGTATTAGAAGTAATGTGAAAGAGAAGGCTAAAAAAACACAAACTATCGTAAGTGATTTTGAGCAACTTAAGCACCTCGATTTTTTATCGGATGATATAAAGACATTTGGTAAACTTTCTTTTAAAACTCCCAATTTGGTGAAGTGGGAATACGTTGACCCATTTAAATATAGTGTTGTTTTTAAAGAAGATAGACTTTATGTAAATGACAATGGTAAAAAGAGTGATATCAAAGCAGGATCAAGTGACCTTTTCAAGAAAATGAATAAACTCATCATTAATAGTGTCAGTGGTGATATGTTTGATGATGATGAGTTTGATATTTCATATTTTCAATCAGAAAAAGTATATCAGGTTCAATTTTTAACAAAAGATGTTACGCTAAAAAAGTATATCAAACAATTTGACATTCACTTTAGTAAAGAAAATTATGATGTTGTTATGGTCAAGATGATTGAACCTACAAATGACTATACGAAGATCCTTTTCAAAAATAGAAAGGAGAATACGCCATTAGACAATGCGGTCTTTTCTAACTAATCTATTGCTAATCTTTTTGTTGAGCTCTTGTACTTTGAGCCTGACCAAGGATTTAGTAAAAATTGAAAAGGTATCAAATACAATTACAAACCCTTATTTTTCAGACTCCAAACAAGATTATGTGTATAAATCTTATATAGAGATTTATGGAAATAATTTAGGGGGTATTGTGGCTATCAAGAAACTAGGTGTTGATCATCATCGTGTTGTATTCACAACCGAGTTTGGGAGTAGAATTTTTGATTTTGAGTTTGTTGGTAATAATTTTAAAAAGAATTATGTTCAAGAAGATCTTGATAAAAAAATTATTATCAATACGCTAGAGAAAGATTTTAGACTGCTTTTGCGGCAAGAAGCTGAGGTAGTAGAACAGTTTCAAAATGATACATATAAAGTATTTAAGGTGGTAGAAGGTAAACGCTTTAATTTTTATTTTAAAGACCAAAATGATAATATGCTAAGAAATATCTTTCATACTAGTAAGACAAAAGAAAAACTAACAATATCTTTTAGTAATATTGAGTATAATGTTGCTAAAAAAGTTAGCTTAGAACATAAGAATATTAAATTGAAAATTGATTTAAGTTATATATCAAAATAGGTTATTATAAAAGTTATCCTATTTTTGCCGTTCAATAAACCAAAAATCGTTAAAAAGATGAAAAAAGTATTTTTAATTATTGCATTTGCTTGCTTCTTTTTTTCAAACGCGCAGATTGAATTTAAACCGGGAGTTAGGGCAGGTGTAAACTTTGCTGATTTTACGAACTCAATAGAGTCTAGTATCAAAACTGATTTTTATATTGGTGTGTTTGGGGTTGTTAAATTTGTTGATTTTTACAATTTGCAACCTGAGGTTGTGTACTCAAGGCAAGGAACGAAGTCAGATTTTGGAGAGGATACTGAAATAAGCTATGTTTCAGTCGTAATAGCCAATAAATTTTTTCCTTTTAAAGATTTAGGATTGCATGCTATTATTGGACCATCTTTTGATATTAAGGTAAATGATAATTTTGAGTTAATAGATGTTGAAGGTTTTGATTTTGCTCTGTTTGGAGGTTTGGGTTATGAGTTTCCATTTGGTTTAAGTGTAGAAGCACGCTATAAACAAGGATTTGTAGATGTTTTTGGGCGAAATGTAAATGATTCGGTTGGATTTGATGAATTGATTGCAAATAAGGTTATTCAAATAGGAGCAACATATCAATTTGATTTTTAATAAAGCTTGGTTATGCTTATAGAGGACTTATATAAGGTAAATTCATTCTCATTTAGTGAGGATACTATTAATGCCTCTATAAGCATTAATAAAAATCATGATATCTTTAATGGACACTTTCCTAACAATCCTGTAATGCCAGGTGTATGCATGATGCAGATCATTAAGGAGTTAATCGAAAAAGCCTTGAATAGAGAATTATTCATGCAAAAAGTGAGCAATGTAAAGTTTATGGCACTTATTAATCCTGATAAAAACCCTGATTTAGATTTAGAGATCACATTAAATCAAAGTGAAGGTCTGGTGAAGGTTAAGAACAGCACTAAGTTTGACGATACCTTAGCATTAAAATTTAGCGGAATTTTTATCTGATGATTAATTGCATTACTTCTTTTCTTTTGTTATTTATTTTGATGAATCCTTCTATATCAGAGGTGAGATCGTCATATAAAATGGCTTCTTCTTCTAAAGAAAAAGCTACCAAATTTTATGATAAGCTTTCAAATTTAAGTGACGATCATAAAAACAAAACCTTAGTTGCATATAAAGCTGCAGCATTAACAATTAAGGCTAAGTACGAAAAAGGTATAGGTAACAAGAAAAAGTTCTTTAAACGAGGAGCTATATTGTTAGAAAGTCTAATTTCAAAGAACCCAACAGATATTGAATTCCGATTTATAAGATTTACCATTCAAGAAAATGCTCCTAAAATTGTTGGATATCATAAGCATATGGCAACCGATAAGTCGTTTATATTAAATAACCTTAAATCAATAAAAGACTCAAAGCTTAAGTCTTATATTAAAGAATATCTTTTAGCGTCTAAGGCTTTTACTACCGCAGAAAAAACTGTAATTTCGAAGCTCTAAAAAGCATCAAAAATTTCGTGGATACTTCTCAAAAGTTAGAACATACAATTTCTGAGTTAAATTATTGTGTGCTTGTACCTACTTATAACAATGATGAAACTTTAGAACGGGTTTTGAATGGAATTTTGAAGTATACAGAAAATGTCATTGTTATAAATGACGGTTCTACAGATAGCACGCGAGAAATTTTATCCAAGTTTACCCAACTACAAATTATTCATTTAGAAAAGAACAAAGGAAAAGGGAATGCTTTGCGAATGGGTTTAAAAAAAGCAGAAGAACTTGAATTTGATTATGCAATTTCAATAGACTCTGATGGGCAGCATTATCCTGATGATATTCCTTTATTCATCCAAGAATTACAGAATTCAGAAATTAAAAACCTTTTAATTGTTGGTGCACGAAACTTGAATGCTGATGGTATGCCCAAAAAAAACTCTTTTGCCAATAAATTTTCCAATTTTTGGTACTGGGCTGAAACGGGTAAGAAATTGTTAGATACACAATCCGGATTTAGAATGTATCCTGTTAAAGCGGTAAATGCGCTAAGTCTTTTCACTACAAAATTTGAATTTGAAGTTGAGGTTATTGTAAAAGCTTCATGGAGTGGTATTGAAGTAAAGAATATTCCTATTCGTGTTTTATATGATCCGGATGAGCGCGTTTCGCATTATAGACCTTTTAAAGATTTTTTGAGGATCAGTTTATTAAATACCTGGTTGGTCTTTATAGCGCTGATTTATATTAAACCCAGAGACTTAATAAGAAGCTTTAAAAAAAAAGGCTTTAAACGTTTTTTTTATGAGGATTTTTTAGGTAGTGCTGATTCAAATTTAAAGAAGTCCTTATCCATAAGCCTGGGCACTTTTATAGGATTGTCACCACTATGGGGCTTACACTCATTTCTATCCATTTTTTTAGCGGCAGTATTCAATTTAAATAAGGTAATCAGCTTTGCTTTTTCAAATGTGAGCATTCCGCCTTTTATTCCTTTTATTATCTATGGTAGCCTTAAAGTAGGAGGATTCTTATTAGGCAAAGGCTTTAGTTTGCAATTACATCAAATAGATAAAGATTTTGATATTGCTGGACATATTTTACAATATATTGTAGGTAGTTTTACATTGGCAGTTGTTTTTTCTGTTCTTTTTGGGTTCATAGGATATCTTACCCTTAATATGTTTAATCAACAAAAGCGGTCAACAGTGAAACATGGATAGTTTCTTTTCTAACATATATGAATGGTTGAAAAAGAACAAGATAGCAGGGGCTGTTTTATTTTTACTTTTTTTTCTGGTTGCTGGTTACTTGGTTTCAAGATTGCAGTTTGAAGAGGATATTACCAAATTACTGCCGAAAACAGACCGTTCATCTATTACAAACAAGGTACTTAAGCAAGTAAATTTTGCTGATAAGATTGTAGTTTATTTAGAATCGCAACAAGAAGGTAATGAAGATGAATTAACTGCTTACGCCACTCAATTGGTTGACAGTTTAGAGTTATATTGTAAAGACTATATTAGTGAGATTCAGGGTGAGGTAGATGATCAGCAGGTTAATGAATTGCTAGATTTTGTTTATAATAATATTCCACTCTTTTTAGATAAAAATGACTATCAAAATATTCAAGCTAAACTCGCAAAGGATAGTATTGCTTCTATTGTTCAATCAAATTACAAGACCTTAATTTCTCCGACTGGCATTGTTGCCCGAAAAACCGTTTTGAGGGACCCTTTAGGTATTTCATTTCTGGGGCTTAAAAAATTAGAACAGCTTCAGGTAGATGATAATTTTAAAGTGTACAATGGTTTTTTAGTCACTAAGGATAATAAGAACTCCTTATTATTTATTAAGCCTTCTTTAGCTAGTAATGAAACTGATCAAAATGCATTATTCGTATCAAAACTATATGAGATACAGAAGCAGTTAAATGAAAACTTTAAAGGCAAAGTTAAAAGTGAGTATTATGGGTCAACAGTTGTAGCTGTTGCTAATGCAAATCAAATTAAATATGATATTCAGTTTACGGTAAGTATTGCATTAACAGTATTATTGGTCATACTTGTTTTCTTTTATAGAAAACTATTGACACCTATCTTATTATTTACACCTACTGCACTAGGTGCTTTGGTTGCTATCGCATTTTTATATGTACTAAGAGGAAAAATATCTGCTATTTCATTAGGCATTGGTTCTGTACTTCTTGGAATTACCTTGGATTATTCGTTACATATACTTACACATTTTAGAAAGAATAATAACATTGCGGCCTTGTATAAAGATATTACCAAGCCCATTCTGATGAGTAGTATTACAACAGCTATGGCTTTCTTATGCTTACTTTTTCTGAAATCACAAGCGTTACAGGATTTAGGGGTTTTCGCAGCGGTGAGTGTAGTATTTGCCTCTGTGTTTGCTTTGATTTTTATTCCGCTATTCTATAATGCAACAGGAAAAAATGTAGTTAGAGAAACTCCAATAGACAGATTTTCAGGGCATTCTTTTCATAAAAATAAAGTATTAATAATTCTTATAGGCTTAGTGTTTTTGGTGAGTGTCTTTACATATAACAAAGTGTTTTTTAGTAAAGACATTGCGAAGATGAATTTTCAAACAGAAGCCTTAAAAGAGACAGAAAAGAAACTAGATAAGTTAACCAATACGTATTCAAGATCCATTTATACAGCTACTTATGGAAATACATTAGAAGAAACATTGTCCAATAATGTCTCATTAGCGGTATTGTTTAAAGGTTTAAAAACAGAAGGTAAGATTTTATCTTATAGTACTGTCGGTTCATTAGTAATGTCTGAATCTATTCAGCAGGAGAAAATAAAAACTTGGCGAAATTTCTGGACTAAAAACAAGACAGAATCACTTCAAAAGAATCTAATTGAACAAGGTAACCTCATTGGCTTTAAACCCGAAACATTTAACACATTTTATGAGCAGATCAATGGTAACTTTGCTCCTCAAAATCTTTCAGACTTTAAGAAGATAAAATCTTTTTTTGTTGATGAGTTTATCTCATCAAAAACCGACAGTTTTTTTACTGCTACTTCTATGCTGAAAGTAGACTCTAAAAATTATGATGAAGTTACAAAAAGGCTAAATGCTCAATCAGATTTAGTGGTGATTGATAGACAGCAGTTAAATGAGACTTTTTTAGGAAATCTTAAAAATGATTTTAATTCACTTTTAAAATATTCACTGATAGCTGTTGTGCTTATCTTGCTAGTTTTCTTCAGAAGCTTTGAACTTACCTTGATTACAGTAATTCCTATTGCCCTTACCTGGTTTTTAACAGTTGGAATTATGGGACTGTTTGACATTGAATTCAATATTTTCAATATCATTATATCTACTTTTATTTTTGGGCTTGGGGTAGACTATAGTATTTTTATAACCAATGGCTTGGTAAAGGAATATAAATACGGGCTAAATGAGCTAAAGACCTATAAAACCTCTATTGTTTTATCGGTAATTACAACCATTTTAGGTGTTGGTGTATTAATTTTTGCGAAGCATCCTGCATTAAAATCAATTTCTATTGTTTCACTGATAGGTATATTGACAGCTATGCTAGTAGCCTTTACCATCCAACCTCTCTTATTTAATTTTTTTGTCTCTTGGCGTACAAAAAAAGGGTTAGCTCCATTAAGACTCAGAACCTTTTTCCATGCGATGCTGCTGTTTGCTTTTTATGGCTTAGGTGGAATGATTTTATCATTGATAAGTATCACTATTTTACCTTTAATTCCTATATCAAAAAAGAAAAAAATGAAATGGCTACATGGTACTATGGCCAAGATGGTTACTGCCGTTTTATATGGAAATCCTTTTGTGAAAAAAGAAGTGATTAATCCTCATAAAGAGGACTTTAAGAAGCCTGCCATAATCATTTCCAACCATGCTTCATTTTTAGATACACTAACCATAGGTATGGTTACTTCTAATGTTATTTATTTGGTGAATGATTGGGTTTATAAATCACCAGTATTTGGTTTACTGGCTAAAGTCACAGGTTTTTATCCAGTATCTAGTGGTGTAGATGGTAGTCTGGATCACCTAAAAGAAAAAATACGCCAGGGTTATTGCTTAGTTGTCTTTCCAGAAGCAAGAAGGTCTTTCACCAATAAAATTGGTAGATTTCATAAAGGCGCCTTTTACTTGGCAAATGAATTGAACATTGATATTTTGCCACTTTATTTACACGGAAATTCTGAGGTGTTGCCCAAAGGTGATTTTATTATTTACGATGGTAGTTTAACCGTTGAAGTAGGTCATAGAATTGAGCATCAAGATCTTATTCAATTTGGTAATAATGATAGAGAACGCACCAAGAATATTTCAGCATTTTATAAAAATAAATTCTTAAAGGTTCGGAAAAAAATAGAAGATGCTGATTATTTTAAAGGTATTTTATTTAGTAATTATCATTACAAAGGACTTATTGATAACATAAAAAAAGATTTTGAAAAGTATAAAGAGTTATATCACTCTTTAAATAACTTACTGCCAATTAAAACCAAGATAAACCATATTTCTAATGATTTTGGACAATTGGATATTCTGTTGGTTTCTAAATATTTAGATAGAAAAATAACAACATACAACTTAATAGGTTCTAATAGAAAAATAGCTTTAAATTGTTATACAATTAGTTCAAGAAAAGTAAATTATGTGAATACTCTTGTTGATTTAAATACTAAGGCTGATATACTCTTGGTTTCAGTAACTCCTGATAATTCTGAAAAAATAGTAGCATCAGCAAAAGAATCTTTATTTTTGAATACAAGAGAAATCATTTTAGTTAAAAACGAGAGGTTAGCTGATTATTTTGAAGATAAAGGTTTTATACAAGAAAAAATTTCTCAAGAGATTGTGCGATTAAAGAACAATACATGAAGAAAAAATATGATGTAGTTGTTATTGGAAGCGGGCTTGGCGGATTGGTTTCGGCAAACATTATGGCCAAAGAAGGTTACAGTGTCTGCGTGTTAGAGAAAAACAATCAGTATGGTGGATGTCTACAAATCTTTGTGCGTGATAAAAGTATTTTTGATACGGGGGTACATTATATAGGAGGTTTAGATAAAGGGCAGAACTTATATCAGTACTTCAATTATCTGGGTATCATGGAAGAACTCAAGCTAAAAAAACTTGATACTCATTATGATAAAATTACTTTTGACGGTGATGATGTTGAATACCTGTACAGTCAGGGATACAATAATTTTATTGAAACACTGGTTGAACAATTTCCTGGGGAACGAAAAGCAATAAACGAGTATTGTAATAAGATTAAAGAGACCTGCAAAAGTTTTCCAATGTATAATTTAAAGATTGGAAATAGTTATTTTAAAGATACGGAGCTTCTTACTTTAAAGACCAAAGATTTTTTAGCTAGTATTACTGAAAACGAAAAATTAAGATCAGTATTAGCAGGGTCTAATTTACTTTATGCAGGAGATGGAGAGAAAACACCTTTTTATGTACACGCCCTTGCAGTCAGCTCATATATTGAAAGTTCTTATAGATGTATTAATGGTGGTAGTCAGATAGCAAAATTATTGATACGAAGGCTTAAAGAAAATGGAGGGGAAGCTTATAAATATAAGGAAGTAGTTGACTTTGGTTACGATGGTGAAAAAATAAGCTCTGTAACTACAAAAGATGGTCATAGCATTGAAGCAGATTGGTTTATTTCTAATATTGATCCTAAGCAGGCCGTGAGAATGTTGAGCGGAAAGGGCTTACGAAAATCATATGTTAAACGCGTAGAGAATATTGAAAGTATTATTTCTGCATTTTGTATTTACATTGTGTTTAAGCCAAACACCTTTGAATATTTAAATTATAACTATTATCATTTTAAGGATGGAGAGAAGGTTTGGAATGCACAGCATTATACTGAAGAAAACTGGCCAGGGGCTTATATGATCTCTTTGAGCATTAAGAATAATACAGAAGAATGGGCAGAAAACATGACCATTATTACGTATATGAATTATGATGATGTAAAGCAATGGGAAGATACATTCAACACGGTAGTTGATGAAAATGAAAGAGGTGAAAGTTATGAAGCTTTCAAAGCAAGAAAAACTGAAAAATTACTGAGCGAGGTAGAGAAAAAGTTTCCTAATATTCGTGAGTGCATAAACACCATGTATACTTCAACACCATTGTCCTACAGAGATTATATTGGTATTAATAGAGGCGCTATGTACGGTTTTGTAAAAGATGCTAATAATCCAATGAAATCTTTTTTATCACCTAAAACCAAGTTGAAGAACCTTCTATTTACAGGGCAAAGCCTGAATATGCATGGTATTTTGGGAGTGACCATTAGTGGTGTGGTAACTTGCTCAGAAATATTGGGTAGAGAATATTTAATGGATAAAATTGTAGCGGCAAATCAGGTATTGGAATGCTAAGATCATTACGTTTTTTTTTTCTTTTAGCTTGTATCGTTCTCTCTTCTTGCGGAGTTTCGAAATCTTTAAAAGATAAACCCAATCTTACTTCATTTAATACTACTGTAGCAGAAAGAGTTGAAATTGCAGATACTATTTTTACAGTCGGCAAGAATCAGCTTAGAAAGAATCAATATGGGCTTTGGGAGCTATATATTCAAGGAGACCCATTAGAAAGGGGACTTGCTTATGGAAGCTTAGCAAAAGAGTTACTTCAAAAACAGGAAGCCATTTTCTTTTCTAAGATTGAAGAGTTTGTTCCTTCAAAATTCAAACAATATTTATTACGAAAATTTTTGGCCTGGTTTAATAGAAAATCATACTTACATATTGATAATGAGTTTAAAGCTGAGATATATGGAGTATCTCAATATGCGGCTGATAATTATGATTATATAGCTACAGATTATTTAAGAAGCCTGTATTTGCATGGTGCGCATGATATTGGCCATGCATTAAAGGACTTAGCCTTAGTTGGCTGTACTTCTTTTGCTGTTTGGGGAGATCAAACTCAAGATGGTAAACTGTTGATTGGTAGGAATTTTGATTTTTATGCCGGTGATGATTTTGCACAAGAGAAGATTGTAAATTTTGTGAATCCTTCTAAAGGCTACAAATTTATGTCAGTGGGATGGGGAGGCATGATAGGAGTTGTTTCAGGTATGAATGATCAAGGTATTACTGTCACAATTAATGCAGGAAAATCAGATGTTCCATTGGTTGCCAAGACACCTATTTCTATTGTAACTAGAGAAATTTTGCAATATGCTTCTACTATAGAAGAAGCGATTGCAATTGCTAAAAACAAACAAGTGTTTGTTTCTGAAGCTATTTTGGTTGGAAGTGCAAAAGATAAAAAGGCTGTGAGCATAGAAGTATCGCCTAATAATTTTGGTGTTTATGAAGTAAATAATGCTCCAAGATTAATTTGTTCGAATCATTTTCAAAGTGATGCTTATACTAATGATAAAAATAATATTCAACACAAAGAAGAAAGTCATTCAGCGTACAGATTTGAAAGATTAGCAGAATTGTTAAATGAAAGTGAAAGAATAACCCCAAAAAAAGCGGTAAATATTCTGCGAGACCGGGAAGGTTTGAACGAAAAGCAAATAGGTTATGGCAATGAAAAAGCTTTGAATCAATTGCTGGCGCATCATGCCATTGTATTTCAACCAGAAGACTTAAAAGTTTGGGTTTCTTCTAATCCTTATCAATTGGGTAATTTTGTAATGTATGATTTGAATAAAGTTTTTCAAAAATTTGAAAAGCAAGAATTTAATCAACCTATTTATGAATCAAAATTCACCATTGGTAAAGATCCATTTCTGAATACAGAAGCCTATAAAAATTATGAAGCGTATCGTGTATTGCGAAAAAATTTTTTAAAAGATGTTGATTCGCAGATTATAACAAAAGACAAAATAGTAAAATTTAAAGCCTTAAATGAGCATTATTGGGAGCCTTATTTTTTGATTGGGAAATACTTTTATGATAAAGGTTACTTAAAGGCAGCGTTAAAAGAATTTGAGGTAGCTCTTTCGAAAGAGATTACTACCATTCCAGACAAGGTTTTAATAGAAAAATATATTAAGAAAATAAAGAGGAAAATTCATGATTCCTGAAATTGAGTTACAGCCAAAATCAATCATAAAGACTTTTCAAGAAGAAAAATTACAAGAGATGCTTTTCTATTTGCAAAAGCACTCTAAATTCTATCAAAGAGTTTTTAAGGATTATAAGATTGATCTTAAATCTATTTCCTCGTTAGAAGATTTACAAAAATTTCCTGTTACAACCAAAGACGACTTGCAGCAATACAATGATGATTTTATTTGCGTAACCAAAGATAAAATTGTTGATTATGTAACCACCTCTGGCACCTTGGGTAGTCCTGTTACCTTTGCTTTAACAGATAAAGATTTGGATAGGTTGGCTTACAATGAAGCGATCTCCTTTGCCTGCGCTGGAATAGGTGATGATGATGTATTACAATTAATGACCACAATGGACCGTCGTTTTATGGCCGGGCTTGCATATTTTTTAGGCGTAAGAAAACTTGGAGCAGGAATTATACGTGTAGGTGCGGGTATCCCTGAATTGCAATGGGATTCAATTCTAAAATTCAAACCTACATACTTAATTACTGTACCTTCTTTTTTGTTGAAATTGATCGAGTATGCTGACAAAAATGATATTGATTATAACAATTCAGGAGTAAAAGGTGCTGTTTGTATAGGCGAATCATTGCATAATGAAGATTTTTCATTGAACTTATTAGCATCAAAGATTACTTCTAAATGGAATATTGAATTATTTTCTACCTATGCTTCAACCGAGATGAGTACCGCATTTACAGAGTGCAAATTTCATAAAGGAGGGCATGAGCATCCTGAGTTGATTATCACCGAAATTTTAGACGATAATGATCATCCTGTTGAAGAAGGAGAATATGGAGAACTTTCTATTACAACTTTAGGTGTAGAAGCTATGCCATTATTACGTTTTAAAACAGGTGACATTGTTCGTTCTTATAATGAACCTTGTGAATGTGGTAGAAATACCAAAAGGCTAAGTTCAGTAATAGGCAGAAAAAAGCAAATGGTGAAATACAAAGGTACAACCTTGTATCCTCCCGCAATGTATGATTTGCTTAATGATTTCGAGTCTATTGAAAATTATATCATAGAAATATCACACAATGCCATAGGTACAGATGAAATATTAATTAAGATAGGCTCAAAATCAATGTCAAATGACTTACTAAGAAAAGTAAAAGATCATTTTAGGGCTAAATTAAGAGTACTCCCTAATATAGAATTTGAAAGTATAGAAACTATCCATAAATTACGCTTTCCTAAAATGAGTAGGAAACCGGTATTATTTATCGATAAACGCTAGAATTAATTACGACCCAAATCTTAAAAAAATTGTTTGAAGACATTGCTCCATATAATGAACAGCAAATATTAGAGGCATTAGATTGGCTCACTACAAGTGATATATTTAAAAAAGGAGTTGATTTCTTTTATCCTAGCTGGCCAGATGAAATGATAGTAAACAAGCTGAGAGGCTGCACTAGTTGTGCAGACTTTCAAGTAGCATTCATAGAACCCATGATTCGTTCATTGATAGAAGATTCAATAAATGAGTTATCTATCAAGGGATTAGAAACTATTAATAAAAGTGATAGTCATTTATACATATCTAACCATAGAGATATTTTTCTAGACTCTGGACTATTGCAATATACCTTGTATCACAGAGGATATGATTTTACAGAGATTTCATTAGGCGATAATTTAATTATAGATGAAGTTATTGAGCGGGTGGCAAAACTCAATAATATGTTCACGGTTTTTAGAGGAGGTTCAAAGATTCAACGTTTGAAAAATGCCAAGAATTTGTCAGCTTATTTAAGATACGCCATTACTGAGAAAAATGCTTCGGCATGGATAGCACAAGGAAACGGACGTGCAAAAGATGGTAATGACAGAACCTTCCCAGGGTTGATCAATATGCTATTAATGAGTGGCAACAAGGATTTAAAAAAGTCTATTGAAGATTTAAATGTTGTGGTTTCCTCTGTTTCTTATGAATATGAACCCTGTGCGCTAGAGAAAGCTATAGAATTACAAACACGTGAGGAAACTGGTACGTATTCTAAAACAAAATATGAAAACATCAACAGTATCATAAAAGGAATTAAAGATCCAAAAGGAAATGTGTGTTTGCACTTTGAAAAATTAAATGTAAATGATATTGATTTCTCTATAAATAATAAGGAATCAATAAAAGCAATTGCAGATAAAATTGACAGTGTAGTGCACAAAAACTATGCACTTTTTAAGACTAATTATATAGCGCATGATTTATTGTTTAATACCAATAGTTTTCAAGATAAATACACTAAGAAAGATAAAAAAGACTTTGAGTTCTATATTCGATCTCAGAGTACGGATAAAAAGATAATAGTACGTCTTTTGAAAATGTATGTAAACCCTATTGTTAATAAAAAGCTTATCTAGAGCTAATAGTACTATGGAAGCCCTGCGCTTAATTTTTTCAAACCGTCGCTATTTTGCACCGGCTTTTGTATTTGCAACTCTAAATATATTAATGGGTACCTGGGCCATTTATATACCAAGAATAAAATCTAGATTGGGTATAGATGAAGGTCAATTAGGTGTTGCTATTTTTTGCATGGCATTAGGTACTTTAATTTTAATTGCCATGGCACCTAAAATAATGGAGAAAATAGGCGTGGGAAAAGCTACAGCATGGGGAGTGTTCATTGCTATTTTTACATTTATAGTTCCCTTTATTGCTGAACAATATGCTTGGTTGTGCATAGGTATGTTTTTAGTTGGTGCACTCTTTGGTTTTACCGATGTTGCTATGAATACCTTGGTTACAGAATTAGAAAAAGAAGATGGTGTTCATATTATGTCTGCTAATCACGGTTTTTTTAGTTTAGGCGGGCTTTTAAGCGGTGGTATAGGAGGTCTTTTCTTAAAAGAAAGTAATGTACCTATCTATCATTTGTTTATAGTAATGACTATTGTTCTAGTCATCAATTTGATCTTTGTAAAGTATTATTATCATATCAAGGCTGGTACAGGTGAAAAGGACAGTTTTCAATTTAAGAATTTCAAGCCCCTTATCGGATTAGCACTGATTGCTTTTTTTGTAATGGCTAGTGAAGGAGCTATTGTAGATTGGAGTGCCTTATATCTAGAAAAAGTATCATTAGCCAAATTATCTTGGATTGGTCTTGGGTTTACGGCATTTTCGGCCACCATGGCTCTGGGACGTTTTTTTGGCGATGGAATCAGTAAAAACCTTGGCTCTAAAGCCATTATTTTAATTGGTAGTATTATTGGTGTTATAGGTTTTTCATTGATTTTATTGGTAAAACCCGTACTTGTTATTTCAGGTTTTGCGTTTGTTGGTTTGGGACTCTCAGTTATCATTCCCGAATTATTCAGGTTAGCTGGTAAATCAAAAAACATTCCTTCTTCGCAAAGTATATCTTTTGTTTCGGGTGTTGGTTTTTTTGGTTTTTTAGTAGGTCCAGTACTTCTAGGTTTTTTAGCAGACATCTCTAGTTTAAAACTAAGTTTCATAGCATTGTTGTGCTTTATTTTTATATCTTTCCTTTTGGGATTACAATTAAAAAGCAAACAATAAATGCTCGTAAAAGTATATGGAAGTGCTGTTTTTGGTGTTGAGGCTACTACAATTACTGTTGAGGTAAATGTAGACAAAGGTATTGGTTACCATTTAGTGGGCTTACCTGATAATGCCATAAAAGAAAGTAACTACCGAATTGCAGCTGCTTTGCAAAATAATGGCTATAAAATTCCTGGAAAGAAAATCACTATCAACATGGCCCCAGCAGATCTTCGTAAGGAAGGCTCAGCATATGATTTGGGAATAGCGATTGGCATTTTGCAAGCATCGTCTCAGATACAAGGTCTGGGAATTGAAGATTATTTGATTATGGGTGAGCTTTCACTTGATGGAAGTTTGCAACCAATAAAGGGAGCATTGCCTATTGCTATTAAAGCACGAGAAGAGGGTTTTAAAGGATTTATTCTACCACAACAAAATGCAAAAGAAGCTGCGATTGTGAATGATTTGGATGTGTATGGTGTAGAAAATATCAAAGAAGTTATTGATTTTTTTGAAGGACATTCCGAATTAAAGCCTATTGTGGTTGATACGCGAAAGGAATTCTATGAGAACCTTGAAAATCCAGAATTTGATTTTTCAGATGTAAAAGGGCAAGAATCTATCAAGCGCTGTATGGAAATTGCGGCAGCTGGTGGTCATAATCTTATTTTGATAGGACCACCTGGTTCAGGGAAGACGATGTTAGCGAAAAGACTACCCAGTATACTACCACCTATGACCTTACATGAAGCTTTAGAGACAACTAAGATTCATTCTGTGGTTGGGCGAATCAAGGAACATTCAGGGCTTATGGGTCAGCGTCCTTTTCGTTCGCCTCATCATACAATTTCTGATGTAGCATTAGTTGGTGGTGGTGCGTATCCTCAACCTGGTGAAATATCACTTTCGCATAACGGTGTTCTATTTCTTGATGAACTGCCTGAATTTAAACGTAGCGTTTTAGAAGTTATGCGTCAGCCTTTGGAAGATAGGGAAGTTACAATTTCAAGAGCTAAGTTTACGGTAACATATCCGTCTTCATTTATGCTGGTAGCGAGTATGAACCCAAGCCCTAGCGGTTATTTTAATGATACAGAAGGTCATGTAACTTCTAGTCCAGCAGAAATGCAACGTTATTTAAGTAAGGTTTCAGGCCCTTTGTTAGATAGAATTGATATTCACATAGAAGTACAACCTGTACCTTTTGAAAAATTGTCTGAAGAACGTAAAGGTGAATCTAGTAAAGCTATTAGAGAGCGGGTTACCAAAGCGCGCGAAACCCAAACAAAACGTTTTGCTGAAGATGAAAACATACATTATAATGCGCAAATGTCTGTAAAACAGATACGGAAGTATTGCGTTTTAAATGAAGTTTCAAAGAATCTATTAAAGACTGCTATGGAACGATTAAATCTTTCGGCCAGAGCTTATGACAGAATTTTAAAAGTAGCTAGAACCATAAGTGATTTAGATGCATCAGAAAATGTAGAATCTAGACATATTTCTGAAGCTATTCAATATAGAAGCCTCGATAGAGAAGGGTGGTTGGGTTAATTAATACTTCTTTTTGCTTTTTTACAATAACTCATTTTAACAGTGTAATTTCATAGTCAGAAACAACATAATTTCTCTCCATTAATTCTGTGTCATGAAAACAATCACCCCAAGAAATGGCTTGGTGAGAACTACCACTTCCATTAATGTTTATACTACTGTTATTAGAATCTATAGATACAATTCCCTCTAACTCTTTTCTTCTTAACCATATTTCTTGCATTTTAATTTGCTGAGCAAGAACACAAACTCTTTTGTTTTTATTCAAAAATTCAACTGCCTTCGGATTTATTGAATTAAGTGTTTGATAAAGTAAATCAATGGCAGGTGTTTTAGCAGAAATATTAACAGTATTTGCTGTTATGCCACCTTGTTGATTCGTGCTTGAAACTTTATTAATAACATTACCTTCCTCTTGTTTATTTATCACATTCCTGTTTACTGTATTGGCAGTTATTCCTTCTTTTTGCCCTTTAGATTCAGCTTCGTTTTGAATCTTAACCCGTTTCTTTTTTACTCCTTTTTTTATATTCTTTTTGCTATAAGATGTTTTTTTGATAGTATCCGTTTTAGGAACGGTATCTATAGAGGAACGAGTTTTTATCTTCTCATCTTTTGTTTCGGAATCAAAATAATAATTGTTTTGTGTTTCAACACTTCCAGTTATTGGGCTTTTAGACACATTTTCACTAGATATAATATTTTTACTATCTGTTTCATTGTTTACAAGACTATTTCCTAGAGAAATTAAAGTGATTAGTGCTGTTAGAGACGCTACTTTAGGCTCCCATCCCCCTTCTTTATACCACCATATAAAACAACCGATCAAGACTACAAAAGAAAGTAGAAAAATAACAATTTTATACATGTATATCTCTTAGTTAAACAAATGCGACAATGCTTCACTATACAAATGTAACTGTTTATTAGGGTATTGGAAATAAAGCAAGTTGCGAAATTTTCTCAACTTATCAACATATATTTATTTGAAGGAATTAAAAATTTTATGTTTTCATTTAATTTTCTATTTAATTTATAAAAACAATCTATCAACTGTTATACACATAAAAAGTAGTGAAGGTAGTCAAAACAATTGCCGACTTAGATGCATCAGAAAATGTAGAATCTAGCCATATTTCTGAAGCTATTCAATATAGAAGCCTTTATAGAGAAGGGTGGTTAGGTTGAGTATAATAATTTGTAAATCAGTATTTAAAGTTTACTAAATAATTAGTAACTTTAGCATCCCCTTGAAGCCTGACCTTTATGAAGCTAATATTAAAAGCACTCATAATATTTTGTACGCTTTCTGTTTTTGCGCAATCAAAAACAGATTCCCTATTACTTACGCAAACGGAGTGGATCAATAAAAACTTGGATTATCTGCGGTTTAATGTAGATACAGTTACCTATAATTTAGCCAACAAAAGGCATGATCTTTATTTTGACTTAGGGAAACGAAAAATAACTTTTGAAGAGCGCTATTACAGAGGAGGAACTAGTTTAAAAAAGGAACAAGTAAATTTTAAAATCAAAAGTTTAAGCAAAGAAAAGCTTATTTTAGAACCTTTAGATGATAAAATGAGTTTAGATCAGGAAGGGTTTTTACGACTCGACTATGGACCATTTTTTGAAAGAAATAGATACGTTTTTTATAATCGTGAAGAGGTAGTTATACCTGTTGATTTCAAAAAAATAACCTTTTTAGCAACTACCTGTTTTGGCACATGTCCTTCTTTTTCTTTAGAAATTAATCGAGATGGGCAAGTGTTCTATCAAGGGCGATTATATACAGGAGAATTTAAAGGAAATTTCAAAGGAACTATAAATAAAAAAGAAAGGTTAAAACTTCATAAGTTATTAAACAGAAGTCTGGTTCGAAAAATAGCAACCAATTGGAAACAGAGTTCTAAACCAAACGATAACCCAAGATATAACTACATAGTTGAGTTGAAAAATGGTGAAGTTTTAGAGATTAGTACAAACGATCAGCATCCTCTTCTAGATAGGCTTTCTGAGTATTTAAAAAATGTACCTGAAGTTGCAGAATTAAAGAAAACGACTAAAATTCACAACTACGAAAAACCAAAGGTGAGTGCTTACGCTATTGTAGGTATAGAAGACTAGCCTGACTTTATTCTGTGTTTAAATTTTTCAAAAATATTGGCCCAGGACCATTAGTTGCAGCTGCATTTATAGGCCCTGGAACTGTTACACTTTGCACTCTGGCCGGCGTCAATTATGGATATGCCTTAATATGGGCAATGGTATTATCAATTATAGCAACCATAATTTTACAAGAAATGGCTGCCAGATTAGGCATAATATCTCAAAAAGGGCTGTCAGAAATCATTCGTTCAGAGGTTAGCAATCCTATTTTTAAAATGCTCACTGTTTTACTGATACTATCTGCTATAGTTATTGGTAATGCGGCTTATGAAGCTGGCAATATTAGTGGAGGTGTGCTGGGTTTGGAAACTATTTTTGAAAAACAATCTATAAGTATTGGTAGTTTGAATCTCAACGTATACAGTTTGCTTTTGGGGGCAATTGCTTTTACACTACTTTATATTGGCAATTATAAAGTGTTAGAACAAGGTTTGGTTGTACTTGTTATTTTAATGAGTCTAGCCTTTCTAGTTACAGCTGTGCTCACCAAACCAGATTTATCTTTAGTTTTTAAAGGTTTTATACCGTCGTTTCCTGACGATAGTATTTTGATGATTGTAGGTTTAATCGGTACTACTGTGGTTCCGTATAACTTGTTTTTACATGCATCTTTGGTAAAAGAAAAGTGGCATGATAAAAATGACTTACACTTTGCTAGAAAGGACACCATAGTTGCTGTTGTCCTTGGTGGTATTGTTTCTATGGCAATTATCATTTCTGCGTCTGCCATACAATCTTCCGAAGTAAATAATGCAGCTGATCTCGCTAAAGGATTAGCACCTTTGTTTGGCAATTATGCAAAATATTTCTTGGCTATAGGTTTGTTTGCTGCAGGTATTACTAGTGCTATTACAGCGCCGTTGGCGGCTGCATTTGTTGCTAAAGGCTGCTTTGGATGGGAAAACAATTTAAAATCAAAGAAATTTAGAGCTGTTTGGATTTTCATCTTGTTGTTAGGTGTATTCTTTTCTTCAGTTGGGTTCAAATCTATTGAAATCATCAAGTTTGCACAGGTGGCCAATGGTATTTTGTTACCGGTTATTGCAGGGTTCTTATTATGGATCATGAACAAAGAATCTGTATTAGGAGCATATAAAAATAGCTTCAAACAAAATATAATAGGATTTGCAATTCTAGCAATAACTATTTTTTTAGGATTAAAAAGTATCTTTAAGGTCTTTGATATCATTTAGTGTTATTCCTGAAAATACAGAAATCTTAAAATTTACTTTCTGATAGAAATAATAGACATAAACTGTGATCTTGGTGAAGGGCTAAATAATGAGGCTCAATTAATGCCTTATATTTCTTCTTGTTCTATAGCTTGTGGTGGTCATGCAGGTAGCAAACGAACCGTTAGAAAGGTAATAGATCTAGCTTTGATGTATGAAGTTAAAGTAGGAGCACATCCTTCGTTTCCAGATAAAGCTAATTTTGGTAGAATACGTCTTGAGATGTCATTAAATGAGTTGCAGCAAAGCTTAGAGCAACAAATTCAATTGGTTATTGATTGTTGCAATGAAAAAAATATTGAATTTCATCATGTAAAACCGCATGGTGCTTTGTATAATTTGGTGGCAATTGATAGTTCGCATTCAGAAATAGTGGTGAGAGCTGTTAAAAATGTTGCTCCAAATGCTATTTTATATGTACCATATAATTCGGTAATTAAAACAATAGCTGAAAAAGCAGGGTTGAAAACTATGATAGAAGCTTTCGCGGATAGAAATTATAATACTGATCTTACCTTAGTATCTAGAAAATTTGAAAATGCAGTAATTACCAATGAAGAAGAATTGCTAGAACATTTGTTTAAAATAATCAAACATAAAAAGGTAAAAACTGTTGATGGAGTAGAGGTAGATTTAGAAGCTGAAACCTTCTGTTTTCATAGTGATAATCCCAAGGCAATTGAGCTCTTGAAACACACTTCAAAAGCACTTCAAAAAAAGGAAGTAAAGATGAGATAATTTGAGCCAATTTGACCTTACATATAAACCTCTTGGGAACAGTGCAATTTTGATTGAATGGCCATCAAAAATTGATGAAAATATCCTAAATGATGTTTTAAATTTCAAAAAAACACTTTCAAAAATTTATATTAAACCAAAAGTTGAAATGATCATTACATATAACTCATTAACAATTTTTTATAATTGTATTATAGAAAATATCTATGATGAGTTTTCGGTACTAAAATCAATATATAAGGAGCAAAATGTACAAAAAAATAAAGAATCTAAACTTTGGAAAATCCCTGTATGTTATGATGAAAGATTTAGTATTGATTTAGAAGAAATTTCTAAAAAAAATAAGTTGTCAAAATCAAAAATAATTCAGCTTCATACAGGACGAAAATATACTGTTTTTTTCATTGGCTTTTTACCAGGGTTTTTATACCTAGGTGGCTTACCCAAAGCACTTCATTCTAGACGTAAAATGAACCCTAGAATTTCAGTAAAAAAAGGTGCTGTGGGTATAGGCGGATCACAAACTGGAGTATATCCACAGCAAAGTTCTGGTGGTTGGAATATTATTGGAAATTCGCCTATTTCATTTTTTGATAGAAAAAGTAAGATTCCCTGTTTTGCAAAGCCAGGAGATTCTGTTCAATTTTTTTCTATTAGTCTTAAAGAACATCAAGAGATCACAAAGTTAATTGCATATAAACGTTATCATATAGAAAGCGAGGTGATCATTGCTTAGAGTTTTACAGCAGGGAGTGTATACTAGCGTTCAAGACTTAGGGCGTTTTGGTTATAGAGAATATGGAGTGCCAATTTCTGGGGCCATGGATCAGTATTCAGCACGATTGGCGAACTTATTAATCGGTAATGATGAAAATGATGGGGTCTTAGAAGTAACGTTGAATGGTACTTTTCAATTCACTAGAGAAACTATACTATGTATTACAGGTGCTGATCTAGATGCTAAGCTTGATCGTATGCCATTGTTATGTAATCATCCTGTTAAAGTTAAGAAAGACAGTATTTTAAAATTTTATCATAGAAATTATGGTGTGCGAGTATATTTAGCGGTTAAAGGAGGTTTTTTGAATAAGCCTGTCCTGGGTAGTAGAAGTTTTTTTAATGAGATCACAAAGAAATTTATATTACATAAAGGAGATGAGATCTTTTATGAGCCCTATATTTCTGAGGGAAGTCTTACTTTTTCTCATGTTAAGATTCGTCCAGATCATTTTAATGACCAACATATTGAAACCTACAAAGGGCCGGAATATGATCTGCTAGATGAAGACCAGCAAAAATTTTTGGAGCAAACTGAATTTACTATTTCTAAAGAACATAACAGAATGGGTTATAAATTGTTTGAGAACTTACAAAACGATTTAGATTCAATGCTCACTTCATCTGTTATGCCAGGCACAGTGCAGTTAACTCCGTCAGGAACTTTAATTATTTTAATGCGCGATTGTGGGGTTACTGGCGGTTACCCTCGCGTGTTACAGTTAACAGATGAAGCTATTAATAGATTAGCACAGAGGGCAACAAACAGTAAAATACAGTTTAAGTTAAAGGATTTAAAAATATGAGATTAGCCCTTTTTATACTTATCCTCTCAACTTTTTCATGTAAAAAGAAGCAAAGTGACCCTTATATCTGGAAAGAAATAGAGGTAAAAGTAACTGCGTACAATTCTACAAAAGCTCAGACAATAGGAAATCCAAGTATAGCTGCTTGGGGTGATACTCTAAAACCAGGAATGAAATGTATTGCTGTTTCCAGGGATTTGATAAAGCTGGGCTTGGAATACAATACTCCTATAAAAATTGAAGGCTTAGATAGTATCTATTTAGTGAAGGATAAAATGCATCGCCGTAAGCGTAAGCAAATAGATATTTATATGGGTAGAGATATTAAAAAAGCAAAAGAGTGGGGGGTAAAGCGATTAAAAATCTGGTATGGTGTTTTGAAAGATAGCCTCAACGATTAGAGTTGCCTTGGTTATAGTCAAAAGATTGTATGAAAACTTAAATGGTATAATACTAATGAATATAATCAAAAACAGTTATTGAATTGCAATCTTTATAGCAATGACTTTCTAAAACAAGGTAGTTTGGCCTTCCCCATCTTGATCTTCCGTTTTTTCATTATCAGATTTGACCTGTGTATCTGAGTTTATCTCTTCCTCGCCAACTACTTCTATGTTTTCCTCTTCAGGAGCTTCATAAGGTAATGGATTTAATAAATTTACTTGTTTTATTTTTTCTGTAGTTAATTGATTTCCAATTGCTTTAATGCCTTTGACTGAGATAAATTCTTCAAAATTTAATTGGATTGCATCTAAGCTACGCTTTGAGAAGATGACTTCTGCCATTGGTCTAAAATCTGTAGCTATAATCTCTAATTGAGATTTTGGATGGTCGGTAATAATTGTTTCTTCCTTATTAGGATTGTCAATCATAAATCGCTTTACAAAATAGCGTTCTTTTTCACCATCATAATGCACCGCAGAAATAGGCTTGTTAGGAATCCATTTTTCTAATACAATCATATTGCTGTCAAAATGCGTTGTTAGTTCAGGTACAATGGTCTTTACCACTCCAGATTGATTAACAACTAACAATCTATCCTCAGCAGTAAACTCACCTAGTAACTCGCCTCGTTCTTCTACATTTAAACGTTGAACAGTATCATCAAACCATATTTTTCGAGGTTTTAATGTAGAAATGCCTCTCTCTTTGAGTTCTATACGCTTTACTGAATATTTAGTGACAGTATTTCCTCTACTACCGCGACCTTTAATGGCAAGTTCTGCAAAATCTATATCCCATTTTAGCTTCTTAATACTACCTACAGCTCTTAAAAGTACTGTAACAACTTCTGCTTCGCCATTAGGGTTGGCAGAGAAATACAAAACTTTTGAACTCTTATTACCTGCGGTAAGGTCATACTCTTTATCGCGCGTAATAGCAGTTACAGCAAAGCGTTTCATGTAGGTTGGTCCAGACCTTCCATCTCGATAGATCATATTGTACACTGTGCGCTTATCTTTCTTTTTAAAGACAGCTACATGAATAATGCCTTTTCCTACAAAGGTTTTGCTATCAAGCTTTGTAATAATCATTTTTCCATCTTCACGAAACACAATAATATCGTCAATATCTGAGCAATCAGCAACAAATTCATCCCTGCGCATAGAGGTACCCACAAAGCCTTCTTCTCGGTTTACATATAGCTTGGCATTTTTCATAGCTACCTTACTAGCTACAATATCTTCAAACACGCGAATTTCTGTTTTACGTTCTTTACCCTTGCCGTATTTGGTCTTTAAGTTTTTAAAGTAGTCAATTGCATATTCAATCAAATTTTCAAGCTGATACTTAACTTCAGCAATCTTTTCTTCAAGTGACTCAATATGCTGTTTGGCTTTGTCAATATCAAATTTTGAGATCTTTTTAATGCGTATTTCCGTTAGACGGACAATATCTTCTTTAGTAACCGCGCGTTTCAGATGTTTAGTGTGTGGTTTTAAGCCCTTGTCAATAGCGAAAATAACGCCTTCCCAGGTTTCTTCTTCTTCAATATCACGGTAGATCCTATTTTCAATAAAGATACGTTCTAGAGAAGCAAAATGCCATTGCTCTTCTAATTCATTCAATTGAATTTCAAGCTCAAGCTTTAAAAGGTCAACCGTATGATCTGTAGAGCGCTTTAGAATCTCAGAAACACCAATAAAGACGGGTTTATGATCTTCAATTACACAACATAGCGGTGAAATTGACTGCTCGCAATTGGTAAAAGCATAGAGAGCATCAATGGTTTTATCAGGCGAAACACCACTTGGTAAATGGACTAAAATTTCTACTTCAGCAGCGGTATTATCCTCAATACGCTTGATTTTTATCTTGCCTTTATCATTAGCTTTTAAGACGGAATCTATTAAAGAGGACGTTGTTGTTCCGTATGGTAATTCATTGATTACTAATGTCTTTTTATCTAATTGAGAAATCTTAGAACGTACTCTAACCTTACCACCACGCTTTCCATCATTATAGTTTGTAAAGTCAGCAATACCTCCAGTAAGAAAATCAGGAATGATCTTAAAACTGCGTCCCTTTAGATATTTTATAGATGCATCAATCAGTTCATTAAAATTATGAGGCAATATCTTTGTAGAAAGTCCTACGGCAATACCTTCCGCACCCTGTGCAAGCAATAACGGAAACTTAACAGGCAAATCAACAGGTTCTTTTCTTCTACCATCATAAGAAGCTTGCCATTCTGTAGTTTTAGGATTAAAGACAACTTCCAACGCAAACTTTGATAAACGTGCTTCTATATACCTTGAAGCTGCCGCACGGTCACCTGTGAGAATATTTCCCCAGTTTCCTTGCATATCAATGAGGAGCTCTTTCTGCCCTAATTGTACCATGGCATCAGCAATACTGGCATCTCCATGAGGGTGATATTGCATGGTATGACCTACTAGATTAGCCACCTTATTATAGCGGCCGTCATCAAGGTCTTTCATAGATTGCATAATACGGCGCTGTACGGGCTTAAAGCCATCATCTATGGCAGGTACTGCACGCTCTAAGATTACATAAGAAGCATAATCTAAAAACCAGTCTTTATACATACCCGTAACCCGGGTAATCGTTTCTTGTGATTCTGTTTCTTCTTGATGAATATCTTCGCTATGTTCTAAATGCTCTTCTGAGTTATTGTCGTCTTGCATCATACTGCTTCCTCAACTAGGTCTAATTCAACTTTTAGGTTCTCAATGATAAACTTTTGGCGATCAGGTGTGTTTTTGCCCATGTAAAATGTAAGTAACTGCTCAATAGACATTTCTTTATCTAGCATTACGGGATCTAAACGCATATTTTCGCCTATAAAATGTTTGAATTCATCGGGTGATATTTCTCCAAGCCCTTTAAATCGAGTTACTTCAAGTTTGCCTTTTAATTTCTTCATAGCTGTTTGCTTTTCAGTTTCAGAATAGCAATAATGTGTTTCATTTTTGTCACGTACTCTGAATAAAGGGGTTTCCAGTATGTATAAATGCCCTTCTTTTATGAGTTCTGGAAAGAATTGTAAAAAGAAAGTAATCAGCAGTAGCCGAATATGCATACCATCAACATCCGCGTCCGTAGCAATTACGATGTTGTTATAGCGCAAATTCTCCATGCCATCTTCAATATTTAATGCCGCCTGTAATAAATTGAACTCTTCGTTTTCATAAACGATTTTTTTAGACATACCAAAAGAATTCAAAGGCTTTCCGCGTAAGCTAAACACTGCTTGAGTATTCACATCACGAGATTTGGTGATAGAACCACTAGCCGAGTCACCTTCAGTAATAAATAAGGTACTATCTAAGCGATTGTCCTTTTTCATATCTCCCAAGTGTACCCTGCAGTCACGTAATTTTTTATTATGCAAACTTGCTTTTTTCGCACGCTCTCTAGCTAGCTTTCTTATGCCAGATAGCTCTTTTCGCTCACGTTCAGCTTGTAGTATTTTACGCTGAAGTAACTCAGTAGTTTCTGTATTTTTATGAAGGTAGTTATCTAGGTTTGTTTTAATAAAATCATTAATAAAAGTGCGTACGGTGGGAAGACCACCTCCCATTTCTGTTGAGCCTAATTTTGTTTTTGTTTGACTTTCAAAAACTGGTTCCATTACTTTAACTGAAATAGCAGAAACTATTGATTTTCTGATATCTGAAGCTTCATAATTTTTCCCAAAAAATTCCCTTACTGTCTTTACAACAGCTTCCCTAAATGCGTTTTGATGTGTACCTCCTTGCGTAGTATGCTGACCGTTTACAAAGGAATGATATTCTTCGCTGTATTGTGTTCTGCTATGGGTAAGAGCCAGCTCTATATCATCACCTTTCAAGTGAATAATAGGGTAGAGCATATCTGTTTCAGTAATATTCTCTTCAAGCAGGTCTTTCAATCCGTTTTCTGAAAAGTATTTTTCTCCGTTAAAGAGAATGGTAAGTCCGGGATTTAAGTACACATAATTTTTGATCATTTTTATGATGTACTCGTTTCGGTACTTATAATTGCTGAAGATGGTTTCATCTGGTGTAAATGTAACCTTAGTTCCTTTTCTTAGTGAAGAAGGCTGAATACCTTCATTCACCGTTAATTCACCTTTTTCAAATTCGGCTATATTAGTTTTTTCTTCGCGTACAGATTGTACTCTAAAATGCGTAGACAAAGCGTTTACTGCCTTGGTACCAACACCATTCAGTCCTACTGATTTCTTAAATGCACGTGAATCATATTTACCACCTGTATTCATTTTTGATACCACATCTATAACTTTTCCTAAAGGAATACCACGTCCATAATCACGAATGGTAACTGATTTATCCTTCACAGAAATTTCTATGGTCTTACCAGCACCCATAACAAACTCGTCAATGGAATTGTCAATGACTTCCTTAATCAAGATATAGATACCATCATCAGGCGAAGATCCGTCTCCTAATTTACCAATATACATACCTGGACGCATCCTGATATGTTCTTTCCAATCAAGCGAGCGTATATTGTCTTCGGTATAAGTAGTCTGTTTAGCCATTAAAATACATGCATTGTGAAGATTTGCTAAAATACTATTTAGTGTCAAAAAATGAAATGGATTACAGAGAATTTATCAACAACTACGTTAAGAATATTGAATCCGATTAATTTCTTTAAATTTACCCGTAACTAAACCTAAAAATCATAAAAAGAAAGATACCAAATATTATTACGCTATTGAATTTGCTCTCTGGTGTAATTGCTGTTATGCTTGCTGCTTCAGATAGATTGGTTGAAGCGGCTTTTTTTGTGCTTCTAGGCATCTTTTTTGATTTTTTTGATGGCTTAGCTGCCCGTTTGTTAAAAGTGCAAAGTGAGTTAGGTGTTCAGTTGGATTCATTGGCCGATATGGTTACCTCTGGAGTGGTTCCAGGTATTGTGATGTTTCAATTGCTTAGGAAAAGTTTAGGTGACTGGGCTGATCATGATTGGTTTTCAAGTTTTGATACAATAGATTTTATTCCTTTTATAGGATTCCTTTTGCCCTTAGCTGCTGCCTATCGCTTGGCAAAATTTAATATTGATGAACGACAAAGTAGTTCATTTTTAGGCTTACCAACACCGGCTATGGCGTTGTTTGTAATTTCATTACCTTCCATTTTGAAATTTGGCCAACATGAATTTGCTATTGAACTAGTAAATAACACTTATTTCTTAGTGTTTATAACGTTGGTCTTATCACTTGTGATGAATTTAGAGCTCCCTTTATTTGCCTTAAAATTCAAAAATTTCTCTTTACAGAAAAATTGGCTTCATATCTTATTTTTGACTTTATCTTTGTTTCTTCTGGTGGTATTCAAGGTAACGGCAATTCCATTGATAATACTTCTTTATATTTTATTTTCTATTTTTTTTAAGAGAAAGTTAGTAGACTAATTTTCAAAAAATTAAGGCTCCCAGTTTGGGAAAACACCTCATTAAGTTGTTATATTGATATACTAAACTAAAAAAGTAGGCGTTTAAGCTTACGAATCGCTAATCATTTATAATATGAGATCACCTAGTAATCTTACCAGGGTATTTATGCTCTGCGTAGCCATTTTAATCTCTCCCTTTTATTTAAGCGCTCAAAGTATTGAACCTTTTGCAAAAAGGTATGAAAATACTGGTATTAACGGTGAGTTAACCATGATTGGTAACTCTATAGTAGGAAATCATCCTACAGATCCTTACACAGGTAATCAGAACAACAATAATTTTGATATGGTCTACATTGATGTAGACAATGTATCAAGCACATTTAGTTCTAGTAGTGCAGATTTAAACCTAACAACATGTAGTAAAATTGTTTACGCTGGTTTATACTGGGGTACTCGTTTTACATTAGACACTCAAACTCCAGAGAACATTAGATTTAGAACACCCGGAGGGAGTTATCAAAATATTACGGCAGATGTTGATTTTGGTAATTTAGTATTTTATAAAGACGTGACTAGTATTGTTTCAGGATTATCAAACCCTAATGGTACTTATTTTGTTGCAGACATACCTTGCGATGTAGACAATGATACTACTACAAATAACAATAACATGGCGGCTGGATGGACATTGGTTATAGTATATGAAGATCCTGCTGAACCAAGAAAATATATTTCAACATTTGACGGATTAACAGAAGTTGCACCTACCAATGCTGAACAATTTCAGTACTCAGGCTTTGTAACACCACCATCTGGTCCAGTTGAAGGTAAGATTGGTGTTGCTGCTTTAGAGGGTGATAGAAATTTAACAGGAGAGCAATTATTGTTTGCCGATGAATTCTTCAATACTGCAGAACCTAATGGTAGTTTTACAACACTTTTTGATGCAGAAAACCCTGCCGATAATTTCTTTAATAGTAAGATTACAATTGACGGGGCTCAAATAGCTTCTAATAATCCGGCTCATACCAATACATTGGGTTGGGATGCCGCTATTGTTGATTTAAATCCATTGAATCCTGGGAACACTATTCTTGCAAATGGTGCAACAGAAGCAACCGTAAGAATTGATACAGATGGTGATAGAATTTTTCCATTTTTAAATACATTTTCCGTAAATATTATTGAACCTGTATTGCAAGTATTAACAAGTGTAGAAGATACCAATGGTAATCAGATTACATTAAATTCACCTGTGCCATTAGGAGCTACCGTTTGGTACAATTTAAACTTTCAAAATACTGGAACAGATAATGCTTTAAATACAACTATTAGAAACACTTTACCATTTAATGTAATATTAGATGAGAGCTCTATAAGCTTACCAGCTGGAGTGACTTATTCAAGAAGTACGAATGCAAATGGATTGGTGGTTTTAGATTTTTCAATACCTAACAATCTTGTTCTTAGAGAATCTGATCCTGCGAACGCTGCATACGATATTAGATACCAGGTAACTGCTTCAGATAATTGTTTTGATTATACTGATGCTTGTACTAATTTATTAGAAAATAGTTTAGAATCGTATTATGATGGTGAAACATCTGGAGCCAACATTACTGCACAGCCAGGATTAAATGGTATTAGTGGGTGCGGATTGCCTAGAGAAGGTTCTATGGACTTGTTTGTTGATACAAGCTCTTGTCAGTTTGATACTACATTACAGTTTTGTAATAACAACTTAACCATTACCGGTGATGATGGATATAATATCTATAGATGGACAGATGAAGACGGTAATGTATTAGCCATTAATTCAAAAACTATTACCGTAACAGGTCCTGGTATATATACTTGTACACAAACAAAAGTAGGGTGTACTGTAACCACAAGAACAGTAACCGTGCTTGGGTTAGAAGTAGATTTTACTCCTTTTGATAATCAATGTAAAGATAGTGCTGACGGAGGGATTACTATTAACGTTACTGATGATGCCGCTACGTTTAATTATCAACTTTCGCAAGGAGGAAATCCAATTGAAAGTACTGGCCTTATAGGTGCTAAGTCTCATACTTTTAACGGATTAGATATTGGTACTTATGACGTACGAGTTACCAACACAGATGGCTGCTTTGATACGTTCTCTTTTCAAGTGGCAGAGCCTACATTATTGCAAGCAACAAATCAAGTATTAGATAATATTATGCCTTGTAATGGTAATGCTTTAAGTGGAAGAATAGAAGTGACTGGTACAGGAGGTACTCAGTTTACTGGAGGAGATAATGAATATGAATACAGTATGGATGGTGGTGCTTTTCAAACGTCTAACATATTTGAAACTACCGTAGAGGGGGATCATACCATTACAGTAAGGGATGCCAATAACTGTACAACAACTACAATTGCTAATATTGACTTTGATGAAGAAATTGAATATGAGTTATCACATGAAGATGTAGTTTGTTTTGGAGATTCAGATGGTAGCATTACAGTAGATGTTACGCAGAACAATGCAGGTAATGCTATCACATTTAGTATTGATAATGGTGCTAACTTCCAATCTAACCCAACATTTAATGGTCTAGCCAAGGGCGATTATGAGATCATAATTCGCAAAGTAAAAGGACCTAATACTTGTGAAACAATGGTAACAAGAACAGTTGAGCAGTTAGTGTTTTTAGAATTTGAAGTATCAGGAGGTTTTGCCTGTGAAGGCACTACAAATACTATTGTTGCTACTGTAGCTGAGCAATATCAAAACGATGTTACCTATACCTTAGATGGTTCACAAAGTAATTCAACAGGAATTTTTGAAGGTGTATCAAGCGGAAGTCATTCTGTGCGCGTAGTTCAAAACTCTACTGGATGTACTGTAGACCCAATAGAAGTGGTTATAGAAGACTACATTCCTGTAACATTTGAAGTTGAGGAAAATACAAGTTCAGCTGAATTACGAGATTATATAGTATTAGCAGACAATGGAACGCCTGGTTATGAATATGCAATGCTAAAAAATCCTGCTGAAAATGTACCTGTAGAAGTTACTGATGAAGATTTTGGCTCAGATAATGTATTTACAGTACCAAGTGCCGGGTTCTATACATTTTTCGTGAAAGATTCTAGAGGTTGTATTGTAGAAGAAATAGTTGAATTTAAAGATATAGAGATACCTAATTTCTTTACACCTAATGGTGATTCTGATAATGAAGTATGGTATCCAAGAAATATTGAATTATATCCAAACATATCAGTACAAATATTTGACAGATATCAACGATTGCTAGCTACCTATCAAGGCAATACTAGGTCATGGGATGGTACTTATGATGGTAGAATGCTGCCATCAGGAGACTACTGGTATATCGTTAAGTTAAATGAGCCTACAGATGATCGGGTATTTAAAGGAAATGTAACATTATATAGATAATTCATTAATCACAAAACAGCAATCAAACCAATGAAAAAAGTTATTTATATAATCGTAATTATATGTGGGCTCACTGCACACTCTCAGGAGTTTAAGCTATCTCCATATACACAGTATTTAGCTGAAAATCCGTTTGCAATATCACCAGTATATGCTGGTATTGATGAGGAATATAATAGAATTAGATTGAGTGGTGTTTCACAGTGGTTAGGGCTTGATAATGCTCCAAGCACTCAGAATTTATCTTATGACCTGCGTTTTGGTGAGAAGTCAGGTGGTGGAATTCTAATTTATAATGACAAGAATGGTGCTACTAGACAAATGGGAGCGCAGTTGTCATATGCTTATCACTTAATCTTAGATGATCCTTCAGAACAATATTTGTCATTAGGGATATCCTACAAGTTCAATCATTTTAAGATTAATACATCAGATTTTGACGAAGGCGATGGGGAAGGCACTACGGATCAGGCCGTGGGTGCTGCCGAATCTACTACAAATCATAACTTTGAATTTGGGGCTTTGTATAGATATGAGAATTTTTTCTTTTCTATAAATGCATCAAATATTTTAAATAAAAAGATTGATATTTTTTCACCAAATGAGCCTGAGAAGTTAAGAAACTATTATGTATATACTGGCTATACCTTTATAAGTAAGAGTGAGCAGTATGAATATGAACCATCCATTTATTTGAAGTATTTTGAAGGTGATAGAAGGTCTGTTTCAGATTTAAACTTTAAAGCACGAAGAATGAATGATAATGATGACGGCTATTTATGGGCAGGTATTAATAGTAGGTTTATTAATGACCAAAGCTTTGAACCACTTTCAATTGCTCCTATGTTGGGTATGAAAAAGAAAGAATTTTATGTAGGCTATGCTTTTCAGTGGAATATCAATGAGGCCAGCGATTTGAATTCTAGTGGTACACATTTAATTACCTTAGGGTATGATTTAGAGAAGAATAGACAAGGTACTAGCTGGAGTAATAGATAAACGAACCAACCAAACCAACTAATAACAATTTTGACTATGAAGAATTTAAAATTTTTAACCGTTTTAGCCGCCATTACATTTCTGTTTTATTCGCAAGAATCTTATAGCCAGGTAAGAGAAGTAAAATCTGTTAAATTAGATCAAGCAAGATTAAAAAAGGTAGAAGTAAAAAACCTGCCAGAAGCTGTAATAGAATCGGTTTCACAATACAAAGGCTATAAGGCAAGACATGCTTTTATTACGGAGGAAAAAGAAACAAAAATATATAAGGTGCAAATTGCTAAAGGTAGTATGATCTTTAGTGTATTGGTAAATGAAAAAGGGAAGATTCTAGAAACACAGGAATAGACGCTCTTACTAGGTGAGTTGTTTATCCTTATGTTTAAAGCGCTTGTGTGTCCAAAAGTAATACGCAGGCGCTTCTTTTATATGTTTTTCTACCATCTGCAAATAAATATCTGTAATATCGTAATCTTTAAAACTATTTGGAGTATCAGTTAAAAGTTTAAATTCTGCCTGATAATAACCTCTTTTAAGTCTAGTTACTTCAAAATAAATAATAGGTAGGTTGTGCTTTTTGGCGAGCGCTTCAACACCCGTATGAATTGGTACATGAGCTCCAAAAAAGTCACCCCAATAATGCACTTTTTTTGGTTTTGGTGATTGGTCTCCTAAAAAACCATATAAAGACAAGATATTATTTTTTTTATTTTCTCTAATGACATCAAAAATTTCTTTAGTAGGTACTAAAGTAGTATTGTAGCGCCCACGTGTTTCTTGTATTTTTTTGTCAAAAAAACGATTACGTATCCTCTTGTATACTGCATATCCATTATATTTCACAACAAGGTTTAGACTAAAAATCCATTCCCAATTGCCATAGTGAAAGCCCAACAGAATAGCACTTTTCCCTTGTTTTTCTAACTGATATATAACATCTGTATTTACCAATTTAAATCGTTTTGTAATTTGTTTTTTAGATATGGTAAATGATTTGATCATCTCTACAAAAACATCTATAAAATGCCTGTATGACTTCTTTGCAATTCTTGTTATTTCGGAGTCAGACTTCTCGGGAAAGGCAATTTTTAAATTTCCGAAAACGGTTTCCTTTCTATAGCCAACTATATAGTAGGTGATGTAATAAAAGATATCTGACAGTATATGGAGTATCCTAAATGGTAAAATTGATAATAGCCATATGACTGGATATACAAGTACAAAAATGATTAGCTTCACGCTCTAAAAATTTAGGCAAATATCGGTATATAATTTTATCTTTGGCAAAATACTATTTAAAGAATGAATCCTGTTATAATGGGCTTAATTGCAGCAAATGTTTTGGTTTCTATCAAAGGGTTTTCTGATCGTTTATTTTTAGAGAAGTACAAATTTCAGGTAGGGCCAATTTTACAAGGAGATCAGAAGCGTATGTTTACTTCCGGGTTTTTACATGTAGATCAAGCACATTTGTTCTTTAATATGTTTGCCTTGTATATTTTTGCTGATGCGGTTCTGAGTGTCGTGGGAGTTCCAAAATTCCTATTGATCTATTTTGGTAGTTTAATTGCAGGTAGTACCCTAGCCTTGAGTTTTCATAAACGTGAACCTTATTATAGTGCCGTTGGTGCTTCAGGAGCTGTTATGGGTGTTGTATATGCTGCAATCATGTTGAATCCTTCTATGCAGCTGTCATTCATATTCTTTCCTGTATTTGGTTTTCCTGGCTGGGTATTTGGTGTGGGTTATTTTCTTTATTCTATATATGGAATGAAAACACAGCTGGGTAATATTGGTCATGGTGCTCATATGGGAGGTGCTATTGGTGGATTTGTCTTAACACTTGCCTTATACCCTCAAATATTCTTAGAAAATAAGCGTATAATCTTGATTTTGGCATTGCCCATTGTACTCATGTTTGTTTTTAAAGATAAATTAGAACGTAATTAGTCTATTATAAATTTATTTCCATTAACATATACTTCTCCTCCTAATTCTTCAATTTCATAACCAAACCAACCTTTTTTGGTTTTCTTCCAGGTCTCACGATGTCTTTGAGTAGTAAGAACGGTATCAGTAGTCTTACCATCACGTTGAAACATCATGCGCTTCCATCGTTGCGAGGTAAATACAATTATACTGTCTTTAGTTGCATATTGCATACTGTCAATATGCACATGAATAGCTAGTGTGGTATCTATGATTGCCCAATCTCTTAAGGTGTATTCTCTTTGTTTTTGTTTTGAAATCACTTCTCCACGTTGATCAACTATTTTCAGATCGTCAGGCATCTGACTCATATAGAGATCAATATTTTTTGTTCTGGTAGCTTCAACACCTTCATCAATTTCATTCTGAATAGATTTTTCTATTTGAGCTTCGTCAGATACTGATAAATGATCTGAAGTTCTGTTAGGCTTACAATTAAGCATCATAAATGAAAGAGATAAGATTAGTATAATTGTATTTTTCATTTGGTATTTGCTAAATAAAATTTAGTAATTAATTCAGCAAGTTCTTCGCCTTTTTCTTCTTGAATAAAATGTCCGGCATCAAGGAGGGCGTGGTTTTGCCCTTTTGCACCGGGAACCAATTTTTGAAATACTTTTTCCGCCCCTTTCATAATATCATCTTTATCTCCAAAAATGGTTAAGAAAGGCTTCTTCCATTTCATTAAGTGCTCCCAAGCTTTACGATTCTTTATGGCCTCAGGGTCAGTTTCTTCAATGGGCACTAACATAGGGAACATACGTGCGCCTGCTTTATAGTCTTCAGATGGAAAAGGAGCATTATATGCCGCAATAATAGCGTCAGTAAGTTCTCTACTCGTACCCATCTCAATAACCTTTCCAATATCAAAAGAAGAGGAGTGCTGAGAATAGGCGCGCCATTTTAAGAAGCTTTCCGGAGCAGGACGATCTGCTGTAGGCAAGAACGTATTAGATGCTATAACCATAGAAAATCGTTCTTGTATTTCAGTGATCATTCTTAAGCCAAGAAGACCACCCCAATCCTGGCAAAAAAGAATCACATTATGAAGATCTAGTTTTTCAACAAATGTTGTGAGCCAATCTAGATGCTTTTGATACGAATAGTCATTTGCATTTGTTAGTTTATCTGATTTGCCAAAACCAATAAGGTCCGGTGCGATAGTTCTGAAGTTATTGGAAACTAAACCAGGAATCATCTTTCGATATAAATATGACCAACTGGGCTCACCATGTAAGAGTAAAACTATTGGGTCGTCCTTTTTGCCTTCATCTACATAATGAAGTTGTAAGCCTTCTTCAATTTCTATATAATTACTTTGAAAGTTGTAGCCCGGTAAATCTTCAAACCTGTTTTCGGGTGTTCTGATGATACGTTTCATTGTTTATAAGCTAAAGAATTAAACATGCTGATCAATTAATACAGGATTACCATCAGGGTCAACTACCACAAAACTAGCGGGTCCCGAAGTTGATTCGTCTGCTTCTTTTTCCAGTTTTATGCCTTTCTTTCTTAGGTGTTTTTGGATGTCTCTAACATCTGTAAAATCATTTAATTTTTGCGCATTTTCATCCCATCCAGGATTAAACGTGAGTATATTTTTTTCAAACATTCCTTGAAAAAGACCAACCAGTGCATTGCCATTTTTCATAATGAGATAGTTCATAGAAATGTCTCCTGCAAAGACAGTAAAGCCTAAATTTTCATAAAATTCTTTAGAGGCATATATATCCTTCACAGAAAGACTTATTGAAAAAGCACCTAATTGCATAGTATATAGTTTTTAGAGGTTAGGAAATAGTTGTTAGTATTTTAGTTCTTTAAAGATATTAATTTTAAAAATGCTGCGTCAGTTCGAGTTTTCCATAGTAAAGTAGCGAGAACAGTTTGTATTGTAAAATATTTATACAAGATCATTGTTGGGCATTTGATATGAAATAGTCACTACTTCTCTACAATAGTTCTGAAAGTAAGATTAATACGTGGTCTATGCACTTTTTTGGTAGGAGGTAGGCGGTGCAGCCAATGCGTTTGGGTTTCACCTTTCATTACCAATAAAGAACCGTGCTCTAAAACCAAATCTACTTTTTGTTTGGTTTCTTTGTGTTTAAAAGCAAATTTACGCTCGGCACCAAAACTAAGCGATCCTATAGCACCATTATTTTTAAGGTCTTTTTCTCCGTCAGAATGCCATGCCATTCCTTCTGAACCATCATGGTATAGGTTCAGTAAACAAGAATTGTAGGTTTCCTTTGTTTTTTCTTCAGTAATCGCTTTTAATTCTAATAATTCTGTTGTCCAAGGTAATGCTAATTTCACTCTATTGGAGTATGCGTATTCAAAAGGTCTGTCACCATACCAAGCAACTTTGCGCTTCGTGATATAAAGCTTCCCAAACATCTTGGCTTCATCATTACGCCATTCAATAGTATTTAAAAGTGCCTCATAATACTTGGTAGCATCCTTATAAGAAAATACTTTTCCATAATAGTTTACGATGCCATCTTTATGAAGTAGGTTTCTGGGTTCATCTAAAGTATTACTGAAAAGATCCACAACTTATTCTGAATAATTTTCTGCCAGATTTTTAAAGTTATTCATCCATTTCTCACCTTGTTTTCTATACATACTAGGGAATAGAATACCCATTAGTTTCGGTAAAAATGTCATGCGTACATAGTCCACTTCCATAGTATAGCGCGTTTTGTTTTCGCTCAGTTTAGTAAAAGTGGCTAAAAAAGTATTATCCATATGTTTATGATGATAAAAGGCTTCAAAAGTATCAGGTAAGTTATTAGCTTTAATAGTTTCGGTTAATAGCATTTCACGTTTGCCATGTTTGTAATACATTTTTGAAATGGCACCTTTTTGACCTGCTTCACCACTAATCAATTCTTTCTTTATAAAACCGTCTTGGTAATCTTTTAAATAGTTGGGGTCAGCAAATAATTGGGTGACGATATCCTGTGATTGATTGATGTCTATGTGGGCTTTGAATTTCATTACTTAAAAAATAAGTTTATCAAAGATACGATTGTTTAAATATTTTTATTGCTTTTAGTATGGTCGTCCTTTTTCACTTGGTTTTTTGTAAATTTGATTCAATTAACTCAAATTATATCCAACTAGGTAATAATGAATATTTCTTTCTATTTCAAACTATACCTACTAACGATCCCAGTTTTTTTCTTAGTTGATTTATTGTGGTTAGGTATCGTTGCAAAGAAATTTTATAATAATCAGTTGGGTCATCTTTTGGCTGATGAAGTGAATTGGTTTGCAGCAATAATCTTCTATCTTATTTTTATAGGAGGTATTTTATATTTTACGGTTGTTCCTGCATTAGAAGTTGGCAATTGGCAACAAGCTATGTTTAAAGGGGCTTTGTTTGGTTTTATTACCTATGCAACCTATGATTTTACTAATTGGGCAACATTAAAAGATTGGCCAGCATCAGTAGTTTTTGTTGATGTTTTATGGGGAGCATTTTTATGTAGTACTGTGGCAACTATTTCTTATTTTATTGGTAGATGGTTGCTTTAGCATTCACTCTTATACGTAATTAATATAAAATTTGCCAGTTTAACTTACCTAATTTGAAGTTAAATAGCTACTTAAGCTAGAATTAATTTCGTTTAAAGCAGTAGGAATATCCGTAACATATGATTTAGTTTTTTTTATGACTTTACCTTTTTTAAAAAATGAAGCACCATCTTTAAGATTGATAGCTTGCCAACCCATGTCATATTTACTATTTAACTTCGTTTGAATTGCCATAGGTGTAAATGTATACTTTCCTTCCTCAAAGTTAATTTCAATGGTGTATTTCATGTGATAGTATTGCTTACCCACATTTATAATATTCTGTTTAATTCCACAGAGTTGTATAAAATCATTTTCATTTTTAGTATTTATTACAACATTTTGATTCCCATCGTTGGTTTTAATCCATTCAAGTGTTTTTTTATATAATTCAAATTTGGACTTGGTATCAATTTGAACTATTGCATATTGTGGTTCCAAACCAGTGTCATTATATTCAAATTTAGTTTGGCTATAAGCTAGTATTGAAGAAACTAATGATATACAAAAAAGGATGCTTTTCATTTTATTTTAATAAACTTTTGGAAAAGGCAATTTTCTCAAAGATACAACATGAAAATTTATAGATAAAAAGTAGAGGTTTCGCTTATCGGTTTGCTTATGTATGGTTAGTAGCGGGATGGTTCGTTAGAATTATTCCACTATTAATTACGGTTATACGTTGTTACCCACATTTTTATTAAAATCTGTTGATTATCCATTCTATTAATCCATAGGGTTCAGCGATTGACCAAGAGTGAGGATGTCTCATTCCATTTAAGCGATACCCTTTTCCTAATACATTAATAAATTCCGCATTTTTATTACCCATGATCCTTAATTCATTAATCATTGCTGTTTGGTCTAAGGCATTGATATCATAAAAGTCAGTTTGTCTTTCTTTTAAATGCCAATCAATATCTGGGTCAGAGTAGATTCTAATGGGTAAATCAATTAGAAACTTCGCATTCCCTCCATTTTTTTCAGTTTTTGAATACATTGAATGTTTAATATATGTATTTGGTACTTTTTCTGGTGAGCCTCCAAATTGTTCATCAAGTTTGGCTAAATAATCTGTAGCCTCATTTACTGCTACTTCTGAAAAGTCTAAATCTTTAGTTCGTTGAAATGAATAGTAAATTCTTGTCCAGTCCAATGGTGGGTCTATTCCATACACTGCAATAGGGTGAACTGATGTTAAATCAGGATTTTCTCTTGAGAGTTCTACATATCTAATAGCGTTCATTCCTCCCAAAGAGAAACCTCCGATTACTATTTTGTCTTTTGGTACTTTATATTTAGATGTAGCTTTTTTAAAAGTAGTATTCAAAAAGCCCATTGTAATCTCATCAAGATAAAGATTGTAATTAATTGAAGGGATTATTAATAAAATTCCATTTTCGAATGCAAGTTCGGATAGTTTGATATTGTTATTTATTACATCTTCTACATTTTGTGCAGTTGGTGGTAATAGAATTAAAGTTCCTTTAATTTTCCCTTTAGGCTTTATAGCATAATAGAAAAGTTCGTTGGAAGTGTTGTCATTTATATACAAATGAGTATCATCGATAATGTCAATTGAATTTTTGTCGAGGTTTTTTAAAAGGGTTTCGTTTAAATTTATTTCTGATGTCTCCTGACCGAAAACAGAAACTGATATTAATAATATCACAATGTTTGTAAGTGTTCTCATTGTTTCTTCATATGGTGGTAACTATAAGGTATATATTCGTTTTAACGATTTATACTTGATGAAAGTTAAACTCATTCAGCACTGGTAAGCGAATTTACCCGAAAATAATTAAAAATCAAGTTAATTATAGTAATAGATAAAGGCCTGTTCCTAAAAATAGGGTCAAGCCTTTATCTTATCCACGAACTTAACCGTGATTACAAACTTCTTCTAGAAGCTGTTCTACGATTGCCGTTTCTTTGCGTTGATCTGCTAGAACTTTGTTTTCTAGCAGTACTTTTTTTTGTGCTATACTTTCTTGAAGTATTTGTTCTATTTTGAGCCACACGTCTTTGCGGCGCTTTTCTACTTTGTGTTCTTGTCTGAGATTGCGAACGTCTCTGCACTGTTTGACGTTGTTGGCTTGCTCTTGGTTTTGAAGTCCTACGTTCCACAGTTCTACGCTGCTCAGCTACTCTTGGCGTAGAAGACCTTCTTTGAATCGATCTGTTCTGTTGCGTTCTAGCCGAATTGTTTCGCTGAACTCCCGTATTTCTTCTTTGTGCAATTCTACTATCACTTCTTTGTAATCCTTGAGATCTCCTTTCAGCAGACCTGTTACTTTGGGTTCTGGCTGAGTTATTTCTTTGTATTCCAGAATTCCTTCTTTGTGTAATTCTACTGTCATTTCTTCTTATGCCTTGAGACCTTCGTTCAACAGACTGGTTCCTGTTTCTTTGGACACTTCTTTGTTGTGTACTTCTTCTTACACCTTCGTTACGTCTTGCAATACGATCATTAGACCTTCTGGCATCACTATAACGTCTTGCAACGCGTCTGTCGTCATTATTTGTTCTTACTCTAGAATTAATATTCCTAAAACTTCTACCAGTACGTCTATAGTTTTTATATCTATAACCTCGTGCATATCCACGACCTCTATAATAATCATATCTTATAGGATTGTAAAATCTTCTATACGGACGATAACTTACTATACAACGGTTAAAAACAGGTCTTACAAAGTAATTATGGTAAGGGTGAAATACATAGTTTCTATTCCATCTATTGATGAATCCGGTATAGTGTGAGTAGGCACCAAATCTGTTATAGTGAATATATAAGCCTCCTACGCGATATAAACGCCCATTATTATAATGAATTCTAACATCTCCAGCTTGACTGATACGGCCATGATAATCATAGTATATAGGCACATCTTCTATTTGTACAATAGCGCCATAGTCGTCATATTGCACATAAGCATCATAATTGTAACCAGAATTGAAGCTAATGCTAACAGCACCTAGATTTACACCTGCATGAATCGCTCTACCACGTCTAGGGTTTATGTAAAAATCAAATTCACCATTTTGAAAAACTGAAAATGTAATCCCTCTTTCTACAAAAGTGAACATCTCTCCGTTGCCATTATAATATCTATAACTTGCTGTGTTCTCTTTACTCTCAGCAGCAGCGAGAGGAGAAAGGGCTAAAAAAAGTGCTGCTACAAATAATGCTGTTTTTTTCATTTTGATTGTCTTAAATAATTAATAATTGCTTTTGGTTAGCATTATTATCCAAAGAATACCAAACAGCGTGCCAAAATTGAAAATGATCTTTTTAGCTTGTCTTAAAAAATATAATTTTTCATTCTAGCGAATACAGGAATCCACACCTTTTTTGTGCTCACTAATTCATAAATTTAGACGGGCTACTTCATGAAGTAATAAAGGTGTTAAAAACATTCTTGGGTTTAATTAATTTAATTCCTTTTCAAGTAATATTTTTACGCTTGTTTTGAAAACTAGCTACTTCATAGACGTTATTTTACCCATTCCGCTTCAGCGCTCTTTTACCTATGCCATTACAGAAGCTGAAGTCGGCTTTTTAAAAACAGGTATGCGTGTGGCCGTCCCTTTCGGGAGGTCAAAGATTTATACCGGAATAGCTTATAAGATTCATAATAACGTACCAACGGCCTACGATGCTAAGGAAATCCACCAGATTTTAGATGATACCCCAATTATAAATAAAAAGCAATTACAGCATTGGCAATGGATAGCTGATTATTACATGTGTTCGCTGGGGGAGGTAGTGCGTTCGGCATTACCTTCTGCTCTGTTGTTAGAAAGTGAAACACTAGTTTCTCTAACGGATGCTATAGAGGATGAATCTCAACTCAATGACGATGAATTTTTGATTGTAGAAGCATTACAGCATCAATCTTTATTAAAAGTAGATGAGATCGGTAAGATATTAGATAAAAAGCGGGTATTGCCAATCCTACATAAATTGCTGGATAAGGGTGCTGTGCAATTAAAAGAAGAAATCTACGAACAGTACAAGCCCAAATTGGTGAAATATGTACGATTGAATAACGACTATAAAGAAGAAACCAAGCTTAATGAATTGTTGGATGGTTTATCACGTGCTAAAAAGCAGCGTGAGGTATTGTTACATTATTTCTCTATGCATACATCAAAAAAGCGCATTAAGGCGAAAGATTTGTTGCGACAAAGTAATGTTTCAGAAGCGGTTTTAAAAGCTTTGGTTGATAAGAATATTCTAGATTTTTATCACTTACAAGTTGATAGAGTTGATTTAAGTAAAGAAAAAAATAAATTGCCTGAGTTATCTCATTTTCAAGATGATGTCTATTTAAAAATAAAAGTTGAGATGAAAGAAAAAGATGTAATTCTATTGCATGGAATCACATCTAGTGGGAAGACAGAAATTTATGCCAAACTCATTGAGGAGGTTTTAGAAAAAGGGAAACAGGTTTTGTATTTGTTGCCAGAAATTGCATTAACCACACAATTAATTTCAAGATTACGCAATTATTTTGGAGATCAAATCTCAGTATTTCATTCTAAATATTCATTGAATGAACGTGTGGAGGTGTGGAATAATCTCCTTGAGAAAAAAGAAAAAACGCAATTAATTCTTGGGGCACGTTCCGCTGTATTCTTACCTTTTGCTGACCTTGATTTAATTATTATAGATGAAGAGCATGAAACATCTTATAAGCAATTTGACCCTGCACCGCGCTATCATGCACGAGATGCGGCAATCGTTCTAGCCAATATTCACAAAGCTAAAGTGCTGCTAGGCAGTGCAACTCCATCCTTAGAGAGCTATCACAATACCAAAGAAAATAAATATGGTTTTGTAGAGCTAAATAGGCGCTATGGCAATGTACTACTCCCTGAAATTGAGTTAGTAGATATTAAAGAGGGGTATCGAAAAAAACGAATGAAAGGTCATTTTTCAGAACGACTCTTAGAATTAATGACGGAAGCCTTAGAAGAAAAAGAGCAAATTATATTGTTTCAAAATCGCAGAGGATATTCGCCAATTGTTGAATGTGTTACCTGTGGTGTAGCACCGCAATGCCCAAATTGCGATGTAAGCTTGACTTTCCATAAGTTTAAAGACGAATTGCGATGTCATTATTGCGGTTATAACAGGGCTATGCCTCAAACCTGCACTGCCTGCGGGAATGCCACACTTGATACTAAAGGTTTTGGCACTGAACAGATTGAACTGGAATTAAAAGAGTTGTTTCCGGAACATAGTGTTGGAAGGATGGACTTAGACACAACACGAGGAAAGTACGGCTATGAAAAGATCATTAATGCCTTTCAATCGCAAGAAATCGATATTTTGGTAGGTACACAGATGTTGAGTAAAGGGTTAGATTTTAGTAATGTTTCTCTAGTAGGTGTTCTTAACGCCGATAATATGCTCAATTTTCCTGATTTTAGGGCACATGAAAAGAGTTTTCAGATGTTAACGCAAGTTTCGGGTAGGGCAGGACGTGCAAAAAAAAGAGGTAGGGTAGTTATACAAACCTTTAATCCATATCATCAGATTTTACAACAAGTCACTACAAATGATTATTCTACCATGTATAAGGAACAGTTGCATGATAGGCATCAATTAAAATATCCACCTGTTATCAGGTTAACAAGAATTACCTTAAAACATAAAGATTTTATCAAAGTGAGTTCAGCTGCTGATTGGTTAGGTAGGTCACTTATAAATTCCTTTGGAAATAATGTTTTAGGGCCTACAAGCCCTGCTATTTCCAGAATCAGAAATCAGCATATCAAAACTATTTTAATAAAACTACCAAAGGATAGACCGATAAAACAATCAAAAGCAATCATTCAAAAAATAAAGAATAGCTTTCAAAGTATTGCTGAGTTTGGAGCAGTACGCATAAATATTGATGTGGATTGTTATTAATTTAAAATTTTTGTTCAGATCAATTATTTTATATTTGTCACTGCTAAACATTTAAAAATTGCTAGAGAAATACTATAGTTATTTGTTGATCCTTTTATTTGTTAATATTTCCTTTGCTCAAGGAACATTCCCTATTTATAGTGATTATTTATCTGATAATGTCTATTTAGTACATCCAAGTGCTGCAGGAATAGGTAATTGTGCTAAGCTGAGATTAACACACAGACAGCAATGGTCCGATTTTACTGATGCTCCTTCTTTACAATCTTTAAGTTTCCACTCAAGAATTTCGGAAAAGGCAGCTTTAGGAGGTATACTATTTAATGATAAAAATGGTTTTCACTCTCAAAAAGGTGTGCAGGCGAGTTATGCATATCATCTAAATTTCGGTAGGGAAGAAGCGATGAACCAATTATCTTTTGGTTTGTCATTTATGTTTGTTCAAAATTCTGTAGATGAAACTAGTTTTACGTCTTTGATTCCTGACCCAGTTAATTCCCAACTTGTTGAATCAAATAACTATTATAATGTTGAATTTGGATTTGCCTATCACTATATGGATGCACATGCATACCTCACAGTGAAAAATTTATTGTTGAATGCAAGTGATAATATTAATAGTTTTCAATCACTTAACTTGAGAAGGTATTTACTGACTTTGGGTTATTATTTTGGCAGAGAAAACAGTTTGCAATTTGAGCCATCAATTATGGGACAATTTGTTGAACGAACTGGTGAATTTTCTGTAGACTTAAACTTTAAAGCTTATAAAATTATAGCTGAAGATAAATAACTTTGGGGAGCAATATCTTATAGACAAAGCTTAGAAAATAATTCTATTAAGAACTTAAAACAACTTTCACCAATTTTAGGGTTTAATTACCAACGCTATATGATTTCATATACCTATACAAATCAATTGAACAATGTAGTTTTAAAGAATAGTGGTTTTCACCAATTTACTTTAGGAGTTAATTTATTCTGCAAAAAACCTCGTGCCACGGCTTGCCCTAATCTAAATTCTATATTTTAATATGCTCAAAAAAAAATATATATTATTAGGTGTTGCTTCGATTGTTCTTAGTTTAAATATTTATGCACAAATAACTTTAACACATAATGTTGGAAATACTCCAGTAAAAACTAGTATAACTAATTGTGAATACGAGGAGTATTGGGCAAGAACTTTTACTCTAGCTGATTTTGGGATATCACCAAATGATCAATTTATTATTAAATCTGCTCAGGTTGCTGTTAGTAACTCTTACGATGGTGCAAGATTGATTTTTAATTTCTATAGTATTGATTCAGGTTTTCCGAATTCAGAGCCTAAAAGAATTAGCTATGGTAATTTGGTGTTAGCTCAAGAAATAGGAGATACTCCTGAAATAGTTCAGGTTGATTTTAATAGACCTGTTGTTATTCCCGCTGGAGTTGAAAGAATTTTAGTAGAGGTAACCCAAATGGATGATATTTATAATGACAATTATAAAAAAGTTCTTATAGCCGGTACAACCATGGATAATGATATATCTTGGTTTAAAGGCTGCAGAGAGTTATATACTTACACTCCAACAGAAAACCTTAATATTCCAGTTCCAGAAGCTAATTTTTTTATAAATGTTACTGGTGAAACAATAAGTACACAAAGTTTTGGGTCTAACACCAGATTATCTCATAATGTTTGTGATGAAGCTATAAAAACCTCGATATTTTCTTGCTCTACATCATTCTTATTCTGGGGAAGGACATTCAACCTCAGTGATTTTGGTATATCTACAGACGAGGAGTATATTATAAACTCTGGTCAGGTTGCAGTTAATAGTGTAAGTTGGGGAGCAACAGTTCAATTTAATATTTATAAGATTGATTCAAATTTTCCCAATTCATTTTCGGAAGCTGACTTAATTGGAAGTAGTCAAGAGGTTCAATTATGGGCGGTTAATGCACAACAAATTGTGAATATCGATTTTGATACTCCGGTCACCGTTCCAGTTAATGTAGAAAGGATACTTGTTGAAGTTAAAAAAGGGCTTATAAATGATGCTTCAGGTGTTGCATTTATATCTGGAACAGCGCAGGACAATGATTTTTCTTGGTTTAGAGGATGTCCTGGAGGTATAAATACACCAACCTATACTACTACTGAAGATTTAGGTTATCCCGACGCACGATTTTACATTAATATTAATGGGAATGTTAGACATGTAATTAATAATTTTCAAATGAGTGTATCAAACATATGTTCTGAATTTTTGAAGGAATTTAATATTGAAGATAGTATAAATGTAGCTACTGTTATTTGGAATTTTGGTGATCCCGCTTCTGGAACTGATAATACTTCTACCGATTTATCACCTTTTCATGATTTTTCAACGGATGGTATTTATACAGTAGTAGCCACGGTCACAGGTAATGACGGAAGTATAGAAGTAATTAATGAAACCGTTGATGTCAAAGAGCCGCCAAATGCATATGGAATTAATAATGTATATGCATGTGAAGATAACTTTAATACTGGTATTTCTTCATCTTTCGATGTTTCTCATGTAGAATCTCAAGTTTTAGGAGGGCAATTAGACAAGGTAGTTACTTTTATAGATGGTAGTGGCAATGAATATGATACTCTTCCCAATTTATTTACCAATTCAGTACAGTATAGAGAAACTATAAGAGTGAGAATAGCCCATAAAGATATCTTATGTTGCTACTCAGAAACAACTTTCGATCTCATAGTCCAACCTTTGCCTCAGATCAATTCAGTTGAAGATATCTATGAATGTCAAAGTGCAACGAATGGATTTGCTAGTTTTGATTTAACTACTCAAAGTGATATACTAATGGCAAGTCAATCGAATGTGGCTATAAGTTATTATAACCAAAGTGGTGATTTAATACCAAATTCAGAGTTGACAAACTATACGAATGTAATCATTAATAAAGAGACAATTACTGCAAGAGTAACCAATACTAATACAAACTGTTACAACGAAGCCACTTTCGATATACACGTGAATAGCCCACCTATTGCTAACTCCTTAGATGTTTTAATTGGTTGTGATGATAATAACGATGGTATCTCTGAGTATTTTGACACCTCCAATGTTGAGACTCAAGTTTTAAATGGGCAGAATGGATTAGTAGTAACTTACTATAATTCAAATGATAGTCAAATAAGTCTACCGAACCCTTATACAAATACAACTCCAAATAATGAAATAATCAAGGTTCGAGTAACGAACCCTAATACACAATGTTTTTCAGAAGCTGATTTAGTATTGCAAACATCTGCTAAACCACAAATTAATCAACCACAAAATCAGTATAAATGTGATCAAGGTAATGGATATGCTCAGTTTGATTTGAGTATGATTGAAAATATAACTATTGGTAACCAAACGGGATTAGAAGTATCCTATTTTAATGGCTCTACTCAAATCTTAGAGGGTCAGCTTTCAAATTATCAGATTTCTAACGCTTTCAGAGAAACTATTACAGTAAAAGTAGAAAATTCATTAAATAAGATATGTTTTTCTGAAGTTAGTTTTGATTTGATTGTTAATGAACTCCCATTAATTGAATTAGAAAAAAGTTATTTTCTATGTGATTTAGAGCCATATTTAGAGCTTAGTTTGCCCGCAAATTTTAATAATTATAATTGGGAATATCAGGATGGTACAATAGTGTCCAATAATAATAATGTACAATTAATAAAAGAAGGAACCTATACTGTCTCTGTTGATAAATTAGAAAATGGAATTACTTGCGAAAATTCTTTTTCATTTGAATTGGTGAGGTCAGTGTTACCTAGGATTGAAGAAGTAAGATCTGGAAATTTTGGGAATAATTACTTAGAAATTATTACTTCTGGTGATGGTAATTTCGAATATTCAATTGATGGATTGAATTATCAGGACAATAATTTATTTGACAATATTTTTGGAGGTGATTATATAGTATATGTTAGAGATAAAAAAGGTTGTGGATCTGATTCCAAAAAAATTACAATCTTAGATTATCCTAGGTTTTTTAGTCCAAATAATGATGGTATTAATGATACATGGAGCTTATTAGGAACAACATCTCAAAATTATGAACTCTATATTTTTGATAGATATGGTAAATCTTTAAAAAGGTTAACCAGAAATCATGATGAATGGAATGGCCTTTATAATGGTAAGCTTTTACCTCAAGATGATTATTGGTTTAAAGTCAATTTTGAAGATGGCACGATAAAAACAGGTCATTTCTCACTTAGACTTCAATAAATAAACTAATTTTAAAAGTTGAAAAAACATATATAGAAAGTTATTCGGATTTTTCCCATTCCTCTCTCAAATCAGACGAAATAGTTCCTGTGCCATCATGTTTCCACCCGGGAGGTTTGATTAAATAAAGTAAGCGCTTGCCTAATGAAGTTTTTGCCTTTAAAATATCAGAAAACATGCCTATCCATTCGTGAAAGGCTACGTACAATGGATTGAAAGAATTGATATTCTTTACCAACCCATATGTTGGTTTTTCAACCTCTGGTTCAAAAGTACCAAACCACCTGTCCCAAATAATAAAAATACCGGCATGATTTCTATCCAAGTACTGTGGATTTATAGCATGGTGCACCCTATGATGTGATGGTGTATTAAAGATAGCTTCAAACCACGAGGGCAATTTCTTGATAAACTCAGTATGTATCCAATATTGGTAGATCAAACTAATTGACATTTGCGCTAAGATCATAACTGGGTGAAATCCCAATAAGGGTAAGGGTAACCAAAACACAAAAGATAAAAAACTCCCACTCCAAGTTTGCCTCAATGCAGTACTCAAATTATATTTTTGTGAAGAATGATGTACCACATGACTTGCCCAGAAGAACCGGCTTTCATGGCTGATCCTGTGAAACCAGTAATACAGAAAATCATCTGCAAAGAGAATAAGCAACCACCCCCACCAAGTAAAAGGAACGGTGAATAACCTATAGCTACTATAGATGTAGAAAAATATGGCAAAAACCATAGCTTTACTAAATAACCCAATAAATACATTACCTAACCCCATGGCAAGTGATGTAAGTGCATCTTTGGTTTCATACGCTTTTGACCTTTCACGTGTATCCACTATGATTTCTATGATCAATGTGACTACAAAAAATGGAATGGCATAATGAATAAGATTTGGTATTTCTGGTACTTGCATAGGTAGGTTGTTTAGCCAGAAATCAAAACTACATTTTTTTGAGTTATGCGTAGTATGATAACGAAAATAAAATCATATATTTGCACGCTCAAAAATTAAACATTAAATACTTAATTATGAATCATTACGAAACTGTTTTCATTTTGAATCCCGTTTTATCTGATACTCAGGTAAAGGAAACAGTAAAGAAGTTTGAGGACTACTTGGTTTCTAAAGGTGCCGAAATGATACACAAAGAAGATTGGGGCTTAAAGAAGTTAGCGTATCCAATCCAAAAGAAAAAAACCGGTTTTTATCACTTATTTGAATATAAGGTAGCCGGAGAAGCCATTGCACCTTTTGAATTAGAATTTAGAAGAGATGATAGTATTATGCGTTATTTAACTGTAAAATTAGATAAGCATGCTGCTGACTGGGCTGTGAAGAGAAAAGAACGTCAAACTGCAAAAAAATAAGCTATGGCATCAATAGATCAACAAGCTAAAGAAGGAAACAAAGCAGAGATCAGATATTTGACTCCGCTGGATATTGAAACTCAAAAGAAAGAAAAATACTGTCGTTTTAAGAAAAACGGTATTAAGTATATAGACTATAAAGATGCAGATTTCTTAATGTATTTAGTAAATGAGCAAGGTAAGATTTTACCTCGTCGTTTAACTGGCACATCATTGAAATACCAGCGTAAAGTATCACAAGCAATAAAAAGAGCACGTCATTTGGCTTTAATGCCTTATGTAGGTGATATGTTAAAATAAAAAACAGTACGATTATGGAATTGATATTAAAAAAAGATGTTGCAAACTTAGGTTTTGCAGATGATATCGTAACTGTTAAGAATGGTTATGGTCGTAACTTTTTAATTCCTCAGGGCTATGCGGTGTTGGCAACAACTTCTGCTAAAAAAGTATTGGCTGAGAATTTAAAACAGAGAGCACATAGAGAGGCAAATATTATTGCTGAAGCAAATAAAACAGTTGAAGCTTTAAAAGGCTTAGAAGTAAAAATTGCTGCTAAAGTTGGTTCAGGAGATAAATTATTTGGTTCAGTAAGTAATGCTAATGTTGCTGAAGCTTTTGCAAAGGCAGGACATGATATAGATAAAAAATTCATCGCTGTTGCCGGAGGATTAGTAAAGAGATTAGGTAAGTATAATGCTAAAGTACGTTTACATAGAGAGGTAATTGTAGAAGTACCATTTGATGTAATTGCTGAAGCAAAGAAATAAACATTTGTGAATAAAATCAGGTGTTAAGTTTTAAGACCGTCCTTTTAATGGGCGGTCTTTTTTTTATACCTTCACATCACAAAACAATAAACCATTAACATTTACTAATTCAAATAAATTCAAATCATTATGAAGAAAAATTATCTATTAGTTGTACTCATTTTTAGTATTGCTTTTAGTGCATTTGCGCAGGTAACAACTTCTAATATTAGAGGTTTAATTACTGACAGTAGTAATGAGTCCTTACCAGGGGCTAATATTGTTGCAGTGCACACCCCAACAGGTACCAAATATGGAGGTACTTCAAACCTTGACGGACGTTACAACTTGTTAAACCTTCGTGTAGGTGGCCCATATACCGTTACGGTAAGTTTTGTAGGTTATCAAACGAGAGAATTTAAAGATCTATTCTTAACATTAGGTAAAACACTGTCATTAGATGTGCAATTAGCTGATGATAGTCAACAGCTTGATGAGGTTGTCATCCAATCTACAGGTGGAGGTAACGTATTTGGTAGTGATAGAACTGGAGCTGAAACAAGTGTTGGACGAAGAGAAATTACACGCTTGCCAACTATTTCGCGTTCGGCTTCTGACTTTACACGTTTAGAACCTTCTTCAAGCGGAAATTCGTTTGGAGGGCGCAATGACCAATTCAATAATTTCTCATTAGATGGTGCTATTTTTAACAACCCATTTGGATTGGACGCGCCAACTCCAGGAGGTCAGACAGATTCACAACCAATTTCATTGGATGCGATAGATCAAATTTCTGTTGCTACAGCACCTTATGATGTAACGCAATCTGGTTTTACTGGAGCCTCAGTAAATGCAGTGACAAAAAGCGGGACCAATGAGTTTCATGGTACTGCTTACTTATTTTATAGAGATGAAAGCTTTACAGGTGACAAGATTAAAGGAGAAACCGTTGTGAGACCAGATCTTTTACAACGACAATTCGGATTTAGTTTAGGAGGACCTATTGTAAAAGATAAGTTATTCTTCTTTGCTAACTTTGAAAAAGATGAAAGAGATGACCTTGGTACGAATGGTTTTGTGCCAAATAATGGAGATGCCACTACAGCTATTAACGAGTCTAGAGTGCTAGAAAGTGATTTAATGGCAGTGAGTGATGCATTGGGTTCTTTAGGCTATAATACTGGAAGGTATCAAGGATTTACATATGGAGCTGAGTCAACTAAAGGTATTTTTAAACTCGACTGGAATATTAATGATAAAAATCGATTAGCATTAATCTATAATTTCTTAGACGCTTCTAAAGAAAAGCCTGCACATCCAACTGCATTAGGTGTAAGAGGACCAAACTTTCAAGTGCTACAGTTTGAAAATTCAGGTTATGAAATCAATAACCAAATTCAATCAGTTCAGTTAGAATTGAATTCTAGTTTAAGTGACAATATGACTAATAAATTACAAGTTGGTTATACACATTTTGATGATTTTAGAGATGCACTTTCTACCCCAGCACCTGCAATCACAATTCAGGATGGAGCTGGCTCCAATTATATTATAGCAGGTCATGAGCCTTTTTCTATCAACAATAGATTAGACCAAAAAGTATTTCAAATGACTAATAATTTGAATATTTTTAGTGGTGATCATACATTTACAGTTGGTTTTTCTTATGAACGTTTTCAGTTTGACAATTCATTTAATTTAGGAGCTTTTGGTTATGATGAAAATGGTGATTTTGTACAAGAAGTTGGAGCTTTTGCAGCTTACGGAAGTTTAGCAGATTTTTTTACAGATGTTAATGATGGCACCTTGGCTGCTGCATTAGCAAATGCCCAAGCAATCAATACAGCTAATAATGCAGTGCCAGATGGTACCTTATTTGGTTGGTCTTTAGCTGAAACTAATGTTGGTCAGTTAGCATTTTATGCACAAGATGAATGGAATGTTTCAGATAACTTTAAGTTGACGTATGGAGTTCGTTTTGACAAACCTTTATATTTTGATACGAAAGAGAAAATTGATGAAAACATTGCAAGAAAACCTTTTACATTCTCTCCAAATATTGAATATTTCAATCCAAATACAAACGAAACTACACTTATTGATTCTAGAACATTGCCAGATAATGATTGGTTAATTTCTCCTAGGTTAGGAATCAATTGGGATGTAAAAGGAGATGATACAACGCAAATACGTGGAGGTACAGGTTTATTTACAGGTCGATTCCCATTTGTATGGTTAGGTAATCAGGTACAAGGATTAGACTTTTTCTTCTACCAAGTGGTAGATCCTGACTTCCAATGGCCACAAGTGTGGAGAACAAATCTAGGTTTCGATCACAAATTTAACAATGGATTAGTTGTTACTACAGATGTTTCATATACAAAAGATATTAATGGAGCGCATGTTCAGAATTGGGGACTACGGAATCCTTCAGCTACTTTGAACGCACCAGGTGATAATAGACCTATTTATACCGCAGCGGATAGAGGAAACAACGCTTATGTATTTACAAATTCTGATGAAGGACGTATTTGGAACGCTTCATTAAAACTACAAAAGAATTTTGAGAACGGATTATTTGCAAGTGTAGCTTATAACTACTTAAATGCAAAAGATGTAAATTCAATTGAAGCAGAAATTACTGGTGATGCGTTTGACTTCAATCCTATTTCAGGTAATGCTAATGATGATGTTTTGTCATATTCTAGATATGGTGATACGCATAGAATTATTGGGTTAGCTTCAAAGAAATTCTCGTATGGCAACGATAAATTTGCTACTACTATCTCAACTTTTGCAGAATATGCCCAAGGTGGTAGATTCAATTATACGTATGCAGGTAACATTAATGGAGATTCATCATTCCAAAATAATGATTTAATTTATATCCCTACTACCTCAGAAGTGCAACAAATGCAATTTTCAGGTACAGGCCAGGCTGAAGCTTTTGAAGCATATATTCAACAAGACGATTACCTAAGTGATAATAGAGGCGGTTACATGGAGAGATATGGTGCCTTGGCACCTTGGAGAAGTCGTTGGGATGTGAAACTCCTTCAAGATTTTAATTTTAATGTAGGAGAAAAAACAAATACGATTCAATTAAGTGTTGATATCTTAAACTTTGGTAACTTGATAAACTCTGATTGGGGTGTTGTTGAAGTGCCCAATAATCAATTCCCACTTTCTGTAAATGTAGATGCCAACAATGTTCCAACCTATACATTTGATACATCTTTAACAGAGACTTTTGGTTCTGATACTAGTTTACAATCCAGGTGGCAAATGCAATTAGGATTGAGGTATATTTTCTAATAGAAATTAACGCTATTTACTGTGAAAAAACCGCTCTGTTATAGAGCGGTTTTTTATTTTTGCAGCCCTATTAGAAAAGAGATATGAAGTATAGACAATTAAGTAAAGAACAGTTTGAGGCACTGCATAAAGAGTTCGCACAATTTTTAGCGACGCAGCAGATTGATGTGAATGAGTGGAATGAGATGAAAGCTACGAAACCTGAAATGGCACAAGAGGAGCTAAATCTGTTTAGTGATGTGGTTTGGGATGACGCATTGACAAAAACCAATTATTTAGAACACTTTTCAAAACAAACGGTCAACTTATTTAAATGTGAAAAAACATCCATTTCAAGATTGGTAGTTCAGATAAATAAGCCTGAGTTTGACTTTTTTAATAAAAAAGATTATCAATGGTTCATAGATCATACAAATGATTCATCCATTGAATTTATGCAAGGAGAAAAAAAATATAATAAAGAACGTAATCAGGAGTTATTTGATCTCATAGAAAAAGGAAGTGTTATATCTGATGGAAAACTTTTTGAAGGTTTAAAAAAACTGATTTCAAGTAAGTAGTTAGCTTTCTTCGTTTTTTAATACAACTTCAATAATACATCAGACTTAATAGCATTAATAATTTTCTTACCTCTATTTTGATAGCCTGTACTTCCATTAGGTAAATTTTTATCAATTACTTGAATCAATTCAGGGTGAATCCATTCAAATTTTTGACCTAATAAATACAAGGCATACATAGAATGTGCTTGAATGGCAATGGCTTTATCCGTAATCATCCAGTCGAAACAAACCTCGGTAAAACGTTCAAGAATTTCATCAGTTAGTTTTTCTATGAAAACGGGGTTAAATTTTATAAAGTACTCAATACAGAAAATTTCAATAAGTTTAGCACTCGCTCTAACTGAGCCATCAAATTTTAATAAGGTTAAGAGTTGACAAAATTCATTAATAAATGGTAATAAAATCTTGTTGTTTTTCTTAACAGCAAGTTCTAATATCCTAGCTGAATAAGCCGAATTTTTCTCATCTACTTGCGCCATATTTTCTAGTAAGGTCAAGATTAAATCTTGATTGGCTATTGCGGAACCAACTAGTAGTTCTCTATGTTTCCATCGATACTTTCCTTTAACAATTAACTCAGTAAAATGCTGTTTATCCATTCAAGTACTGATTGATTAATATCTCCATACCTAATGAGGCCTTTTCAGGAATAATAGTCAAATTATAAAAATCATGTTCTGATACTGATGGCCTAGGGTCAATAAAATAGATAGGAGTATTTGAGTTCGCATAATTTACAAGGCTTGCCGCTGGGTATACTTGCATAGAAGTACCAATAATTAACAAAATATCAGCCTGCTCCGTAATTTGAATGGCAGGTTCTAACATAGGAACAGCTTCTCCAAACCAGACGATATGCGGTCGTATTTGGGCACCGTCCTCCGCTAAATCTCCTAACATAATATCTTTTTCCCAGTCAAAAACTAAGTGTTCGTTTTGAGTGCTTCGGGCTTTCAATAATTCACCATGCAAGTGTAGTACATCTGAGCTTCCTGCACGTTCATGTAAATCATCTACATTTTGAGTAATAATGGTAATATTATAGTTTTTCTCTAAACCGACTAGAGCTTTATGGGCACTATTAGGAGCAACTTCAAATAATTGTCTTCGTCTTTGATTATAAAAATCTAATACTAACTCAGGGTTCGCGGCAAACCCTTGAGGTGATGCCACTTCCATTACATCATGCCCTTCCCAGAGTCCGCCTGAATCCCTAAAGGTACTTACACCACTTTCTGCACTCATACCGGCGCCTGTTAATACAACTAGTTTTTGCATATCATGCTTTTTTGCTAATTTACAGTTATTATATATTTGCCAAAAGAATTACTTGTGACTGACTTAAAACTTTTAAGATACTTACAATCATTTTTAACCGAAAATAGAAAAGTCACTTTTGAGGAAGTGCTGAATATGCGTACAAGGCATTTTACGGTGATATTAGAAGATATTTACCAAAAGCATAATACAAGCGCAGTTGTTAGAAGTTGTGACGTATTTGGATTGCAAGATGTATATGCCATTGAAAATAAATATAAAAGCTATGTCTCGAACCAGGTTGCTAAGGGAGCACAAAAATGGACGAATATTTATAAGTTCAATAAATTACAACATAATACTCAAGAATGTTTGGATGTAGTCCGTTCTAAAGGATATCAAATTATAGCTACCACACCTCATAACGACTCTTGTTTATTACAGAATTTTGATATTACCAAGAAGTCCGCTTTTGTAATGGGCGTAGAGAAGGAAGGCGTATCAGATGATATTATGAGTCAAACAGATGGTTACTTAAAAATACCAATGGTTGGTTTTACAGAAAGTTTAAATATCTCAGTAGCTACAGCCATAATTCTAAATGATATAACCTCAAGATTGAGGAACTCTAATGTGAGTTGGCGTTTAACCGATGAAGAAAAGAACATACTAAGATTAGATTGGACAAAAAAATCAATCAATAATGTTGATCAAATCATAGAACGTTTTTATAAAGAGCAAAATTAATTGTAAATTAAAGACTCAACACTAAACTTAATTTTTATGAAACTAAACTCATACCTTATGTTTGATGGTAATTGTGAAGAAGCCTTGAACTATTACAAAAATATTTTTGATGGTGAATTTGTTATGTTAATGCGCTATAAAGATGGCCCACCAGAATATTCAAATCCTCAAAATGAAAATCAAATTATGCATGTTACAATGAAATTTCGAGGGATTGAATTATTAGCATCTGATACTATGGGTGATAAAGTTATTAAAGGCAATAGTAATTATCTTAGCTTAAGTGTTAACGGCGAAGCTGAAGCCGCAACAATTTTTAATAGTCTTAAGGACGAAGGTACTGTAGAAATGCCATTTGAAGAAGTATTTTGGGGTGGTAAGTTTGGTAGTTTAGTCGATAAATTTGGTGTACACTGGATGATAAGTACTGAGCATACCAAAACAACGTAGTCATTTTCTATAGTCATTTTTTAAATGCATACTTGGTCTTTCTTATAAAGTATTAACCAAATATTTTAATTCATATGTGCCGCATAAAGCATGACAAAAATCATATTACTTAGAAAAGCTTTTATAATACCTTTGCTTTTGGTAATTGAGTAATGTATGAGCCTAACACAATGTTATCACTGTGGTGATAATTGTACGAATACAACTATTGTTTTTAATGATCATTCTTTTTGCTGTAATGGCTGCAAGACGGTATATGAAATTCTTAATGAGAATGACTTGCAAGCGTATTATGACCTTGAAGAATCTCCAGGTATTACCCCCGAAATTTCAAAAGGAGCATTTGATTTTTTAGAGAATCAGCAGATCACCGAAAAACTATTGGAATTTAATGATGGTTCAATAAGTATGACCACGCTCTACATACCCAGTATTCATTGCAGTGCCTGCATTTGGGTTTTAGAACATTTGAATACCTTGAATACCGCAGTAGTCAATACTGAGGTGAATTTTCCGAAAAAGCAAATTCGGATTACTTTTGATAATAAGCAAACTACGCTAAAAGATATTGCTGAATTATTAAGCAAGTTAGGGTATATGCCACATATCAGCCTTGAAGATACTTCTGAAAAGAAGACCACTATTGACAGGTCGCTCATTTATAAATTGGCGGTTGCCGGATTTGCATTTGGTAATGTAATGCTCATGTCATTTCCAGAATATTTTCAAAGTGAAGGCTTTTGGCTAGACAAATACAAACCGCTATTCAGAACTATCATTTTTCTGACTATTCTACCAGTGGTTTTTTACGCTGCCAATGATTATTTTATTTCGGCTTACAAAGGCTTAAAACATAAATTTCTAAATATTGATGTGCCTATCGCTCTGGGTATTTCTGTATTATTTTTACGAAGCACCTATGAAATATTTTCAAACACGGGGCAAGGGTATTTTGACAGTCTTGCGGGCTTTGTATTTTTCTTATTATTAGGACGCATTTTTCAGAAACAGACCTACAGTTTTTTATCTTTTGAGCGTGATTATAAATCTTATTTCCCCATTGCAGTAACCAAATTAGAGAAAAACGGAAATGAAAAAAATACCTCTGTATACGATGTTAAGCAAGGCGATAAACTATTAATACGTAATAATGAACTAATCCCAATTGATGGTATTCTAATCTCTAAAGATGCCATGGTAGATTATAGCTTTGTAACAGGCGAATCTATACCTGTACATAAGCAATCAGGAGATAAACTCTTTGCAGGAGGCAAACAACTTTCCGGTACTTTGGAAATGGAAGTACTCGCAACAATATCACAGAGTAAGCTAACTCAACTCTGGAATAATGAAGTATTCACTAATGGTAAAGTAGGTGGTATTAAAAATATTACAGATGCCATCAGTCAGCGTTTCACATTAACGGTAATTGCTATTGCACTTGTTGCCGGTATTGTTTGGTATTATAAAGATCCGTCTATGGTGGCTAATGTAGTAACTGCTGTACTGATTGTAGCATGCCCTTGCGCGTTGGCTTTATCTGCACCATTTGCTTTAGGAAACATGCTAAGGATCTTCGGAAAGCGTAAAATGTATTTGAAGAATACAGATACTATTGAAAATTTATCACATGTCAATACCGTAATTTTTGATAAAACCGGAACCATCACGACGAATAAAGCCCTTATAAGCTATGACGGAAATCCTTTAAATGAAAATGAAAAACGAGCAGTAAAAAGTGTTTTACGTATGTCTAATCACCCATTGAGTAGAATGTTATATAACCACTTGGGTGAGGTAGAGTTGTTACAAGTTAATGACTTTAAAGAAACAATTGGTAAAGGTTTGGAAGGAGTAGTATTGGGTAAAACTATAAAACTTGGTGCTCCTCACTATGTTGGTGCTAACAAACGCAACTTAAAAGACACGAGTGTCTTTGTCTGTATAGAGGGAGTAGTAAAAGGAGTGTTCTTGTTTAAGGCTGCATACAGAAAGCATCTTGATCGTCTAATGAAGCAGCTAAATAGTAATTATGAGTTGGGCATTTTATCGGGTGATAATGATAGTGAAAAGGAGTATCTTGAAAAACAACTTCCTGACACTTCACAACTAATTTTTAATCAAAAACCTGAAGATAAACTAAAGCACATTAAAGGTCTGCAAAATGAAAAAAAACGAGTACTAATGATAGGTGATGGATTGAATGATGCCGGGGCATTAGCGCAGAGTGATGTGGGACTAGTCATTTCAGAAAACATTAATGTGTTTTCTCCGGCTTCTGACGGAATTATAGATGCCAGTAAGTTTTCTGATCTCTATAAACTTTTGCAACTTTCAAAGAAAACCATGCGTGTTATCAAGATAAGTTTTGTAATTTCATTGCTATATAATTTGATAGGAATGTATTTTGCTATTGCAGGATTATTGTCGCCTATCATTGCTGCCATTTTAATGCCATTAAGCTCTATTACTGTAGTTGCCTTTGTAACCATAACTACAAATTATATAGCTAATCAATATAAATTTTAAAACATGACAAATATCATGTTTTTAAAAAATAGCCTCAGCTACTTTTGTTCAACTTAAATTAGGTATGGGAGTCATCTATATATTAATTACTGTAAGTTTTGTAATTGCTATCATTTTTTTTATTGCCTTTGTGTTGGCTGTAAAAAAAGGGCAGTATGATGACTCAGTTACACCATCCATTCGCATGCTTTTCGAAGATAAATCAACTAAAAGAAAAACTTCAAAACCTTTAGATAAATCATAACTATGGAAATGCAACAATTCTATTACGACAATAAGATCGTTAAAAACTTTTTGTATGTTACTATCTTTTGGGGGATTATAGGAATGCTGGTAGGCTTACTATTGGCTTTCATGTTTTTATTCCCTGATATTACAAGTGGTATCTCTTGGCTTAGTTTTGGTCGCTTAAGGCCTTTACATACCAATGCAGTGATTTTTGCCTTTGTGGGTAATGCCATTTTTGCAGGAGTTTATTATTCGCTGCAACGACTACTCAAAGCACGTATGTTTAGTGATCTCTTGAGTAAGTTAAACTTCTGGGGGTGGCAGCTTATCATAGTGTCTGCTGCTATTACTTTGCCACTTGGGTATACTACAAGTAAAGAATATGCCGAATTAGAATGGCCTATTGATATTGCAATTGCATTGGTCTGGGTCATTTTTGGTATTAATATGATTGGTACCATCTTAAGAAGACGTGAACGCCATTTATATGTGGCTATTTGGTTTTACTTGGCTACGTTTGTAACAGTTGCAGTACTCCATATTTTTAATAGTTTAGAATTACCTGTGAGCGCTTTGAAAAGTTACTCTGTATATGCAGGAGTTCAGGATGCCTTGGTACAATGGTGGTATGGGCATAATGCCGTAGCATTTTTCTTAACAACGCCATTTTTAGGATTGATGTATTATTTCATTCCTAAAGCATCAAATAGACCAATTTATTCGTATAAATTATCCATCGTACACTTCTGGTCCTTAATATTTATTTATATCTGGGCCGGCCCACACCATTTACTATATACATCATTACCTGATTGGGCACAGAACCTTGGTGTAGTATTCTCAATTATGTTACTAATGCCTTCTTGGGGTGGGATGATTAACGGACTCTTGACCCTACGTGGTGCTTGGGATAAAGTTAGAACAGACCCGGTATTAAAATTTATGGTAGTAGCCATAACAGGTTACGGTATGGCCACTTTTGAAGGGCCTATGCTATCACTTAAAAGTGTTAATGCCATAGCACACTTTTCTGACTGGATTATTGCTCATGTGCATGTTGGAGCATTGGCATGGAATGGCTTCTTAACCTTTGGTATGATCTATTGGTTAGTGCCTAGAATGTTCAAAACAAAACTGCATTCTGTAAAGCTAGCAAACACACATTTCTGGATAGGCACATTAGGTATTATAATCTATGCGCTACCTATGTACGTGGCCGGTTTTGTTCAGGCTTCTATGTGGAAGCAGTTCAACGCAGACGGAACTTTAGTATATGGTAACTTTTTAGAAACAGTATCTCAGATCATCCCAATGTATTGGATGCGCGCTATTGGTGGTACTATGTACATTATAGGGATGTTTATCCTGTTGTATAATATTGTAAAGACAATTAAAGCCGGTAGTGCGGTAGAAGATGAACATGCTGAAGCACCGGAACTGGTTAAGGTCACTAAAGGACGTTTAGCAGGAGAAACATGGCACCATGCTTTAGAGAGAAAACCTGTACAGTTAACCATTTTGGCTACTGTAGCTATTCTTATCGGAGGTATCATACAAATTGTTCCTACCATTATGGTGAAATCAAATATTCCAACTATTTCTAGTGTACAACCCTATACACCATTAGAATTAGAGGGTCGAGATATTTACATTCGTGAAGGTTGTGTGGGTTGTCACTCACAAATGATCAGGCCGTTTAGAAGTGAAGTAGAGCGTTATGGTGAGTATTCTAAGGCCGGTGAGTTTGTATATGATCACCCATTCTTATGGGGGTCAAAGCGTACGGGGCCTGATTTACATCGCGTTGGTGGAAAATATTCTGATAGTTGGCATTTGAATCATATGAACGACCCTCAGAGTACATCCCCGGGTTCTATTATGCCTAATTATGAGTGGTTAAGCAAACGTAAGCTTGATATTTCTCAAATAGAAGCTAAGATGAGAACAATGGTTTCTCTGGGCGTGCCATATAGTGAAGAAGACATTGCAAATGCGCGTACTAGCATCAAAGAGCAAGGTGAGCAGATAGAAAAAAATCTATATCAAGATCCTGCTTTTGCTGATAGCTACGAGGCATCAAAGAAACAAGCACAGGCAAGTGGGGCCAGTTTCACACCTATGAGTGAGCGAGAAATTGTGGCAATGATTGCCTACCTGCAGCGCTTGGGTACTGATATTAAAGTAAAAGACGAACAAACAGCACAAAACTAATAGCCATGTTGAAATTTGTAAAACATCATATGGAAAGCATTGATAATGTGGCCATATATCCTATGATCTCATTGCTGGTATTCTTTATCTTTTTTGCCATCCTGTTTTTATGGGTATTCACCGCAAAGAAAGAGTATATAGAAAAAGTAAGTAATCTGCCTTTAGAAAACGATAATAATCAACACTATGAAGAATAAATCAACCTTAGCATATATACGTGTTTTTGTGGTTTTTGCAATTGTATTTGCATTTACCGAGTTCTTTTACAAAACAGGTTCTGAGCCTGCTTTTATGAACAATCCATCAGTTGCATTGTTTTTGGTGACGGTGCTCTTTTCTTTAATTGGTTTTGAAGCCATACAAACGGCTACCAATGATTTGGGAAAATCTGAAAATGAATCAGAAACTGAAACTGATGCCATACAAGAGGAAGCTGGTTTTAAAGGAATATTAAAAGGCTTATGGGGTTCTAAACCTATAGAACAAGAAAAGGATATATTATTAGATCATGATTATGATGGTATTAAAGAATTAGACAATTCGTTACCACCATGGTGGTTGTATTCCTTTTATGCTTCTATTGTATTTGCTGTTCTGTATCTGGGGTATTACCATATTTTTGGAGGTAATACAAATGCGGAAACCTTTCAGGAAGAAATGGAAATTGCCAGACTTGAGGTTGAACAATACAAACGCGATAATCCTGTTGACTTAGGTAATTTGTCAGCTGAAGGTAGTTCAGATGCAGGGAAAAAGATATTCAAAGCCAATTGTGCCGCTTGTCATGCATTTGATGGAGGAGGAGGCATTGGCCCCAATCTAACAGATGAATATTGGATTCTTGGCGGAGGAGCTGAAAATATTTATAATACCATTGCTGAAGGAGGGCGAGACGGTAAAGGTATGATTGCTTGGAAAAACAGTTTGAACGCTGAGAAAATGCAGCAAGTAACCAGTTATGTGTTAAGCCTGCAGGGTACAACCTCTGAAAACCCAAAAGAAAAGGAAGGAGAACTCTGGAAAGAAGAATAGGATAATTATGTCACTTCGAGTGATCCGCTTTTGACGGATTGTATCAAGAAGTAATTAGCAAGTTCGCGATACTTGCTTCGCAAACTCGAACTGACGAAAATAAACAAGTTTGTAAATAATGGGAGAGCAAACAAAAGAAACTTTTAGAGACTCCATAGGCACCATTGATGACAGTGGTAAGCGGGCATGGATATTCCCAAAAAAACCTAGTGGTAAATTCTATAAATATAGAACGTATGTCAGTTGGTTTTTACTGGTTTTTTTATTTGCAGCACCATTCATTAAGATAAACGGAAATCAGTTCTTACTATTTAATGTCTTAGAAAGACGTTTTAATATTTTTGGTTTTCCTTTTTGGCCTCAAGATTTTCACTTGTTAGTTATCTCTATGATTATTGGGGTAGTCTTTATAACCCTATTTACGGTAGTATATGGTAGAGTATTTTGCGGGTGGGTATGTCCGCAAACTATTTTTATGGAAATGCTCTTTAGAAAGATAGAGTTTGCTATAGATGGTGACAGAGGGGCTCAAATACGGTTAAAAAAAGCAGCGTGGACTCCAGAAAAGATCAGAAAAAGAGTGCTGAAGCATACTATATTTTTCATCATTTCTTTTTTAATCGCCAATGTATTTTTAGCATATATAATAGGTAGTGATGCTCTTTTTGAGATTATTACTGACAATCCTTTAAATCACCTTACGGGATTGATTTCTATTCTCATTTTCACTTTGGTGTTCTACTTTGTATTTTCCTGGTTTAGAGAACAAGTATGTGTGATTGCCTGTCCATATGGACGACTGCAGAGTGTGTTACTTGATAATAAATCTATTGTGGTAGCTTATGACTACAAGCGCGGTGAAAAAGAAAAGGGGAGGGCCAAGTTCAATAAAAGAGAAGACAGGGCGACCTCAGGAAAAGGAGATTGTATTGATTGTGGGCAGTGTGTAGATGTTTGTCCAACCGGTATAGACATTAGAAACGGAACACAACTGGAGTGCGTGAATTGTACTGCTTGTATTGATGCCTGTGACTTTATGATGGAGAAAGTAAATTTACCTAAACAGTTGATACGGTTTGCTTCTGAAGATAATATTGCTAAAAATGAAAAACCTAAGTTCACAGTTAGGATAAAAGCATACACAGGGGTTTTAATAATTTTGATAGGTGTGCTGATTGGAATGCTATTCTTAAGAAATGCAGTTGAGGCCACTATTTTAAGGTTGCCAGGCCAATTGTATACTTCAAAAGAAGATGGTGATATTAGCAATGTATATACGTATAAACTAATCAATAAAACCACTGAGGAAATTAGTGATGTAGATATTAAATTAATTTCTCATAACGGAGAGATCAGATTAGTGGGTAAAGAAGAACTTTCTGTGCCTAAGCAAGAATTGTCAGAAGGTACTTTATTTATTGAGATACCCGGCAGTGAATTAAAAAGCAGTAAGGAAAAAATAAAAATTGGAGTGTATTCAAATGATGAACTCATTGAAACCACCACTACCAATTTTTTAGGACCTAAAAAATACTAACTGTCACTTTGAGTAATCCGCCAAGAGCGGATTGTATCGAGAAGTAGCTGGCAAGTTCTCGATTCGTGTTCGGCAAACTCGAACAGAAAAATATAAAATTGTCATTCCTGCGACCGCGTGTCGCCAAGAGCTTTAGCGGTGGCGCAAGGCAGGAATCCACTAAAGAAAGAATATGAAAATAAACTGGGGAACAGGAATCATCATAGCGTTTATACTCTTTATAGGGTTTATACTCTTTTTTGTTGTAAAAGCTACTACCAATAAGAAGTATGATTACAATTTGGTGTCAGATGAATATTATAAAGATGAGCTCAATTATCAAAAAGAAATTGATCAATATAAAAATACAAAGCAATTAGGTGTTACCCTAGAATTTGAAAAAACAGAAACTGGTATTGAAATTGATTTCCCTGAAACATTTAAAACAGAAAATATAAAGGGAAAGATGTTCCTATATCGGCCATCAAACCAACAATTAGATCAGGAAATCCCATTTACCCTGTCTAATGCTACTACATTACTTATACCTAAAAGCATGTTGGTTGATGGCCGTTGGAACATCAAAATTTATTGGAAGCATAAAGAAAAAGAATATTTGTATAAAAAGCAATTGGTGTATTAAATAGTCGTCATTACGAGCTGTCACATTGAGCGCAGTCGAAATGGAATTGAAGGAATCTGTTCAATTAGGTTTCCAGGGATGGCGGATGGTATCGAGATAAATATGGTCAGTTCTCGATACTCGCTTCGCAAACTCGAACAGACGAAGAAAAATGAATTGTCACCCTGAGCGCAGCCGAAGGGTCTATAAGATAAAAGAATGTTACTATCAGCAGTCATATTAGGTTTACTAAGTAGCTTTCATTGTGTAGGCATGTGCGGCCCTATTGCCTTTGTATTGCCTGTTGACAGGCAGAATAAACTCAAAGGTGGGTATCAAACCTTGTTATATCATTTGGGGCGCTTATTGGCCTATGGAAGTATAGGCATGCTGTTCGGGTTTTTAGGTAAGGGCTTGTATCTGGCAGGTTTTCAACAGCGACTCTCCATTTTATTGGGAATAGCTATGATAGCTATCGTATTAATACCGGTTCAGGTTTTCAATAAATATAATTTTTCTAAACCCTTATATCATTTTATAGGGAAGGTAAAATCTAAGTTAGGGCTCTATTTGAAAAAACGATCTGATAAGGCCATTTTTAGCATTGGTTTTTTTAATGGTTTTTTACCATGCGGAATGGTATATATGGCCTTGGTAGGTGCCATGGCTACTTCAGAGTTTTATTTAGGCGGTTTGTACATGCTACTATTTGGTTTAGGAACCATACCCATCATGACAGTTGCGGTTTATTCTAAACATATCTTCTCATTGAACTTACGTCAAAGAATTCAAAAAGCTATTCCTGTATTTGTAGTTATTATTGGTTTGTTATTTATTCTTCGTGGTATGGGTTTAGGTATACCGTATGTGTCGCCTAAAGATGTAAAGTTACAAGTTCAAAATACGCCTGTTGAATGTGTAGATTAGCACACTTTATTTTCTTATTTTTAGATTAAATTTAAAATATAAACCATATGGTATATAAGTGCAATACACTTATATCATAGTTGTAGCCAATTTGAGAAACCCAGAAATCAAAAAAAATCACAAGAACCGAAACCTTTATGATTTTGATACATTGAGATTAATCTTAATGATTATGCAGAAGTACCACTAAAAATTTTAATTAAATCCATGACGCATTGAATGCTATATAATTCAGTACGGTAGATGCAATCCACAAAAGACAAAACACAATACATACATTACGCCCGTTTTTGGATACTTTAGGATGATGCCCAAAGAATGGAATCCCTGCTTGATTGGCATCAACCAATAGAAATAGTGCGGACATTACCATAAACATGAGGTGAATAGTATGCCGTTCAGGTAAAGACAAACCCATTGCATAAATAGAAGCTACAGACATAGAAATGAACGCTAAAGCACCTTGTCTTTGCTCAAACAGCATGATAAAAATGTAATCTTTAGCAGCAGTTTTTTTGGCTTCTGGAGCGGCAGCAATAGCGGCATCTAGCATATTTAACTGATCCTTTTCATTGATGGACTTCTGTTTGTTTGGCAAGCCAGGTGCAAACAAGGGCAACACTAAATTCACTACCCAACGTACCCAAGTGGGCTTGATGACCTCTACAGCATGTACGGCTGCTGGAGCTAAAGATAGGGCTAACCCTAAAATTGAAATTGTTTCTGTGCTCATTTTTATTAACCGTTTAAAAATTATTACTTGTGTTATACAAGCAATATTACAAAATAACTTTCATTACGCTAGCAATTATATGTTTTAATTTCATTTTGCAAGTAAAAAACATATTTTGTTATCTTTGTAACCGATGAACGAGCAAAAGAGAATGAAAACAAAATTTAGATGCAATTGCCCATTTACATCGGCTTTAGATATCATAGGCGATAAATGGATGTTGGTTATTGTGAAGCAGATTCTCATAGAGAACAAGCAAACTTTTAAAGACTTTACAGAAAGTGACGAAGCGATTGCAACCAATATATTAACAACAAAGCTTAAACAGTTGGAAGAATTTGGGATTATTATCAAAACCAAACTTCCTAATAATAAAAAGTCTAACATTTATCTTTTAACAGAGAAAGGATTGGCATTAATACCAATAATTGTGGAATTAGGAATTTGGAGTGACAACCATTTAAGGGGTTTGAATCCAACTATTGTAAATGGCAAAAGAATGGAGTTATTGAGAACTGATAAAACAGAATTCGGAAAAGTAATTGAACAGAAATATAGAGAAAAACTGGCTACAACAACGTATATAAAAAATAGTGGTTTAATCGCTTAAACGAAAGAAAATGAATAAATTAATGGTCTGTTATAAACCGAAAAATTAGTGCTTAAAATCCGCTACTTTTCATATACAAGACCGTTACCGCCAATTTGAAAAAATGACCAAACTCAAACAAACTTTATTATTGATATTTAGCATATCATTTTTGACAAGCTGTGATTTTATTAATAACACTTTTGCTTACAAGAATACAACTCAAGGGTTCGTGGAAAGCCTTTTAGAAGAAGATTATGAAAAAAGCCTGACCTATATGTCGTTAGATCATGAAGGGTTTGAAAATACAAATCTTGATACGCTGAAATTAGGACTCGTCAACTTTCAAAAACTAATAGTAAACAATTTTGGAAACGAATTGGAATATAAGTTTATGACAGCTAATAAAACTTTCTCAACTATAGAAGGCGAAAGCACTGCCCCAAATACAACTAAGGCGCAAATTCAGTTTACAAATAAAGAAGAATTCGGTGTTTTTGAAATTACTTTTGACGACAATTCGAATAAAATTCTACATATTAGAACCCTTGATATTAAAGAGAGAATACCCAATATGATAATATTTTGGTTATTTGGAATTTTGGCCATTTGTATCCCTATTTTCAACATATGGGTAATCAGAAAAATTAGAAAAAGTGATTTAAGTAAGAAATGGCTGAAATATATTGCAGTGATATTCCTTAATGTTCCTTCAATAACTTACAATGCAGTTTACGGACTTTCCTTTGGTTTATTAAGTTTTCAATTTTTGTTTGGTGTTGGATTAGAATATATGGGATATCTTGGTTCGGCCTGGGCTTTTGGACTACCACTTGGTGGATTATATTGGCTATGGAAACTGAACAATAAGAAAAATTCAGAATTCATAAATGAAAAAGAAATAGTGGAAGAATAAAAACTGGTGGTAACAACAGCTAAAGTTCATTGTGGCAGAATTTCCTAAACGGAAATTCTTATCGTGCAATGAACGCTTGGTTCTCTCGGAATAGTCCCCGCGTAACATTCCGTAACGAAACCATATACAAACCGTTGGCAGGCATTGCAAAACAACTTAAAAGAATAAGAAATGGCTAAAAATAAAACCACCGAAACCGAAGTTGACGTCTTTGATTTTATTGAATCATATGTAGACAATGATCAAAAGAAAGCTGATAGTTATAAATTAATAGAATTAATGAGTGAATGGTCAGGATTTGAACCAAAAATGTGGGGACCGACAATTATAGGTTTTGGGAGCTATCATTATAAATATGCTAGTGGTCATGAAGGTGACGCTCCTTTGCTGGGTTTCTCGCCACGAAAAACACAGTTTTCACTCTATGTTTATTCGAAAACAGAAAAAAGCGATAAACTTTTGAAAGATTTAGGCAAATTCAAAATGGGCAAAGCTTGTATTTACTTTAAGAAACTTGCTGACATAAATATTCCAATTGTAGAAAAACTTAGCATGGAAACAATCGCGTATCTCAATGAGCATCATGAGTGTGCTTGTAGAAATTAACTAGGACCAGCCAACAGCATGTATAGCTCATGGTTTTGGCATACACACTATTTATCTATCTTTAATTTATATAAATCTTGTGTAACTCACTCGGACGCAATTAGCCACGAGCCATACACAAATACGTTAGCATTCACTGCAAGCGAGAGAAAATAGAGTACTATAAATTTGAAAAGCTATGAACACTAATATCTTACCTCATCACCAGCGTGCAATCAATAACCTTGTGAAAGAATATCAGAACGATAAGCGGTTTGAGGCTTTAATCATCGGCGGGTCTGTTGCCAAAGGATGCGCGAGGCCAGATTCAGATATCGATTTTATGTTGGTTGCTACAGATGAAGAATTTAAAAACCGACAAAAGGCAGGAGACTTTTTTATCAACCGAACGGACTTGACAGATTATCCTGGTGGTTTTGTGGATGGAAAAATCATCGACATGCATTACCTCAGGCAAGTCGTTGACAGAGGAAATGAACCCACCCGTGCAGCATTTGATCGAGCGATCATAGCTTTTTCAAAAGCACATGACCTAGCTAGCATCGTCCATTCTATCCAGCAATACCCAGAAACTGAACGGGACCAAAAAATACGAAAATTCTATTCAATGACCTTTATTCAAAATTGGCTAATGGGTGAAGCAGAGCGACATGGTAACATTTATACGAAAAGCCGCGCCGCATCGCAGCTTGTCCTGTTTGCTGGGAGGTTGATTCTCACATACAATCGTGTATTTTTTCCATATCATAAGTGGTTTTATGAATATTTGTCAAGATGCAATGCCAAACCCAAGAACCTGATCAAAGAAATGAATCAGGTTTTAAACCAGCCTACTGTGGAAAATGCAAGTCGGTTGTTTGAAAACGTCCAAGGGTTTAGGAATTGGAATGTAACTGACATTGAAGCTTTTCATTGGTTTATGGAAGATGTAGAATGGTCATGGAGAGATAATAAATCACCCCTTGAGGATTGGTAGTACATAAGAAAAAAAGAATTTGAGTTAGAAAGATGAAAAAAGAAAGAATAACGAAGTGCCAAAAAAGCATAAAATGGTCATCCGCCCCATGCGGGCACACCATTTATGCAGACCGTTGTGTGCAAGCATAAAAACCAGAAAAAGTAATTGAAAATTGACACTCAAAAACCTAATAAGTAAAGTTGAATTAAATCCACAAAAGCTCTTTCTAATAGATGGGTTTGGTGCAATTTTATCAGCTTTTTTACTTGGAGTTGTGCTAGTTAGATTTGAACGAATATTTGGAATTCCTTCCGAAACACTATACTTCCTTGCCATAATACCGATATTTTTTGCAGTGTATGACTTATATGGTTATCGGAAAAGACATAAAAAAGCTGGGATATTATTAAAAGGAATAGCAATACTGAATTTAATATATTGTTTAATATCAATAGGTCTGATGATTCATCATTTCGATACGATTACGATTTTAGGTTGGATATATATCTTAATCGAAATTGGAATAGTGTTAACCCTTGCGATAATTGAATTTAAAGTGGGAAGAAGAATAAACAAAGCCAGAACACAACAATGTTTATAATTCATTAGCTCGGCTGATTATTTTCTAAAGTTCATATTTTACAACGGTATTTGATATAAATGCCAATAAAGTATCTCTTTGTTTTAATAGTAGCGACGGAATTTCCTACTCGAAAATTCTTATCTTGCAATGATGGCTTGATTATCTCGAAATAGCTCTCAAGAATAATTCACAATGAAACCATATGCAAGCCATGGGCTAGAAATATGATTCAACATATAGAAAAATTGAGTTCCAAAAATTCGAATAATTTTAAATTAAAAGGATGTAATTATGGTTGACTTAAAATGGTCGAGAGTAATAAAACAAATAGATAGATTTGAAAATAAAAGTATAACTTGAGAAAAAAAGAGTAAACATCAAACCAAATAAAAAATATTAAACACGTCAATTATGGATTTAACTAAACAATTTGAAAAAGCAACTCAAGATGTCAAGGATTTGGAATCAAAACCTTCTGTTGAAAATCTTCTGAATCTATATTCTTTTTATAAACAAGCAACTTCAGGAGATGTTGAAGGTAAAAGACCTGGAATGCTAAACATGTCAGCTAGATCTAAATATGATGCGTGGGCAAAAATAAAAGGGATGTCATCTGAAGAGGCAAAGCAAAGCTATATAGACTTGGTGAAAGCACTTCAAAACTCTTAAACGATTTTAATATATAAGCTGCACAATTTTATCTAAGCTTGTATTGGGTACTGTAAACATTTTATACTTATTGAACCTGTGAGTGTAAATTTTAAAGAATGTCAGCAGCCTACAAAGTGTGTAGTTTATTAGTTTCTTCAACCAAGAATATAAAGGAAACCCAATGAAATTTCGTTTAAAAGCCTTGTGGAAAGTTCATTGTATTAATTCAAATAGAAAAGATTGTAATACCTTAACAAACGAAACTTAATTTTAGAAAAATGCCAAAAATTTTAAACACTGATGGACCTATTATCAAATGTCTTTTAGTTCTGATTATAGTTGCCACAACTAGCCTAATGAATCAACAGTTTTTCGCCCAAGAAGCAATGGAATCTAATCAAGTAATAGAAGAAATGGTAGCTAAGATAGATAGCAAGACTGATCCTAAGTTTGTATATGATTATGAAAAAACGAAATATGTTCCTCCAAAGGGAAAAACCTTACTCATCATGGGGCAAACGGTTGAGGATATTAATGCCTATATGGATCACTATGCCAGCGAAGAGATCCCCGGAGGTTGGTCCGCCTATTGGGGAATACCAGAATTTAACGGTATAAAAGATTCTCATAAAAATGATACGGGCAGTTCACAAAACCATCAAATGATAGTTGACAAGTTTCCTAATGCTATTGTACAAAGTGCAATGTGGATGGTAGGGAAATGGGATGTTGCAAAAAAAGCAGGTAATGGAGCATATGATGAAGTAATAAAGAAATATAGTACTTGGGCTAAATCAGTAAATAGACCAATTTACTTAAGAATAGGGTATGAGTTTGACGGACATCATAACGAGCTTGAACCAAAGGACTATGTAAAAGCATACAAACGAATTGTTGACTTGATGCGAGCAGAAGGAGCTAATAATGTTGCATTTGTTTGGCATTCATATGCATCTAAGCCCTATAAAGACTATCCTTTATCTGCATGGTATCCTGGAGATGACTATGTAGACTGGGTTGCCATATCTGTGTTTGGTCATGCTTATGGAGGCGATAGCTTTGGAACGTATTGTGATGATGTTCTTGATTTAGCCAAGCAACATAAAAAGCCAGTAATGATAGCCGAATCAAGTCCTATTAATGGTATTAGTAAAGAAAATAATGAGGTATGGAGTCAATGGTTCGTGAATTATTTCAACTTCATTTATAGGAAAAATATAAAAGCACTTAGCTTTATTACTGCAGATTGGTCAAAGGCTGCAATAGATGGTATTTCTGAATGGAAAGATAGTCGCCTTTATAATAATGAACAAGTTGCGAAGGCTTGGTTCTTAGAAACAAATAAAGATCGTTATTTGAAACAATCGTCTGAATTGTTTAACCTGTTAGGGTTTGAGCCACTTGAAAACATAATTACCAATTCCAGTAAACCAGAAGCTAATGAACAAAAGCCGAAAGAAACAAAAAACGAAATACTTAAGGTAGACTTACCTTTTTATGTTTATAAAGATGGTGACAACAATCCTTATGCTCCCTCAGCATTTATGGGTAATTATAAAGCCCTTTCAGTTGACCTTAAAAGTACCGATGACGTCCACAGCGGGTCACATGCATTAAAAATTAAATACGATGCAAAATCAAATTGGTATGGTTTAGGGTTAGTACAGCCCGCAAATGATTGGGGAGACACTTTAGGTGGTTATGATATATCTGGAGCAAAAACATTTAGTTTTTGGGCAAAATGTAGTCAAGATGAACGTAAGGCCACAATTGGTTTTGGGTTGATAAAAAATGACAAGCCGTACCCTGACACTGCGATAAAAACAAAAGAAATCAAGCTATCAACTAAATGGAAGAAATATACATTCAAACTTAAAAAAGAAGATTTAAGTCGTATTAGATCTGGGTTCGTTATTTTTTCAACTGGTTTTCAAGTAGGTCATGAAATTTTTATTGATGAAGTAGTTTTTGAGTAAGTAACTTTAATACCTAAATTAAATGAGAGCTTTTACTAAAAATGTCATTCAACAATTAGAAGAAAGTAAACTCATATAATGTGAAACTAGTTTTTTAACCCGAGTCGCTTTTTAATGGAAGAATCCTTAGATAAGGTAGTTTTCCAAATTTCGAATAATTAGGAAGGAATAACTAAAAAGGGTATATCTGACTCTTTTACAATTTTAGAGACAACAGGTGTAAAAAAGAGATTCTCTTTTTTCTTTGGATGCGCGCTGATGTACATTTAACCCTCTAAAAACCCTATGCAAAATAGTAATTGAACTCACTGAATGTTTGGCAATCTCTTTTAATAGGCCTAAATGTTTATCCGAAAAATCCACATATAAATCAGTGGGAAATAAAATATTTTTTGGCCTCTTTATTTTGTAGTCTTCAGGTACCGCAAGTACAGGACATAGTCTTTTATTGATGACCTGAAGAGTATGAGAACCAAAGGTGTTGCTTGTTTTAGAAGCCCCTTTAGCACCCATTACAATAAGTTCTATATTCTCTTTTTCAACAAGTTCTTTAATAACATGAGATAAACTCCCCATTTTAGAAATAACTTCGAATTTATGCTCTTTTAAATCATTTTTTTTCAATTCCTTAAACTCCTCTTCAGAATTAACCTGCAACATTTTATATAAATCTGCATTAACAGCATTGCTTTTATCAAAAATATCTACAGGTGGTTGTTCTTCAAATGTATTCAAGATATAAAAATGAGCATTTACACCTTTAAAAAGTTTAATTGCGTAATGAAAAGCATGAATGGCATTCTGAGAGAAATCGGTAGAAATTATAATTTTTTTCATAATGAAATGAAATACTATGGTTATACACTGTTTTGTATAAAGCTATAGTATTTTGAAGGGTAGAGTAATGATATTTATCAGTATTTAATAAAGTCAACAATATCTCTTTACTAAATACTTTATACGAAAAATTAATCCAAAGTACTTAAGGCGATTTCTATCATTTTATTAAATGTATTTTCTCGGTCTTTAGATGAAGTAGTTTCTTTAGTGACTAGTGAGTCTGAAATAGTCAAGATGGATAAAGCCCTTACCTTAAATTTTGCAGCAATGGTATAGAGTCCGGCTGTTTCCATTTCAACGCATAATACACCAAACTTCGCCCATTTTTTATAGGAATCAAAATCGTCTTCATAAAACTCATCGGCAGACAATACATTACCGGCTTTAATAGAAATATTATGCTCTTTGGCATACAATGCGGCTTTCATAAAAAGTTCAAAGTCGGCAGTGGGTGAATAATCGGAATTGATGAACCTTGAATTATTAATACCAGAAGTAGAAGAAGCCGCCATGGCCAAGACTATATCTCGTATACGCACATCTTTTTGATAAGATCCTGATGAGCCCACTCTGATCAAATTCTTCACACCATATTCATTGATAAGTTCATGGCAATAAATTAGTGCAGAAGGTATGCCCATTCCAGTGCCTTGCACTGATACGCGCTTGCCATTATAGGTTCCAGTATAGCCCAGCATTCCTCGTACTTCATTATAACAATGGGCATCTTCCAAAAAGGTTTCAGCAATCCATTTAGCGCGTAGTGGGTCACCTGGCAATAGAACGGTTTCAGCAATATCTCCTTTCTGGGCAGCAATATGAATGCTCATAGATTATAAATTAGATTCAATTATAGTTAAAATGTCATTTTTCTGTAAAACACCAGATTGCCGCCAAACCTGCCTCCCTTTTTTGAATAAAAGCATAGTAGGTACACCCCGTACCTGGTATTTAGAAGCTAAAGGCTGATTCTTGTCTACATCAATCTTAATAATCTTTATTTTATTACCTAACTCACTTTTAACTTCCTTTAAAATAGGAGCTAAAGTTTTGCACGGTCCACACCAGTCTGCATAAAAATCAATTAATACAGGTGCATCTGCATTGATAATTGTATTAAAACTACTTTTCATGATTTGGTAAAGATACTCATGTTTTCTTCAAAGCTATATCTAATTTGGCCAATAAGATCAATTCAGATTTGTTTTTGCCTGAAAATGCTCCTGCAATAGCATGTGCAGTTTTTAAAGTTAATTGTTTTACATTTTCTGTAAAAAAATAGGCATGCTCATTTTTATAGTTAATGAACTCTTTGAAACAAGTATTCGCATTGGCTTCGTTATCTACCAGCCAGTCAAATACAATTTCAATTTGAAAAGCTGCATCTGTATCAAATTCATCAACCGTTTCATCTACATCTAACCATTTATCTTTTACAATTTGCTTTAGTGTATTAATTTCGCTCTTTCGCACATTATTATCTGCTGCAGCAATGGCATAAAACAACTTGGCTATGCCTTGATAAAATGCTGTATTTAATTGTTTTGTCATCATAATAGTACAATTTAGATAGTAAAAATAATTGTACTTCCTCTTTTTAAGTATGACATTCATCAGTATTCAGTAAAACATTTTTTATTTTTGATTGCCGAATTTAATTTCACTTTACCATGTTGCATGACGACAAGGATTTTTTCAATACACTTTTTGAAGCTGTTTCTGAAGGTGTACTTGTTGTTGACCATAATCAACAGATAGTCTTGGCCAATACTGCTGCTGGTGAAATGTTTGGTTATAATAAGCAAGAACTTTTAGGTGAACAATTGGAGATTTTAATTCCACAGAAATATAAATCAGGTCACGGGCAGCACTTTAAAGGGTTTATGAAGAAAAAAGAACGCCGTCAAATGGGCAGTGGACGAGATCTTTATGGTGCCAAGAAAGATGGCGTTTCCTTTCCATTAGAAGTAGGGTTAAATCCCTTTAAAATGAATGATAAGAATCTTGTCATGGCCTTAGTGGTTGATATTTCTTTACGAAAAGAACAGGAGGTAAGAATACAAAATCTAAATAAGGAACTTGAAAGAAAAGTTGAAGAGCGTACCAAAGAATTAACTTCGGCTATTGATGAATTGCAAAAAGTAAATCTTGAACTTGATCAGGAGAATAAAAAGCGTATAGAGGCAGAAGCTAAAACCAATGAGGCTTTAAAACGCGAAATAGAATTGAATGAGCTAAAAACTAAGTTTTTGTCTCTAGTGTCTCATGAATTTAAAACTCCACTAAGTGGTATCTTAACGTCCACAGTGCTTTTGGGTAAATATAAATTAACTGAGCAGCAACAAAAGCGTGATAAGCACTTAAAAACGATTACGAGCAAAGTACACTATTTAAATAATATTTTAAATGATTTCTTATCGGTTGAACGATTAGAAAAAGGGAAGATCAATTATAATTTTCAAAATTTTAAATTGAGTAAGGTTATAAATGAAGTGATTTATAATGCAAATATGCTTCTTAAAGAAGGGCAGCATATTAAATATCCTGAAGATATTGATGGTATTTCTTTGTATCAGGATGAGAAAATAGTGGAACTCGCCCTATCTAATCTGGTACATAACGCTATTAAATACTCACCAGAACATTCTGAAGTTGCTATCAAGATTCTACAGGATGATGAGATGACACACTTTACCATTATTGATCAAGGAATGGGCATCCCTGAAAAGGATCAAAAAAACATTTTTAATCGTTATTTTAGAGCCGAAAATGCACTATTGACACAAGGAACGGGTATAGGGCTCAATATTGTAAAGAGCCATGTAGAAAACCTTGGAGGCTCTATTGAATTTACAAGTAAAGAAGGAAAAGGTTCTATCTTTAAAATAAGCATACCAAATAAAGCCAATCATGAAAAAAGTATTATTAATTGAAGATGATGCTACCTTAAGAGAGAATACCACCGAACTACTTGAATTAGCAGGGTATGAGGTGGTAACAGCTGCGAATGGTATGTTGGGGGTAGAAGCAGCAAAACAAACTCTACCAGATATTATTGTATGTGATATTATGATGCCTGAATTAGATGGTTATGGTGTGATTGAAACATTGGCACAAGGAGAAACCACTAGACTTATTCCTTTTATTTTTCTATCTGCAAAAACAGAACGTCAGGATATTAGGAAAGGAATGGATTTAGGTGCTGATGATTATATTACCAAACCATTTTCTGAGGATGAACTCATTAATGCCATAGAAAGTAGATTGGCTAAAATTGCCATTTTGCAGGAAAGAAACCATACTACAATTGTTGATACTGTTAATGAGGGTGAGTTAAGGTCACTAAATGACTTAAAAAACTTTTTTGATGATAACGGACAAACATACATTATAAAGAAAGGAGAAATCATCTACGAAGAAGGTAGAAATTCAAGTTTGATCTATTTGATAAGCAAAGGTGTAGTAAAATGCCATAAACTGGATGAGCAGGGCAAGGAATTGACCACAGCACTTTATAAGGAGGACGATCTGTTTGGTTATACTTCCTTTACACATAATATAGCCTATCAGGAAACTGCTACGGCAATGGAGGATTCTGAATTAGTAGGCTTGCCAAAGAACACCTTAAGAGATGTATTAAATAAAAACCATAAGGTGACCCTTGAATTGATTGAGTTATTGTCTGAAGATATTTCGCAAATAAAAGAACAATTACTACAAATGGCTTATAGTTCAGTACATAAAAAGACTGCAGATACCATCTTAAAGTTTGCCGAAAAACTGAATAGAAAGCCAGAGGATCCGATTAAAATATCAAGAAATGATCTAGCCAGCGTTGCTGGTATTGCCACAGAATCATTGATCAGAACCATGTCTGCATTCAAAAAACAAAGACTCATAGAAATAGAAGGGCGCAATATTAGAATTCTGGATTTGGAAGGACTACATCAAATTCACTAGCATATAATTTTTGTAAGCATGATTTATATCATGTTTTCTGCCATATATGACTGCTACATTTGTTTTAAAATGCACAGTTATGAATATTTTATTACCCACAGATTTTTCGGAAAATTCGTGGAATGCCATTAAATATGCACTAAAATTTTATAAAAACACGTCTTGTAATTTTTATTTACTACATGTAAATACAGTGAGTAATATGGTGGTAAATGATACACCTTATATAATAGATCAAAATGTTATAGAAGAAGCTTATACTAAACCTGCAAAAGCCAAATTGCGAAAGTTTTTGAAACGTATTCTGAAGGAGTATCCTGAGACTAAGAAAAATAGGTTTTATACATTAACTGATCATAGCTTTTTTATTGAATCTATTAGAAAACATATTCGTGAAAAGGAGATAGATATTATAGTGATGGGTACCAAAGGTGCTACTGGTTTAAAAGAGTTAATTGTAGGTAGCAATACTGGAGATGTTATAACTAAAGTGCAATGTACTACCTTGGTAGTTCCTGAAAATGCAACATATAAACCTATAAAAGAGATTGCTTTTCCAACAGATTTTTCATTATTCTACAGTATAAAAACCTTAGTGCCTATTTCCAATATTCTTTATGCAACTAAGGCGGCACTGCGTATACTTCATATCAGTAAAAATAAGGTTGAATTAAATACAGATCAGAAGAAAAATAAAGAGTTATTTGAAGACTTCTTTACAGAATGCAATTATAGTTTTCATTACTTGACCAATACCAATGTTGAAGATGCCGTGCAATGTTTTGTTGAAAGTAGGGATGTAGATATGATTGCTATGGTAGCTAAAAATCTGAACTACTTTCAGCAAATTTTATTTCACTCGAAAGTAGAAAAGATCAGTTATCACACTGACGTTCCTTTTTTAGTATTACATGATTAATAATAATTAAAACCAATAATTTATGAACACACATATTCAATTTGTACATATGCAGACCAGCGAAACGATGAAGGCGTATACAGAGAATAAATTAAAATCGTTATATAATAAATATCCTTGGCTTATACGAGCTAATGTCATATTTAAAGATGAACATGACCCTAAAGGAAAAGGAAAGATATGCGAAATAGAATTAAGTCTAAACGGTCCACGCATATTTGCTTCATCAAATGAAAAAAATTATGAGATGGCGGTAAAAGAGACTATTAGTGATTTGGATAAGAGGCTTAAAAAGCGAAAAGCCGATTTAAAACCATATATGTAACCTAAAAACCAAAACAATGGGAATAAATAGAATATTAGTACCAACAGATTTCTCCCCACATTCAGAATATGCACTTAAAGTAGCAGCTAATATTGCAAAACAAAAAGATGCAGAAATTATTGCTCTGCATATGCTAGGAGGCAGCAGTACTGGATTAAACAAAACCAGTAACACCACTGCCAATGAGGCCATCTTTCATATGAAGTTGGCGGAAAAGGGTTTTAAAAATTATTTAGACAAAGACTTTTTGAAAGGTCTTAATGTAGAGCAATTAGTTCAGAACTTTAAGATATTTAGCGAAATAAACGAAGTGGCCAAGGAAAAGGATGTTGATTTAATAGTTATGGGTTCCCATGGGACTAGCGGTGCCAATGAGGATATTTTTGTAGGATCAAATACCGAAAAGGTAGTAAGAACTGCTGAGGTTCCTGTTATGGTTATCAAAGAAAAAAGAGATGATTTTAAGTTGAACAAAATAGTCTTTGCTTGTGATTTTAAAACTGAAAATGCTAAGGTCTATAAAAAGGCGATGAAGTTGTTCGATGCATTTGATGCTGATGTTCACTTATTGTATGTAAATGTGTTAGATAGATTTAGAAGTACCTTACAAATTTACGAGCGTATCAATAAATTCTTTAAGGAGGTTGGCGAAAATAAGACTTCAAAAGATGTGGTGCGTTATAGTGATTACTCTGTAGAAGAAGGAATTTTTCACTATAGTGAAGAAATAGGAGCGAATGTTATTGCCATGCCAACACATGGTAGAAGAGGTCTTGCGCATTTCTTTAATGGAAGTATTGGTGAAGATGTTGCCAACCATGCAAAAAGACCGGTCATTACATTTAAAATCTAACCCTTTTTTGTTTTTATGGGGTTGTTTAGGAAGTAGTTGCTTTATCAAAAAAAAGTAAATTTAGTATTTCTAAACAACTTGATTTAACTTTTCAGATTGACATTTATCATAGTTTTTTGATGGTAGATGAGGTACCTTTATAACACCTGTAAAAACTACTGTCATGAAAAATATATTACTTCCTACCGATTTTTCAGAAAATGCATTCAATGCCATTAGATATGCCTTAAAGCTTTTCAACAATGAGCAGTGTACTTTTTATTTATTAAATACTTACACACCTATCATTTATAACTATGATTTTCAAATGCAAAGTGGTGGTTACCTAGGTGATGTAGTAGATATTATTAGGGATAATTCAGAAGAACAATTAAATGAATTAAAAGCAAAATTAATAGATAAGCATGCCGCAGAGCATCATCAATTTGAAACCATATCTTCATTTAATCAGTTAACTGATGAAATTAAAGATATTGTAAAATCTGAAGATATAGATCTTATAGTTATGGGCACTAAAGGAGCCAGTGGCGTTAAAGAAGTTCTATTTGGTACCAATACCATTCACACTATACAAAAAGTAAAGTGTCCTATCCTAGCAGCTCCTGATGGTTATTTCTTTGAGCAGCCAATTGACATCCTTTTTCCAACCGACTATAAAATAGATTATACTGCAAAGCAACTTGCAATTTTGAAGAAAATTGCCAAGAATTTTGACTCTAAAATACATATTCTGAACGTTTCTCATGGCAGAAATTTAGATAAAGGCGAACTCAAAAATCAGGCAACACTGCAGAAACGTTTAGCTGATGAAAAGCATATCTTTTATAGAGTAGGAGATAATGAGATTCCTGCAGCTATTAATGCTTTTCAAAAAGACATTTATGTGCAACTATTGATGATGATCAATAACAAACATTCTTTCTTTGAAAATTTGTTCTTTAGGAAAACCATCAACCAAATAGGTTTTCATTTAACCATTCCGTTTTTAGTGATTCCGTCTAAATGAAAAAGTAACCTTTATGAAAAAAATAGTAGTACCAACTGATTTTTCTGATAATGCATGGGATGCACTGATGTATGCCATCCGGTTATATGACGATATTCCTTGTAGATTCTATATTCTGAACACTTATGAGGTAAGTGGCTCACGTTTGGCTAATATGCGGCAAAAGAGGCAAGATACTAGGTTTTTTAATATCCTTAAAGAAGAATCTTTGCAAGAGTTAAAAAGGATAGATGATCACTTACAAGAATATCTACTAAATGATAAACATGAATACATTACTATATCTAAATCAGGCGGACTGATCCATATTTTAAAGGGTGTAGTAGCCAAAGAGAACATTGATCTCATTATTATGGGTACCACTGGAGCTACTGGTGCCAAAGAGATATTTATGGGTAGTAATACGGTAAAAACAATAAAGCAAATAGATGATTGCCCTATTGTTTCTGTACCTAGAAAATTTGAATATGTAGAACCGGAGAATGTTGTATTTGCAACTGATTTCAAAAGAAAATTTAATGAGGCTGAGCTAGGTGCACTTAAAGAGCTACAGCTAATTCATGATTTCAATTTGCATATTGTTCATGTTGATAGAGAAGAGCTACTCTCTGACTTACAACGAACTAATCTGAGTCAATTATTATCAATTTTTAAGAATACAACTGTACATATAATTGATAATGGTAAAAGTATAACCGAAGCTATTAACCATTATGCCGAAGAAAATGCAATTAGCTTAGTCTGCTTGTTGAATTATGAACATAGTTTTATTGAGAAGCTTACGCATGAGCCTATCATTAAGAAAATGAGTTTTCAAAGTACAGTACCTTTAATGGTTATATCCGTTTAGTTTAACTCATCAATTTCAAAAAATTAAAAATCCTTCTTTTTAGATATTCGGACAATTCTCCAAACAGGAAATAGAACCCATAAAATTAAAACGGAGAAGGAGGTAAGCATACCTAAACCGGTACCAAAGAATTTTTGAAATACAGCTCCGGTATAACCTAGTAAAGCAGAAATATCTAATTTCAGCAGAATCAGTATTCTTGAAAGATCAATGGGGTTAAACATTGTAGCTGCTAAGGAAAATTTATCTAATGGATATTCCTGTAAAAGCACTAAAGAAATTAGGAATAAGCCATCATAAATAACAGCTAGAAACAGCCATAATAAGATAGCATAACCAAAACCTTTAATCTTATTTTCATTTGATAAGGCTATATTAAATGCTAATGCAACAAAAATAAATGTCAAAAAGGCTCCAACCAGTAATAGCGATAAAAAGTTAAATATAGCTGAAGATTGTAAAATGCCATAAGCTAAAAATGGAATACCCAGACCAATAACTAAGCTCATTGATAATGAAAGGGCAACTCCAATATATTGACCTAAAAATATGGTCGATCGTTTTAAAGGTTGTGCTAACAATAATTCTGTAAACTCTCTGGAGTTATAATAGTACATCACTCCAAAAATGGTTCCTATTAATGGGGTTAGAACAATAATAATATTTAGCAATGTAATGACCGCCTTTGAAGTATCATTATTCAAAAATAGTAGTACAAAACCTAAAAGTAAATAAAAGGCAAAATAGACATAACTCCAACGACTACGCATTAGATCGTAAAAACTATATTTTAATATTTTAAGCATGTTTTTTAGATAAAATGGTGGCTATGGCCTGTTCAAGATTTTGTTGTTTTGTTTCTTCTTGTAATGCTTGAATGCTTCCTTTAAAATAAATTCTTCCATCCAATAAAAACACAATTTCATCAGCTACTTCTTCAACAAAACTCATGATGTGAGATGTTATTAAAATGGTTTTACCATTTTCTTTTTCCTTTTGAATGATTTCCTTTAAACGAAGTAATGAAATAGGGTCAAGCCCTGTTGTTGGCTCATCTAATATGATCAATGGACTGTCAAACATGAATGTTAGTACAAGATTTACTTTTTGACGTGTACCACCTGATAAATTTCCCAATTTTTGATCTAAAAAAGTATTTAGGCCAAATATCTCAATTAGTTCTTTATCAGTTGTTGGCTTTGGTCGAAGATTTTTAATCATTTTGACCAATTCCTTTACCGTTAAGTTACCTGGGAAATTCGCTATCTGTGTTAGGTAATCAATCTCATTTCTATAAAGATGCTTTCCTAGAATATTTTTAGCATCAATATGAATAGATCCTTTATTTGGGATCACCATACCAAGAATGCTCTTAATAAGTGTGGTTTTACCAGAACCATTGGGTCCTAATACTGCAAAAATACCACCATTCTTAATGCTTAGATTCAGTTCTTTAAGAACTTCAACTTTTCCAAATTTTTTATGCAAATTTTCTATGACTATCATTTTACAGGCTTCATTAAAGGATTATTGTCCAATAGATTGTCTGGGGTGAATACAGGAGAAACTTTTTCTGAAAAATTAATAAGATCAACAAATAAACTTCTTAATAAAACCAATGTTTCAGGAGTTTTATTAACCACATATGAAAATAATTTTACCGGTCTATATGGTACATCACCATATCCATTTTTGTCAAGGTCATAACCAGTATATGAACTCCAGTAGTTTTCATTAAATGTATTGTCATTTAGTTTACTGTTATAGGAGAGGTCAAAAGCATTATGCATAAAATTATTCTGCTTAAACACATTGGTATAACAAGCTCCTGAAATTTTGATACCCCAACCATTTCTAATAAAGTTATTGTTTAGGTAGTTTATTCTGGTGGAACCTTCAGTAAAAACGGCAATTGTGTTCTGTTCAAAAGTATTGCTGTCTATTTCAGCATCATATATTTCTTTAAGAAGCAAGCCATAGGAAGCAGTGCCCCAGTTTTTCTCAAATCTATTTTTAGACATTTTAATAAACTTTGAGAACATCACGGCTACGCCAGAACCATTATTGGTAAATGTATTATTATGATATTCATCATTATTAGAAAACATAAAATGTAGACCATATCGTAAGTTATCATGACTATTATTTTTTAGTACTTTGCTCTGCGTCACAAACTCAAGGTATATACCATCACGAAGATGATGAACTTCATTATCTTCGACCAAAATATCTGAACAATGCCACAGATGTATACCATTACCTGAACTGGCTTGCTCTTTAGCTTCACTTGATATTAAATTGTTTCTAATAATACCATGATGCGATTTTTCTATCAGCATACCAAAGAAGACATTTTCTAAGGTTAAATTATTAATGGTAAAGTGCTTGCTTTTTGAAATGTATAGAGCTGCATAATCTTTTGTATAACTTTGCCCTACATTTTTTAAAGTTAAACCAGAAATAGTAACACTGTCTGACTTTATAACTAAAATGTATCCTTTCTTTTGTCCATCAAGTATGGGATTGTTTTCCCCTATAATGTGTATAGGTTTATCTATTATTAACCCATATTCTTTATAAGTGCCTTTTTTTAGAATAATTGTTTCATGTTTATCAGCCTTTTCAATTGCTTCAGATAAAGATTTTATATCACATGTATTACAAACTTGAATTTGGGAAAATCCAATTTGGGAAATGATTAATAACAGGAAAAATATGCTATTTCTATATAGTTTGTACACCTCTACGTAAATATAGAATAATTAGAGCTATAAGACATCGTATCTAAGCCCTATATTCACCGTCAGTTTTTCGTCCATTTGAATACCGTTATAGTCTCTATAAACAGGTATGCCAGCTTCTATACCTAGACGTAGATCTTTAAAAATTGATGTTTGAGAAAAAGCAATATTAGAACCAATGAAGCCTCTAATTGTATTGTATCCATAATTTGTTGTGTTTGCAGTAGTAACCATCATAGGGTTTAATTGCATGTCTTGCCCATTAATTTCTCCTTCTGTGACCCCTTGTAGTCGTGATGAAAAACTAAATACATCAGATAGTTTGTATGCGCCCCAAAGATTTAAACTTAATTGATTGCCAAATCTATATTCTTGATCATTTTTTCCTGTTCTAATAGTGGCTACAGGTTGTATCCCCCAAGAAATGGTCTCACTCGCGCCTTTGAAGGTAAAACCAAATGAGGTATCAAAGGTACCACTGCCTAGCTGCATGGCATAAGGCAATTTTGCATCGTTTATCATTGGAGTATTATCACGTTGGGTAATATTTCCAATGGGTATATTCACACTTCCGTTAAGGTGTAATGATGTTCTTTCATTATTATATATTCCGTAAAGTGCCGCAATACTCATATCACCAAAACCTGAAGAGCTGGTTGAAAAATTACGTAACATGGTCATACCATTCATCATCATCCTTGCCGTTAAATCCATATCTTTTTTTATAACATTTTGCATGATCATGAGGGTAAGGCGATCTGAAGGTGCATACATAACACCTAGCATATACATTTGCATATCCATTTCTTGTGGTGCAATCATATAGTTTGCATAGATAGACTCGTTGTTTATGCTTTCTGATCCGCGTCTATTGCCATCCATGAACATATTCATAGTACGTAATGAAACCATGAGTCCATTTTTCTCATGTAAGTGATCTCTCATAACACCAATAGGAGCATGTGCATCTGGTCTAAAATGATTGTGATGTTCATGACTAGTGCTACCAAATTTAGAGTCACTAAATTTTGATTTAAGCGCAGTCCAGGTGTATAGATCACCTCCTTTATTTTTAAGTACATGTTCAGCACTTTCAAGATCTTTAAAAGCTGCTAAATTTGCGCCCATAGGGCTTATTATAGCTTTACTCTTTAAGTAAATGGCGTTTTGGGCAGTTACGAAACTTCCTGGATTGTTGTAATCGGCTATCCAAAGTTGTTTGAAGTTACTTTCTTCATTCACTTTTAGATGATTAACCAAACATTCTATGGCATCAAAGTTTAAAATTCTTCCTTTTATTGTAATAGCCTGTGCTGAGAATCGATCTTCTTTTATGACCATGTTACAATGTAGACATTGACTTTTACCATAGTTAATTTTTTCTTGTGAAATACCTGTATTGACAAAAAATAAGGCAATAATCGTACAGTATAAAATATATTTTATATTCATTTTTTAAGTGTTTTAGAGTGTCTATCTAATGATTAAGAACTTGGTATTTTTGTTGGCTACAACATAATGTTCTACATCCTTTTGAAAGGAGTGTGTCTCATTTTTTTCTAATGGTACTATTTCATTTTCTATATAAAAATTGATACTGCCTTCTAATACAATTAGCATGGCATCTTTAGGGGAAGTATGCTTTGGGAAAGTGGTGTTTTCCTCCATAATGATTAGCAATACTTCGGCAGATGTTGTCTTAAAAAGTTTTAAGACCTGAAGTCCATTAAAAGCTGTCTTATTTATAATTTCAGTTTTCATTTTGTGCATTGTAAAAATGGTCTTGAATACTAATCCAATCATAGATGGTACCATTATTACCATTTTCCTTTAGTAAACTGGTAACCTGATCTTTTTCCTTGAAACCAGATAGATTAGCACCCATAGGGCTTTGTATTGCATCAGAAATAAGAAAAGTGGCTTTTGTTGCATCTACTAACGCTGTTGGATTATCATAATCTGTTACAAGAAACAAGCCTATAGTATTTTGATCTTTGGTTTCAAGATCATTCAACATGCATTCAATGGCATCATATTTAAAAGCTTTTCCTTTTTTAGTAACCAGTTGCGCTGCATGAGTTTTTTCAACGATGTTCATTTTACAAAAATGACAGGCATCTTTTCCGTATTCTATTTTAGCTGGTTTTATAGTACATGAAACCATTATAAATACTAGTAAAATAAAAACGAAGCTTTTCATAATTATGAATTTGTTTTTTTCTCTTTTCTGCCAAATAGGTATGCTACCAAAGCTGTTATGATACCTAAGCCTAAAAAATAGGCACCTAATCTAGGGTAGGAGTGTGCTGTAAAATTCAAGATATTCTTTGTGCCAAACAATGGCGGTTGAAAACCCATTTGTGTTCCATCTGGATTTGTAAATTTCATAATAGCTTTTGGGTCTAGATTATGACCGTAGTCATGTTCCCACAAATAAAAATCATACAATCCAGCTGCGCTTAATAAAACCATTAGGATGAACCAGTATAAATACCATTTATGATTAAATTTAAATGCTATAATTAATCCTATGATTGTTGTTATGATAATGCCTGCTGGAAATATTTTAAACTCAGGAATAGCTTCTGGAATGTACTTCATACCTACATAATGATTCATAAGATTGATATTCTTAATGTCATGTGGGTTTGCATCAGAAAAATCATTGATATGAATATTCATTCCCAATGGAGTAGGATATTGTGGAGCTTCAAGCGTAATATTCCAGAGAGGGAATAAAAACAAACCTAGTGGTAACAAAGCCGCTAAGAACATTAATAATTTTGATTTTTTCATTGTTAGATTTTTAAATTTTCATAGAAAGGGCTGCAATACATGAAGTTAACGTATATGTTTGCAGCCCTTTCAAAACTAAAATAATCAAATTATCAAGGACTTATTCATCATCTAATGACCATGATAGTTCAATACTTGAACCTTTAGGAGATACTCTAATATAACCTTGCATTTCTTGGTGCAGTGCAGAGCAGAAGTCCGTACAGTAAAATGGCCATACACCCACTTCTTTTGGTTGCCAAGTAATCGTTTTCGTTTGACCAGGCATCACTAAAATCTCAGATGTATTTGCTCCAATCATGGCAAATCCATGAGGTACGTCAAAATCCTGTTCATGATTGGTTACATGAAAATATACATTATCACCTACTTTAATACCTTCAATATTATCAGGGGTAAAATGACTTCTAATCATACTCATATAAACATGCACGTTATTACCATCTCTTACCACTTTCCCATCTGCTGGAGTCTTAATTGCGAAAGGATGCTTGTTCTCTTCCATTTTATAAAACTTCTTAGATCTAGGCTTTAAAAGATCAGCAGGGCATCCAGCGGCATAATGAGGCTCACCATGTGAAGGGAAGTCTGATAGCAATTCCATCTTCTCACCTGAGATATCATATAACTGTACTGAATGTTCTAATTCGGGGCCCGTGGGTAAATATCTATCTTTTGTGATTTTATTCATTGCAATTAAATATTTACCAAAAGGTTTTCTAGAGTTACCACCTGGAATCATAAGGTGCCCTACCGAATAATATGTGGGTTTTCTATCAACTACCTCCCAAGTTCCTAGTCTCCATTTTACTACTTCTGATGAGATAAAGAAGGTAGTATAGGCATTACCTTTACCATCAAACTCAGTATGTAATGGGCCTAATCCACCAGATTTAACTACACCAGCAACAACATCATCATATTTTATAATTGGAATACCATAGGCATCACCATCAAATTTTTTATTTTCAATGGCATCTAGCATGTTCGTAAATGAGTGTATTGTTAAGTCAGCTGAAAGTTTGCCGCTACCAATAATATACTCACCATCAGGACTTACGTCACAACCGTGAGGCGATTTAGGTGTTGGTAATAGATAAACAGCTCCTGGCACTTCAGTTGGATTCACTACCAATACTTCTTTTTTTAATGTTGAAGTGGCAGTATGCGTATTTTCATCATATACATTGTGCGCATAGTTCGCAGGCATTTTTTTGCCACCACCATTGTTTACGTATTCTTCAATCTTTTTCCAGTTTATAGCAGCAATAAAATCTTTATCATTCTGTGAAGCATTCACTTCTAATAAAGTACTTGCCTCCTCTGTATTATAGGTGCTAAAGAAAAACCAGTCATGAGATTTGTCTCTACCTGGATGTGACAGGTCATAGTTGAAACCTGGCATGATGATTTGAAATTTTAGATCCATGTGACCATCTTCAGGATCAACACTTATAAACGATAAAGCTCCTTTAAATTTACCTTTGTACTCATTAATTGGCATATCAACTTGAGGTACAGGAACTGAGAAACGGGTACCCGCCACTACATATTCTGTATTTTCGGTAACGAAAGAAGAACTATGATTACCGGCACTATTGGGTATCTCAATTATTTCTGTTGTTTCAAATACACTTAAATCTATCTTTGCAATTCTGGGAGTATTATTACCATTTATAAAAATAAATTTCCCATCTAATTCTCCATTCGTTTGTGAGATATCTGGGTGGTGCGAATCATCCCATGGAACAAAACCATGAGATGTATTGAGCATAGGTTTTGTTTCTTCAGAATACCCATATCCTGATGTTGGAAACTGTGAAAACACAGGTATTTCTTTGAACATTCTACCTGAAGGCAAGCCATAGACTGTTACATTACCGCTATATCCTCCAGAAAGAAAAGCATAATACTCATCATGCTCTCCAGGTGCTACATATACCTTTTCTGCTACATTGCCAGATAAGGCACCTTGATTAGCACCATTATTTGACTTACCATTGTTACCACAGCCAACTAAGAAAACGGTTGTGGTAAGAACAGCAATAAGTTTAAATATTGATTTCATTGTTATTTATATTTAGTTTATTTTAATGTTCTGAAATATTCTAATACTGCTCTGGCATCCTCTTCAGAGAGGTTTTGATTTGCCATTGGTGATCCGTTAAATTCAATAAGAAGTTCTTTGGCCAAAGGATCTTTTTTTACCATTTCTTCTGGGTTTAATATCATATTCATTACCCATTCAGGAGAACGTCTTTCTAAGATTTTTTGTGGAGATGGACCAATAAATCGTTTATTCGCTCTGTGACAAGCAGTACACATTCTCTTGAATACATCAGCACCTTTGGTAGCCATTTCCTGATTTATTTCTGTGTCAAGCTTTAAAGATTTAATTGGGCCTATACCTTTGTTTTTCAAGTCAACCTTTTCTGAAGCCTTTATTTCCGTTGAGGTTGTTTCAGTTTTAGGATCTTCCTTTTTTACTTCTTTTTTCACCTCTTTAGGCTGGGTAGTTTTAGTGGGGGTATCTTTTTTAGATTTATCACCACCACAACCAATCAATAACATTAGTGTAAATGTCATGAGTACTACTGCTCTTTTTGTCATTATTTTAGTTTTATTGTTATTTTTAAATTATTATTCCTCGGCAGGTACTAACACATCACCAATAACATGTATCCAACCATTACTTACTTTTACAGTTTTTAAAACTTTGGTGCCACCAACATAAATACCATCATCTTTTTTGATAACATCTAGGTATTTACCAGAAGCCATATAGAGTTTGCGCCCTTTTTTGGCTTCTTTTTCTAGCTGTGTATCGGGATAGTTTGCTGGGGCAACGTGATTGGTCAGAATGAACGCCAACTGTGATTTGCTTTCAGGTTTTAATAAAGTTTCAACTGTTCCTTCCGGTAGCTTTCCAAAAGCGTCATTGGTAGGTGCAAAAACAGTTAGCGGTCCTACATTTACAACGGCATCTTCAACGCCAGCAGTTTCTATTGCAGTGACCAGCGTTGTAAAATCATCTAGTGACTTTGCAACCTGTAGTGCATTTGCACCAGATTCTTCATCAACAACTGCTGATTGACCTTTACCTTCTATAACAGTGGTACTTGTTGTACTTTTCTGTTCTGTAGGTTGTTCTGCTTTTTTACAAGCAACAACCATGAACAAAATCAGTATAATAGTTAGGGTTAAATTTGATTTCATTAGTTTGAATTTTAAGTTATTGCACAAATGTATTGATGACTACATCCTTATAATATGATATTTATCATATAAAAAGATATTTTTATCTTTTTATAATTATTTAACTTTGTACTATGTTATCTAAGTCAAGCAAATATGGTATAAGGGGAGTGCTATACTTAGCACTTTATTCTAATGAGAATAAAAAATTTAGCCCTCGTGTAATTGCCAAGGAGATTGATGTACCGGCACCTTTTTTAGCCAAGACATTGCAGCTATTGGCTAAAAGAAATCTTATTTCTTCAACCAAGGGTAGAAATGGAGGTTTTTATCTTACGGCCACCAATAAAAAGCAAGCGTTAATAGCGATTGTTGATTCTATAGATGGTCTAGAAAAATTTCAAGATTGCATGATGGGTTTACCAGTGTGTAGTAATGATAATCCTTGCCCAATGCATCATAAATTAGCTCCACTAAGAAGTAAGTTAATAGAAGAATTATCACAAAAATCAATAGAGGAGTTTGCCAATGATATTAGATCTGGTAAAACGCATATAATTCATAAGGTTTTGTAAACAACTTGATTTTGTTTAAACTTATCTTAAATGGTCGTAAATATTAGAATTGATATATTTGTCATGTTAACTAATAAAATAACAAATAAATAGAATGGATTCCTTTTTAGATCAATCTGCTGGATACCTTATTAATATGACCGCACTCTTATTAAAAAGGGAATTTAGTGCAATTATAAAGAGTAATAAGATAGAAGTAACACCTGAACAGTGGGCGATTTTAAATAGACTTAATGAAATATCAGGTTTGACACAAAATGAAGTTGCTAAGCTCACTTTTAAAGACAATGCTAATATTACCCGAATAGTAGATAAACTTGAAAATAAAGGCTTAGTAAAGAGACAACCAGATTCTAAGGACAGAAGAGCTTGGAAAATATCAATCACTAAAAAAGGCATAGAAATACGAAATTCTGTTGAACCATTAGCTATTGACGTTTTAAATAAAGCTACTATTGGTTTAAGTGAAAAAGAGGTTCAATTGTTGAACACTACTTTAAAAAAATTATTAGATAATCTGGCTAAATAGTTTTTTTATTATATATTTGTCATGACAAATATTGTTATACATTTCATTTTTAAAAGTATGAACGACAGAAGTATCAATAATGACTTAACTCAAAAGTATAGTAAAGGAAATATCATTATTCATTGGTTAACAGCAGTCTTTATTTTGGCATTATTTCCTATGGGAAAATATATGGAAGATATGACAGTTTCAGAAAAGCTAGATTTAATAAAAGTTCATACAATACTTGGTATAGCTGTTTTTATATTAACTATTATTAGAAGCTATATTTTTTTCAAGTCTAAACGTCCAGATGATATAAGAACTGGTTCTAAATTTAACGATAAGTTAGCTGTGTGGATTCACAATGCATTTTATTTTTTATTAATTGCTATTTCAATAGCAGGATTAGCAACTTTGTTTAGTGGTGGATATGTTGATGCATTAAAATCTGGAAATTCAGATTTAATACTATCAAAAGAGAATATTACGCCTCTTAAGGCTCATGGCTTGTTAGCCACAATCATGATTATATTATTGGTGTTTCATTTAGTAGGCGTAGTAAAACATTATATAATGACTAAAGAAAATACTTTAAAAAGAATGTCTTAAAAAATTAAATTATGAATACATCTAAAAGATTAAAAAAATTTGTCCTAAAAACCTCAAGAATAGCTTTTACAGTAGTCTTAATCTCAAGTATAATTTCATGTAATAATGAAGAAAAATCTAATAATAAATCTAATATGGAAACTACTAAATCAGAACATATTATCCTTATTAACCCATTTGAAGTTCCAGAAGGTAAATTGAAAGAATCAATAGTTTATTGGGAAGCCTGTAGAGATTTTCTTAAAAAAGAACCTGGTTATATTTCTACAAAATTGCATAAATCAATAAAAGATGGAGCAAAATTTGAACTCGTAAATGTTGCGGTTTGGGAAAGCTCAAAAGCATTTATGGCTGCAAGTCAAAAAATGGCTAAAGAATTAGGAGTGCCACCTACGGAGGGACTTAAGGCTAATCCATCACTCTATACTGTAATTAATGAATAGACATGCGATTGTCTTTTTTACCTCATAAAATTTTGGTTTAGGTGAGCAGCTGAGAATTATATGTTAATAGCTCATATGGTCATAGAAAATAAACGCGTTTCAGGTTTGCTTCTAACTAACCGTAAATCAAAAGCCATACAGACATTTCGTACAAACCCTCTAGCATCTTCAGGTATGTATAGTCTGTTGTTTGAAATGTAAATTAATCCATCATCTTGCATTTCCTTCAATCGATGTAATACTTCGGGCATTTCCTCAAATTTTAGGGCATCATCTTGCCAAGATGTTGTAAAATGGCACATCATATTCAATATATGTTTTCTTATAATGAGATCTTCTTGTGTAAGTAGATGCCCTTTAATGAGTGGTAACTCTTCATTATTTACTCGTTCTTGATATGCTTTTACACTTTTTTCATTTTGAGCAAAACTATTCCATGAATCACTGATAGCAGACATCCCAAGTCCTATCATTAACTTTGTAGGGTTGGTTGTGTAGCCCATAAAATTACGATGCATCTTAACTTTATCATAGGCTTTATAAAGTGAATCTGTTTCAAGAGCAAAATGATCCATACCCGTTTCTATATACCCTAAGTCTAATAAATAGTCTTTACCTGTTTCATAAAGTACTCGTTTTTCTTCGCCATTTGGAATATCATTATCCTCAAATCCACGTTGTCCCACCCCTTTGATCCAGGGTACATGCGCATAGCTATAAAATGATATTCTATCAGGCTTCAATTCTTTTGTCTTTTCAATGGTATCTATAATATTGTTTTTAGTTTGAAAAGGCAGGCCAAAAACAAGGTCATGACTTACTGAGGTATAACCTATTTCTCGCGCCCATAGTGTCACATTTTTTACATTTTGATAGGGCTGAATTCTATGAATAGCCTTCTGTACTTTCTCATTATAATCTTGTACACCAAAACTCACTCTTGTAAATCCAACATTGTACAATGCCTGTAGGTGTTCTTTAGTTGTATTATTTGGGTGCCCTTCAAAACTAAACTCATAATCATGATGAAGATCTACAGAATTTAAAATACCTTGAATTAAGAACTCCAAATGTTCAGGCTTAAAAAAAGTAGGCGTTCCACCTCCCAAATGTAATTCGCGTAAAAGAGGTTTCTCTTCAAATACATCGAGATACAACTTCCATTCTTTTAGTACAGTTTCTAGATAGGGTAGCTCTATTTCATGACGTTTGGTAATGTGTTTATGACAAGCACAAAAAGTACAAAGGCTTTCGCAAAAGGGCAGGTGAATGTAAATACTTATCCCTTTTTCTTTATTGCTCTCATCGAATGATTGTTTTATCGTGTGCCTCCAATTGTCAATTGAAATACCTTCTTTATCCCAATAAGGAACGGTTGGGTAACTTGTATATCTGGGGCCAGGTACATTGTATTTCTGAAGGAGTGTACTTTTCATTGGTAAATATTTTCAAATGCAAAGCTATAGATGTAACTACTTAGCTTTTATGATTAATATCATAAATTCATAAGTATTTTAATCAGTATATTTTCCTCTTGTAAATAGGCGCATTATGAATTATACTGAAGAACAATTACATCATACCAAAAGCAGGTACAATACATTTCAGGAGTATTTAGGTGAATTTGTCTATGGTGGTATAGATGGTGCTGTTACCACCTTTGCTGTAGTAGCCGGAGCCGTTGGTGCCGGATTAGATAGTACTATTATAATTATTTTGGGTTTTGCCAATTTACTGGCAGACGGATTTTCTATGTCTGTTGGTGCCTATCTTTCTGCTAAATCAGAAAGGGATAATTATAATAAGCATAAGAAAATTGAGTATTGGGAGGTAGATAACATACCAGAAACAGAGCGCAAAGAGGTTGAAATCATTTTTAAAGAAAAAGGCTTTGACGGTGACTTATTACAAAAGGTAGTTGATGTTATTACTTCAGATAGAGACCGATGGGTAGAGGTGATGATGAATGATGAGCTAAAGATGCCTGAACCTACCAAATCGCCATTTAAAATGGGTTTGGTTACTTATATATCTTTCATTTTAATAGGGCTCATACCACTTGTGATATATGTCTGGGATTATTTTGGCAATTTTCCTGGAGATCTTTTTATATGGACAGCTATTTTTACATCAATTGCTTTTATATTTATTGGTTTATTAAAAACTTATGTAACTGAAACTAGCAAGATCAAAGGAATTTTGGAAACTCTTGCTTTAGGTGTTCTGGCCGCTGTGGTTGCCTACTTAGTTGGTGACGTGTTAGAAGGAATTATTGTGAACAGATAATAGCTCTAAGAAAACCTGGTAATTTTTCGATCTCTTTTGATAAAGTGTAATTTATTACCTGCTCGAACTTTTTTTCGATAACCAAATAAATGAAAAACCTCATTTGTTAAATACTTCGCAACTTTAGGGTTGGCGATTAAGGTATGCTTATTTTCAGGATGTTGCTTAATACCAGGTAAGGCTCTTAATACATGATGAAATTTCATTTTTCTAAAGGAGGATGATAACTGAAGCCAGAATTCTGATACTCTTTGAATAATAAAGAAGCCTTCATATCCTTGTTTCTGATAAAGTGGCATAAATATCAGGCCATCTTCTGAAGCAAGAATTGTTTCTTTGTTATGTTTTGCTATTTTCTGTCCATGGTGAACTTTTTCAAAATTACTAAAACCATTGAGCATTTTAAATGTGTCATTGTCATGCAGTAAATGTCTGTAAGTGATTTCAAAAAAGTGATGTAATTTCTTGTATTTATTTAACTGCTCTTTATATTGAGTAGTATCAATAGCATTTTTTTCTATACAGTTTGCCAATTGTAGGGCGAGCCAAACAAATGCTTCGCAATTGTCAATAGCCTCCAAACTTTCATGCTGTCCTGCTTCAAACCCTAAGGATATATGGCCATATTCATTAATATAAGTAAGAAGCGGCCCATCTAGGTATTCTTCAATACCCAAAATAATTGGAATGGTGAAATTTGAGGCAAATTCTCTATTGTTTAGGGAGTCACTAATGGTAATAAACGGTATCGTTTCAGATGAAGTTGTATGCAGGTCAATAAAGAAAAAGGGGCCATCATTTTCATCTAAGAGTTGTTTAATGTTCTTGAAGAGCTCTACTTGTTCTTTTGTTTCCTGATGGTCGAACTCATTATTTTCTAACTTTTGAATATTTTCTTTGGTCCAGAGCCTATTTAAATCAGCTTTTTCAAAGCGTATTTTCTGTTGTAAAGCATTTAGATTTCCGCTAAAAGCGTAAAAATTTCCTTTGAGTGCTATTTCTTCTTTTTCTATACGATCAATAACTCTTTGAAGACCGAAAATACCAGCGGGTTCATTACCATGTATACCGGCAAAGAAAACAGTAGTAGGTAGATTCTTATGAAGTTGCTTTTTACATAAAATGCGTTGTATGGTCATTTCAGACCCAAAAAAGTCAATTGATATAGTTTCCATTAAATAGTGGTGGGTTGTTCTATTTTTAATAGATCATTTTTTGTGAACATACCTGCCAATTCATCATTTTTAATAATAGGCAGGCAACTAATTTGATGTTTTGACATTGTTTTTTCAGCTTCATCTATGGTCATATCGGGATGACCAACAACAACTTCTGATGTCATAATATCTTTAGCTGTTAAAAAGGCTTTTTGTTCTTTATCATCTTGAATTTCCACTAAATTGGTATTTGATATGATACCACTCACTTTACCATTCTTGTCAACGACAGGAAGATGGTGAATGTTTTTCCATTCCATAATTTTAGCTATCAATTCTACCAAATCATTTTCGTTAACCACATATATGGCAGTAGTCATAACTTTATATACTTTGTCACGAGAATTGACTTTCTCAGGATTGACAACATTTGCCAATTTCCACTGATATATGGGTAAATTTTCTATTTGGTTTTTATGTGTATGGTAGGTGAGCAGAATATTGGCTTCATCACGCGAAACATTATTTTTAAGTTGCCGACTACTGCGAACGAGCCATTTACTTCCTGTAACGTTTGTTTCTATTCTTTTTTCAATGATATTCAAATAATAGTCAATATCATGTACATCTACATTACTTTCTTTCAGTCCTTCGCGTGCCATAGGTATTAAAACATTTCTCGCTAACTTTTTTGCAGAGATACCTTGTCCAAACCAATTAAAATAGGTATCCATGCCTGTTCTTGCGGCATTGATAAAATTACCTCTAGCATCTTTAAAAGGCATACGTTTCCAGATATCCTTGTATTGGTCAGGCATTCCTTGCATTACCCCAACCCAGAATAAGGCATTTGCTATTTCATCTTTAATGCTTGGTCCAGCAGGGATATAACGATTTTCAATACGTAAATGTGCAATATTTTTATGTACGCCATAGCAGACTCTATTCCATTTGTATAGTGTACCATTGTGAAGATTTAGAGCCTTAAGCTTTGGTTTTATTCCTTTAGCAAGACTCTCAGTAGAAGATTCTTCAAAATCTGAAGTAACCAAGGGTGTATACCTCGAAACGTCATCGGTAAAAAGCTCTAAAATCGAATCTTTGACCCATTCACTACCAAAAGATACTCGTGGTTTTTGCTCTCTAAGCAGATGGGAAACATTGCGCATATCAATACTTTGCTGAAAAAGTGCAATACGCGTTTCACTCCATAGTTCTCTACCTAATAGTAAAGGTGAATTGGTCATAAGGGCAAGCACAGGTCCTGCAATAGCTTGTGACCAATTGAATTTATCAATGATTTCGTCCAAACCTACTTGTAAATGGACTTGAAAGCTTGTGTTACAAGCTTCAAAAAGTATAGATTCATGGTTTAATATGAGTTCATCAACCCCTCTAATGCGCAACTTAAAATCCCCTCCCTTAATATTCTTTATAACATCATTCAACGCTTTGTAGCGCTTATAAGGGGTCATATTTTCAAAGATTAAGTCCTTCTTCTTTAATGAGGGTAAAATACCTGTCAACAGTATTTTATCATCAAATTTCTTTGCTGCTATATGGCCTTTATCTAGTAAACTGACGAGATTATCTTCCAGTTGAGAAAAACATTTGTTCTGAAGTACAATTGGGTCGAGATTGATTTCGAGATTAAACAAACCTAATTCAGTTGTATAATGAGGATCATTTACTTCATCAAGAATCTTTAATGCATTTAATGATGGCCTGTAGTTCTTATTAATAATACAAAGCTCTTGCTCGGCACCAATGCGTTGGATACCTTTTTCAAAAGCATCATTTTCGATCATCAATTCTAAGGCCTTGATGTCTTCCAGTAAGTGGTAAATGAATTCTTTTCTTTCCTCTTTGGTTACAATAGGTTTTACTGATTGAGATCCCATAAATTGTTGTTCTAGTTAAACAAATTTATTAATCAGCATGAATTTTTAAAATGATAATTATCAGCTTCTTAATTCATTATAAACAATTAAACCGTTCAAATGCAGCCTTTTCCAATTCTTCCTGAAAATCTTTATGTGCTATAGATATTAATGCCTTAGCGCGTTGTTTTAAGCTTTTACCAAAGAGATTTACCACGCCATGCTCAGTAGCTACATAATGCACATGTGCACGCGTTGTAGTTACTCCTGCTCCTTTCTTTAAAAAAGGAACGATTTTAGAAACACCTTTATTGGTAATAGATGGAAAAGCAAAGATAGGTTTACCACCATCTGATAATGCGGCACCTCTAATAAAATCCATTTGCCCACCCACACCAGAAAACTGGTAGCTTCCTATAGTATCTGCACATACCTGCCCTGTAATGTCAATTTCGATGGCACTATTAAGAGCAGTCACCTTGGGATTTCTCCTGATTCTTGCAGTGTCATTTGTGTATGCAGCATCCCTGAAATCACACATTGGATTGTCATCAATAAAATCGTATAATTTTTGTGATCCTACTGCAAAACAACTTACAATTTTACCGCGTTTTACTACTTTGTCTTCACCGGTAAGAACACCTTTCTCCAATAAGGGTAGAATACCATCAGAAAACATTTCAGTATGTACACCTAATCGTTTATGATTATAGAGATTGGCAAGAACGGCATCAGGTATATTACCTATACCCATTTGAAGGGTAGCACCGTCTTCAATTAAAGAAGCCACATTAGCCCCAATTTTATTTTCTATGTCTGAAATACCATTAGGATTATGTTGGTGTATAGGACGGTCTACCTGGCAAGCATATGCAATCTGACTTATATGAACGATACCTGTACCATGTGACCTTGGCACTTGTGGATTGATTTGAGCAATAATCATTTTAGCAGTACGAACGGCAGGTAAAGCAATATCTATAGAAACGCCTAACGAACAAAACCCATGTTTGTCTGGTGGCGACACTTGTACAATAGCCACATCCAATGGGAATACACCTTGGTAAAAAAGACGATGTATATCACTTAAAAAAATAGGAATGTAATCAGCGCTGGGTGTATTTACACTTTTTCGGACATTGCCACCAACGAAGCAAGAACTCAGCCGAAAAGCATTACTATAAGGCTCTTGCGTATATTTAGCATCTCCTTCTGTATGAATAGAAAGTAATTCAACATTTTGTAACTCTTGATATCGGTTACATAACGCATCTATTAATTCATTTGGAGTCATGGCCGCGCCTTGAATAAAAACACGGTCTCCTGACTTTACATGAGAAACGGCCTCATGTATATCATTTATTTTCAACATATTATTTTGAATAATATTAAAAAAGGTATGTCTTAAGACATACCTTTTTTGTGAAACAATTATATATGCTCTTCTAGGTGATGGTGCTCATCTATTAATGGTCCACCTTCTATGATATGCTGTGATGCTTGATTTGCATATTTCTCAAAGTTTAGATGGAATGAATGTGCTAAGTTGATAGACTTACTGATGTACACACCTTTTTGTAACCATGTGTTCATTGGGTCTAAAATTTCTGTAGGAACACCAGGACAATATTTAGGCATGAATAACCCAAATATAGGATGTTGCTCATAATCTACACTTTCAAGTTGACCTTCTAAAATAGCTGTGATCATGGCGCGTGTATATTTTAGTTTTATACGGCTACCTACACCATAAGGACCGCCGCTCCATCCAGTATTAATCAACCATACATTTACACCCGCCTCTTCCATCTTTTTACTTAACATTTCAGCATATTCTGCCGGATGTAAAGGCATAAATGGTTCACCAAAACAAGCAGAGAACGAAGGTACTGGTTCTGTAATTCCAGCTTCTGTACCTGCAACTTTAGCTGTATAACCAGAAATGAAATGATATGCTGCCTGACCTGGTGTTAATTTAGAAACCGGAGGTAATACACCAAAAGCATCACAAGTTAAAAAGAATATATTCTTAGGATTTTTAGCGTAAGAAGGTATTTGAATATTATCTATATGATCAATAGGGTAGCTTACGCGTGTATTTTGAGTAATGCTACTATCTGTGTAATCTATATCACCGTCTTCTTTAAAGATCACATTTTCTAACATAGCTCCAGGTCTAATAGCTCTGTAGATATCTGGCTCTTTTTCTTCGGTAAGATCAATTACTTTGGCGTAACATCCTCCTTCAAAGTTAAAAATTAAGTTATCTGCTGTCCAGCCATGCTCATCATCACCAATTAATTTTCTATCTGGATCAGCTGATAAGGTTGTTTTGCCGGTACCTGAAAGGCCGAAGAAAATAGCTGTATCTCCTTTTTCACCTACGTTAGCTGAACAGTGCATTGGTAATACATTTCGTTCAATCGGAAGAATTAGATTCAATGCTGTGAAAACACCTTTTTTCATTTCACCAGCATAGGCTGAACCACCTACTAAGGCAATCTTTTTAGCAAAATTCAATATAGAGAAGTTTCCTTGACGGATGCCTACCTCTTTTGGATGAGGCGTTTCATACCCTGGAGCACATAAAATCAACCAGTCTTCATCAAAATCAGCCAATTCAGACTTATTTAAACGTAGGAACATATTATGAACGAACAAGTTAGACCAAGGATACTCTGTAATTGTCCTAATATTGGTTCTATATTCAGGAGCAGCACATACATACCCGTCATGAACATATAATTCTTTTCCAGACATATAATTTACTATTTCCTCTTGTAGTTTATCAAAATTCTCTGGAGAGATAGGCTTATTGATTTTACCCCACCAGATCTTATCTTTAGTATACTCATCTTTCACCAAAAATCTATCTTGAGGCGACCTTCCTGTAAACTTACCGGTGTTTATAGCCAGCGTACCATTAGTTGTTTCTCGTCCCATCCCTTTTTCAAGGGTAATTTCCTGTAACCTTTTTGAAGAAAGATTCCAATTAGCGGTTACATCTGTAAGCCCGTACTTTTTAAGACTCATAGAATTTGAAGTTGCAATGTCACTCATAATTTTAAATTTTAGTTTTACTTATCTTTTTATTAAAATGGCCATAATAATGGCACTAGTATTAATGTTGTTATGAAGAAGAGCAGTAATAACGGTCCTCCTACTTTTACATAATCCATGAATTTATATCCACCTGCGGTCATCACCATGGCATTAGTAGTAGTACCCACAGGAGTTAAAAATGCTGTAGAAGCACTGATCGCCACGCATATCAATAATGGTTTTGGATCTATTCCCAATGTTGTGGCAGCTAGAATTGCAATAGGGGCCATTAATACAGCGGTTGCTGAATTATTAATCGTTTGACTAAAACCAGCTGTGAGTAAAAAAATACCACCAAGCAAGGCGATTGGGTGATAACTCCCTAGATATTCTACCAAACCATTGGCCGCCATTTGAGCTGCACCTGTTTTTTGTAATGCAATCCCCATAGGTATCATAGCCGCAATCATTACTACGCTCGTCCAACTTATGCCATTGTATGCTTTTGATATAGGTACACAACCTGTTACTAAAATAATACCTGCACTAATAAGTGCTGCGATGGGCCCTGGTAACCATCCGAAAACTAAAAAGGCAATCATTAATAGCAATGAACCTAGAGCTATGTATGATTTAGGTGTTAACTCATCTACATCTTTTGCCATCCCTTCAGGGCTACCAAGAATTACAATATTTTTATAGAGATTTTTCAACTCACCAATATTTTCCCAGGTTCCTCTGATCAAAAAAGCATCGCCAGCCTTGACTCTAATCTCTTTATTTTCTATAGGTTTGTTATTTCTTGAAGCGGCCAGTAATTGAATGTCAAACCTTTCTAAGAATTCACCTAGTTTAATGGTTCTTCCTACCATCAGTGATTTTGGGGTTACAATAGCTTCTGCCATTCCCACCTCTTGAGTAATTAGGTTGCTTTTCAGTTCTTCTTCCATAGGATCTAACCTCCAAAGACCTAACCTAAACTTGATCATTAGTTTATTAATAGCTGCGGTATCTCCTTTGACTGTTATGATATCGTGATATTGCATAATCGTTTCAGGTTCAGGAAATTCTATATAAGGCATAACGCCTTTAAAGGGTTTCGGGCGTCTCCGCTTTAGGCGAATAATAGAAACGTTAAATTCTTTCTCAAAGTTCCATTCACCAATAGTGGTATTAATTAAAGGTGAAAGAGAACGTATGCGCAGCTTAAAGTAGTTTTTATCTATACTATAATTCTTGATCCAATCATGCATTTCTGAATCTATATTTATAGGTCTGTTTTTTGTTCTATGCGATGGAAGTAATTTAAAACCAACATACTTAAAATAAAGCAATGCTATAATTAAAAGCGGCAAACCTATATAACCGAACTCAAAGAAAGAAAACCCCTCAAATCCTTGCTGTGTTAGCTCATTACTTACAATAATATTTGGGGGTGTACCCGTAAGTGTAAGAAGCCCCCCCGTATTAGATCCAAATGCCACTGGCATTAGTAATTTAGAAGGTAAGGTTCCCATATTCCAGGCAGCTGAAATGGTTACAGGTAACAAGGTAGCAACCGTACCTGTATTACTTACAAATCCAGATAAAAATCCTGAGCCAAGAGTTACCAGAACAAGCAACTTAGGCACACTATTAGCAGACCATTCAATAAATTTTTTACCGGCCTGGGCTGTCCAGCCCGTTCTTGAGAGGCCCTCACCTATAATAAATAGTGCTGCAATCATAATTACTGTTGAATTGCTAAAACCGCTGAGGGTTTCCGGTAAGTCAAGAATACCAAAAAGATATAAAGAGATCATCGATAATAATGCTACCACGTCTGGTGGAAGTTTTCCCCAAATGAATAAACCAATAGTAACGGTTAGTATAACCAAAAGTACAGTCATCGCTATTCTATTTACAAGATCAATCTAATATTAGCAATGGAAGTTTAGCATGCTTTGCAAGCGCGCTTACCAACTTACCTTTTGAAGGTTCGCTTTTTTCAGAATGATGCCTCGGAAGAATCGATAACATATCAATTTTATGCTTTTTTACATAGTTAAAAATGCTTTTCTCTATATCTGTACCTTTCGGAAATGAATGGTGCGAGTAAAAACTCTCTAAATAATACTCTAAAGTACTCTCATTACTTTCATCAGCTTCAGAATAACTACTTTCATCTGTTAGTACAGTAAGAGCATGTACTTGTGAGCCAAACCTTCTAGTGGTATCTAATAGAATATTTAACACTTTAGAATCCTCTATCCGTTTCTTATCTAAAGTGACAGCAATTCTTTTCAATTTGAATTTACCATTATGCGTTTTGGGCACTACTATCATAGAACAATGTGCCATCTTAATCAGTTTAGAAGTATTGGTACTTTCTTCTTCATTGGTACCATGTGTACCCATGATAATAAGATCAACCTCAAGTTCTTTCTGATGTTTTACAATAGTATCTACCAATTCACCTTGATCTATCTTATAACTAATAGAACTTCCAGAAGCCTCTTTAAAAGGAGCTATCTGATTTTCGATATTTTCCTCAATAGCTTCTCTTCTTGATTCAAGATTATCTGAAACCACATGTAGTACTGTCATTTCAATAGTATCTTCATCATTTGCGAAGTTGACAGCATATTGCAATGCATTTAAAGAAGTTTCAGAAAAGTTGAATGGAATTAAAATTTTCTTAACAATGTTCATAACTAATAAGTTTTATACTTAAAGCGAGTTAACAACTAATCATTACTTTACAAAGGTCTATACTAAAGCTTAATATTATGATGATATATGTCAGTTTTAAAAAAAATAATTGTGTCTTAGCTTTATGATTTTTATCATAAAAAGAAGTAGGTTGCCCTCGTATTTTTGAGCGCATAAATTTTAAAGTATGGATTTAGTAATTGGTATAGATATAGGTGGAACCAAAACAAAAATTGGTTTGGTAAATCAACAAGGAAAATGCCTTACTAAAACTTTCTTCAGAACAAAGGAATATCCAGATCTTGATGACTATTTAGATAAAATAGTAAATAGTATTGATAACTTGGTAAAAGGGTTAGATCATAATCCTACTATTATTGGATGTGGGATAGGAGCTCCAAATGCATCAAGCAAAAATGGTACAATTGAAAATGCTAGTAATCTGCTTTGGAAAGGTACTGTACCTATTCTAGAAAGATTACAAAAAAAACTACCTATGCCTATGCGCATTATGAATGATGCCAGTGCTGCAGCCTTAGGCGAAATGCTCTTTGGTAATGCAAAGAAAATGAAAGATTTTATCGTGGTTACCTTAGGTACTGGATTTGGGGCCGGCATTGTAGCTAATGGTCAATTGATAGATGGTCATACAGGTTTTGCAGGTGAATTAGGGCATGTAGATATGACTATAGGCGATGGTCGTTTAACCGGATTGGGTGTTAGAGGTGGGTTAGAGGCATATGTATCTGCTACTGGCCTAAAACGTACTATCTTATTTATGATGAGCAAACATATGAATGATAGCAGGTTCAGGGGCATTGCTTACAATGATTTGCATGGAGAAGAAATTACACAAGCTGCTGAAGAAGGTGATGCAATAGCAATAAAAGCGTTTGACTTTACAGCAAACATTATGGGCTTAGCATTGGCTAATTTCACAACTTTTACACAACCAGAAGCCTTTATTCTAATGGGAGGTCTTACCAACAGCGGTAAATGGATATTAGATCCACTCGAAAAATACTTTAATCAATATTTGCTAGACATTTATAAAGGAAAAGTAAAACTGATGACTTCAGGTTTATCTAATAAAACAGCAGCCATTTGCGGCGCTGCTGCTCTTATCTGGGAACAGCAATAGTTTCTCATTCACATTTTTATAGCTACTATGAAACATAAGAGGTTCTATTTCTGGCTTTTACTAATGTCTATTGGAATACTTAACAGTCATTTGGGTTTTTCACAAACGGAAAGAGAACAAGGTTTGGGTTCATGGTTGGTTGTAAGTGGTAATCATAAGATTGCTGACCAATGGAGTATACCCACCATTGGTATTTTAAGGAATTACGAGCTTTTTGATCACTATGAATTTGGTTTTTTTAGAACTGGCATTACCTATACCAACAAGAAAGCGATAAATTTTACCCTTGGAGTGGCTTTTCTAGACTTTAAGGGTTTCAAGGAAACGAAAGAATCTAGAGCAAATACACAGTTTTGGATATATCAGCAAGCTGCTTTAAAAACAAAGTTGTCATCAATAACCATGGCAAATAGGTTGCGTTTAGAAAACCGTTGGATAGACAGATTGAATTCTAATGATTTTAATTTGAGAATACGTCACAGATTACAATTTACCGTTCCAATTTACAATGTCAAACTATATACTAAAATATTTAATGAGCTGTTTTTTGATCTTAATGAATCAAAACTATTTGATCAAAATAGGTTTTTTATAGGTTTAGGAACATCTATTGCCAAGAATGTGAAGTTGGAGGCAGGTTATTTAAAAAATCATTTTAACCCAAAGTACTATGATCGTTTTAGAATAGCACTGATCTTTAAAACAGATCTACGAAGAAGAGCAGATAAACAAAAATAAGTCTATCTGCTCTTAAAATTAACCTAACCTTGCCGAAAACTATGAGTTAATCTCTATATTGTAGTTTATTCCTTTAAACAGGGTTTTATCTTTAGAGTTTTGAGTTTCATGCAGACCAATTACCTTGCTGTAAAACTTAACGGCAATTTATTTTTCGATTGTTCTTATTGTAAAATTTATGCGCTCCATTATTCTAGTACTTTAAACGTTATAGGCAACATATAGCGAACACCAACAGGTACTCCGCGTTGTTTACCTGGCGTCATCTTTGGAATCATTTTTACAACTCGAACCGCTTCTTTTTCTAACCGTACATGTGGTCCACGAACTTTTATATCAGATATGCTACCTGTCTTATCAATTCTAAATTGCACAAAAATTCGTTTAATACCAGGTGTTAATCCTAATTCTTGTGATAGTTCATTGTTGAAATTTTTATTTACCAATTTTGTGATGTTATCTTTCAAACATTGCTTCATTTCACTTCTAGTTCCTTTACAACCAGGGAAGATAGGAGCATCTTCTATTTTTAGAAATGTTATATCTTCTTCAATGACTTCCTCTTCAACTTCTTCAGTAATTTCTTCAATCTTAGTAATATTCACGGCTTGATTTTGATCAATTTCTGTAGCTTCTAGAACGGTTTCTTCCACATCTTGCTGATCATCAACTATTTCAATGCGCTCGGGAGCCGGTGGTGAGGGAGGTGGCGTTTGATTTAATACTTCAACTCTTTTTGTGATGGGTATTTCTTCAATTACTTCTTGTTGCGTGGTAATTTTCATCAATTTTTCTAAGCTACGCTCTTGTACCTTATGTTCCATTGAAAAATAGACTATTGACAAGGATAATACTAAGCCTAACTGAAAAAAGAGTGTACTGAAATTCTCTAGTCTAGCTTTGTCACTTTTCTTAATGTCCATGACTTTAAGTTTTAGGTTAAAATCTCATTTTACATAGTAAAGGTATGTTGTGTTTTAACCAAAAAGAATGACAATTGTCATATCATTACCCTCATAACTAAGTATATAGTAAAGGCAATAAAAAGTAAAACTGATAAGTAATTTTAAGGAGTGTAATTTATCTGTTGAATAGTGACTAACGAATCACAGTTCTCCACGTAGATAGATGCTTCTTTTTCTTTAATGAAACCATCTATCCAATAATACCTGCAGGGTTCTTGTCTGGGTTTACTCTTTGAAAAATCAATATCACCATGACTTAGGAATAGTGCAATTTCTGTAGAATCTATTTTTTGTTGCAACATTATTTTTTGAGCTTCATCGGTATAAGAACGTTCTTTATTTCTGAGAATTTCTAGCATTCTAGCATTCGGCAGGTAATTACACGAGGCGTTCTTTCCATTTAAGAAGAACATAAGTGCAATAATTCCCAAAACAAAACCAAATCCAAAAAAGGCAAAGCGCCGTTTTATATCCATCAAATAATAAGTAGGTTAATATCTCTGTAAGGAAGTCCAAACCAATCAGCTACAGCTCTATTCGTTAAAATACCATGGTAAAAATACATCCCTTTTCGTAGGCTTTTATCAAATCTGGCTGCGTTTTCAATCCCACCCTCTTCAGCAATATGTAAGAGGTATGGCGTGAAAATATTACTTATAGAAAGTGATGCCGTTCTTGCATATCTTGAGGGAATATTAGGCACACAATAGTGAATAACACCATGCTTTAAAAATGTTGGATTATTATGCGTAGTAATTTCTGATGTTTCAAAACAACCTCCACTATCAATACTCACATCAACTATAATGGCACCGTCTTTCATTTGTTCCACCATTTCCTCACTGACTAAAACAGGTGTTCTTGTCTTTCCTCGAACAGCGCCTATAGCTACATCACAGCGCATTAATGCTTTTTGTAAGGTTTTTGGCTGTACTGTTGATGTGTATACAGGATGGCTTAGGCTTTCTTGTAAGCGTCTCAATTTAGTAATAGAATTGTCAAATACCTTTACACGAGCTCCTAATCCTATGGCCGAACGTGCCGCAAATTCACCCACAGTACCTGCTCCTAATATCACTACATCAGAAGGTGGCACGCCTCCTATGTTACCGAAAAGTAAGCCGTTACCATCATTAGTATTATTCATTAATTCAGCAGCAATCAGCACTGATGAAATCCCCGCAATTTCGCTCAATGATTTTACCACAGGATATACCCCGTGCTCATCAGTAATAAAATCAAATGCTATTGCTGTGATTCTTTTTTTGGCGAGTGTTTCAAAGTATTTTTTGTTCTGTGTTTTTAATTGCAATGCAGAAAATAATACACTTTGCGGATTTATCCACTCTATTTCCTTTAAAGAAGGAGGCTCAACTTTTAAAATAATGTTGCACCCAAAAACTTCTTCAGGGCTATAAGATATTTTTGCACCGGCTTCAGAGTACTCATTATCAGAGTAATTAGTGCCTTCACCTGCACCAGATTCTACTACAATTCTATGTCCGTGATTTGTAAGTGCTGCAACTGCATCTGGTGTGAGACAAATACGTTTTTCTTGTAAATGTGTTTCTTTTGGAATACCTATAAACAATTCACCTTTTTGCTTTTTCACCTCTAACATTTCAGGTTTGGGCATTAGCTCCTCTTTACTGAAAGGCGAAAATTGTCGTTTACTCATAAAGTTGTTGATTACTTGATTGAAATTGAGCGCGTTCCATCTTCATTAATTGATAAATGAATAGCAACAGCATTTAAAGGTAGTAAATTTTTGATTTTATCAGGCCATTCTATCAAACACCAGTCATCATCGTAGAAATAATCCTCTATGCCCATGTCTAAAGCTTCTTCTTCATTCTCAATTCTATAAAAATCAAAATGGTAAATTGTCTTATTTTGGAGAGTTTGGTATTCGTTAACTAAAGAGAAGGTAGGAGAGGAGACGATATCTTTAGAACCTAATTGTTTTACCAGTTCTTTTATAAGTGTAGTTTTACCAACGCCCATTTCGCCATAAAATAGTAATGTTTTATCCGAAACGTCTTGAATTATAAGATCAGCAATATTAGAAAGCCGTTCTAATGTGTAGGAAGCGTGCATTATTAGCTGATTTCCATTGAATGATAGACATTGTTCACATCATCCTCTTCTTCTAATCTTTCTAAAAGTTTTTCTACGTCGGCCTGATGTTCTTCCGAAAGTTTGCTAGTAGTAGTTGGAATACGCTCAAATTCTGAGGATAAGATCTCAATATTACTATCCTCAAGATATTTTTGAATAGCACCAAATTGTTCAAAGGGTGCATAGATCAAGATACCGTCTTCATCTTTAAAGACTTCCTCAACTTCATAATCAATCATCTCTAGTTCAAACTCTTCTAAATCCATATTTAATGAATCTTCATCAATGCGAAAGTTCACTGTATGATCAAACATAAACGCTACGGAGCCCGAAGTTCCTAAATTACCCTCACATTTATTAAATGCAGCACGCACATTGGCAACGGTTCTATTATTATTATCAGTTGCCGTTTCTACCAATACAGCAATTCCATGAGGTGCATATCCTTCAAAAAGTACTTCTTTAAAATTCTCTGTGTTTTTATCAGACGCTTTTTTAATAGCACGCTCAATATTATCCTTAGGCATATTGGCAGCCTTAGCATTTTGAATCACTACACGCAAACGAGAATTGGTTTCTGGGTTTGGGCCACCTTCTTTCACCGCCATAACAATATCTTTACCTATTCTGGTAAAGGTTTTGGCCATAGCAGACCAACGCTTCATTTTACGTGCTTTTCTAAATTCAAATGCTCTTCCCATATATTTATTTGTAAGTCTTTTTTTGTTTAAAATTTTATGAGTTTGGCAAAAATACTTATTTACCCCAAGTTGTCAAAAACAAAAAAGCACACTCAAATGAGTATGCTTTTACCTTATATTTTTAAAACGGATTAAGATGTTTGCTTTTCATCTTTATTGTTAAAAAAGAATTTACGTACTCCTGCAAAAGCTGCAACTGCCCCAATAGCAATAAACTTCCAGAATTTTAGGAGTAATGCAAAAAAACCAGCCTTCGCTAAAACTTTACCTACAATTAGTCCGCCAATACCATATGCTGCAACTTTATCTATACTGGCATCAAAATCACTGTATTTATAACCATCATTAAAGTTTACACTCGCTAAAATACCATTGACGTCCTTTTGAAATTGTGGTAATACATTTATGTCTCCAATAGCATTTAAATTTAGATACCCCTTTCTACCTAAAACTCTAATATTATAATTCAGAGTATTGATCTCACTCTCATCAAAATTCAATTCTTTGGCCCAGTGTAGTTTTTTATTTTCAGTATCATAAAAAGGCTCGGCTGCCCATCCTACGAGTTCTATAGAGCCATAACCTAATTTTTGTCGTTCTTCATTAGAAGCTTCTGCTTCTTTTTGCATTTCTTCTAAAAGCTCATCGTAGTCTAAATCTTCAGCATCTTCATCTTCAATATAACCTTCTTCTAGATATTCAATTTCTACAGCATAGGTAAAATTATCACTTACAGGTGATGTGTTTTCGGGTAATAATAAGCCTAAAGGGCTAGACCCTGGAGGATTTCCCCAAATATCTTCAATAACACGTTTACTTTGAGGGCCATCTAAGAATTTATAACCTTCAGGAACATTTAATGTAGCTAATCCATTATCTAAGTTAATGATGCCATGCTCATAGGTAAAGGTTTTTTCTATGCTATCCATGACCCGCTGATATTCTTTTAAGACTTTTTCACTAAGAATAGGTTCTTCTTCTGTTTGAGCTATTGCTATACAAGAAGACAATACAATAAGTAATACTGCAATTTTTTTCATAATTGGTTTTGATTTTTGATTAGTATATAACGCCCTTACTTCATTTTGAGTACATGAAGTGTTGTTTTTTTTAAATCTATTTTTAAATTTAGGTAAATTTTAATTCGAGCGAGTATGAACACTCTATATAAGAAGTTAATCATTTTTATGTGCCTTAGTTTTTTTACTAGTTTGGGTGGTAGTCAAGAAATGGATAAGAGTGTTAAAAAAGTTCGAATTTTTTGGGATGCATCTTTGTCTATGATGAATAGAAATACTGAAAAAGATTTTATTTTTTTATCTGATTATTTTAAAGATTTTCCAAACGTTACTATAAAGGTTACCGTTTTTAATAATACAGTTATAGATAAAAAAGACTTCAATATAATTAATGGCTCATGGGAAAAACTCAAAGATTATTTGAGAAACGTAATTTATGATGGTTCTACTAATTATAAAGGCTTAAGTTCTTTTATAAACAAAGAAGACGAGATATTATTTTTTACGGATGGACAAAGTGATGCATTTAAATCATCAATAGTATTAGATTCAAATGATTTTGTAATTAATTCTGTTGAAACACCGGTAACCAGAAAAGTTAATAGTGAAAATAAAATTTCCGGATTCGTATATAATGATGAAACTCCTTTGAAAAATGTTAAAGTTACTGAAGTTAGCAAACAAATATCTGTAACTACAGATATTTCAGGGAGGTTTATAATTGATGCCAAGAAAGGTGATAAATTGTTATTTGAATACGTAGGTTTTGATATTGTTGAATATTTAGTAGAGGATACTAAAAATATTCTTGTTACATTTTTTAGTAAAGCTGAAGCTCTAGATGAGGTTACCGTCATTGCTAAGGGTAGGTTTGATTATGATGAAAAAGTGATAACGCCTTTTGGTGAAAAAAATAAAAAAAACATAGGATATGCTATACAAACAATATATGATAAAGATTTTTCACCAATTGCTACGAATGCAACACAGACAGTACAGGGAAAATTTTCAGGTATAACCCTAGGGCAAAATGATGATTTAAGTCAAGTAATAATGAGAGGACCAAGTTCAATGCTTTCAAGTAATTTCGGACTTATTGTTTTAGATGGTGTACCAATGCCAAGGTCAAATTCAAGTGAAGGAAGTCTAGGCATAAGAGGTACAAGTTATTTAGACCCTAATAATATAGCGAGTGTAACTGTTTTGAAAGGATTGGCTGCTACCAATAGATATGGTAGTCTGGGAAATAATGGAGTTCTACTAATTACCACTAAAACAGCTTCATTTGATGATAAAAACAATAAATCGAAAATTAACATTTCTAACGACAATATTTATAATGAAGAAGTTGTTAGTTTACCTAAGGCCCAAGATATGGGATACATTAAAGAACTAAAAAAAATAAAAAAAACATCTGAGGCCTATAAGCATTATTTGAATCAAAGATTATTATATTTAAATAATCCTGTTTATTTTGTGAATGCTTATGTTTATTTTGAACGAAAAAATAAAGGTATTGCAGATAGAATTGCTTCAAATATAATTGAACTATTTCCTGAGGATATTCCTTCACTTAGATTATTGGCATATACATATGATGATTTAGAAGAGTATGAAAAGGCGTTAAAAATATATAACAGAATATCAAATTTAAAAACTCGTGATCCTCAATCATATTTAGACTTAACACTTTCTTTTGCTAAGAATGGAAAATATAAAGAATCATTAGATCTATTTAAAAAGATCACCAATAATGCACTTCCTACAAACCTAAATTTCATAGGATTAAATAAAACGGTTAGTAATGATTTTAGATCTTTTATTAGAAAAAACAAACCATATTTAGATTTAGAGAAAGTAAACCCCAAATATTTACATAATACAGAGTACGATGCACGAATAGTAATAAAATGGAACAACCCGAATGCCGAATTTATAATCCAATTTGTAAACCCATTAAAAAGGTTTATTACTTGGAATCATACACAAAGTGAGAATTCAGAACGCTTGAAAGATGAAATTTCTAAGGGTTATTTCACTGAAGAATTTCACATAGATGGTGATATAAAAGAACTTAAAGGGAAATGGTTAATGAATATTAAAGATTTAGGTAATAAGAGCAATATTCCTAATTACTTTCAGATAACTTTGTATTCTAATTTTGGAAGACCTAATCAAACCGAAAAAAATGTGTTATTTTCTTCTAAGAAAATAGGAGAGAATGAAAATGTATTAGCATTTAATGTAGATTAGACTTGTAGTACCCCTAAGTTAAATGGTTTCTCAATAGGGGCATGATTAGCAGCTTCTATTCCCATAGAGATCCAAGTACGTGTATCTAATGGATCTATAACTGCGTCAGTCCAGATTCTGGCCGCTGCATAGTAGGGGGAAACCTGAGCATCGTACCGGGATTTAATTTTATTGAAGAGTTCTTCTTCCTTTTTTTTAGTGATTTGTTCTCCTTTTTTCTTCAATGCCGCCGTTTCTATTTGCAGCAGAACTTTAGCTGCGGAATTTCCGCTCATAACTGCCAACTCAGCACTAGGCCATGCAACAATTAATCTAGGATCATACGCCTTTCCACACATGGCATAATTTCCGGCGCCATAGGAATTACCAATAACCACCGTGAACTTAGGGACTACAGAGTTGCTAACGGCATTTACCATTTTTGCCCCATCTTTTATAATACCTCCATGTTCTGATTTGCTACCTACCATAAAACCAGTAACATCTTGTAGGAACACCAATGGGATTTTCTTCTGATTACAGTTTGCAATAAATCGTGTTGCTTTATCAGCAGAATCTGAATAGATAACACCACCAAACTGCATCTCGCTAGGTTTGGTTTTAGCCTTCGTAGTTTTTACAATTTTACGCTGATTTGCTACAATACCAACGGCCCAGCCATCAATGCGTGCATATGCGGTTATAATACTTTGACCATAACCTGCCTTATATTCATCAAATTCTGAATTATCAACCAATCGCTTGATGATCTCATACATGTCATACTGCTCATGGCGCTCTTTTGGCAAGATTCCATAGATTTCTTTTTCATCTTCTGATGGTTTGGTTGAAACAATGCGGTTATACCCTGCCCTTTCAAAATCACCCATCTTACTCATGATGTTCTGTATGGTAGTTAAAGCATCTTTATCATCTAAAGCTTTATAGTCGGTAACGCCAGATACTTCGCAATGTGTTGTGGCACCACCTAAGGTTTCATTGTCAATATCTTCACCTATAGCGGCTTTTACTAAATAACTTCCGGCAAGGAAAATACTTCCTGTTTTATCTACAATCAAAGCCTCATCACTCATAATAGGTAAGTAAGCACCGCCCGCTACACAACTGCCCATTACAGCAGCAATTTGCGTAATACCCATACTACTCATGACTGCATTATTTCTAAAAATACGTCCGAAATGCTCTTTGTCAGGAAATATTTCATCCTGCATGGGGAGATATACGCCGGCAGAATCAACTAAATAGATAATAGGTAATCTATTTTCTATTGAAATTTCTTGAGCGCGTAAATTTTTCTTTCCAGTAATGGGAAACCAGGCACCTGCTTTTACAGTAGCATCATTGGCAACTACCACACATTGTTTTCCTTGTACGTATCCAATTTTCACTACTACACCTCCCGAAGGGCATCCGCCATGTTCTTTATACATACCCTCACCGGCAAAAGCACCTATTTCAATAGAAGGTTTTTGATCATCCAATAAAAAATCAATGCGTTCACGTGCTGTCAATTTTCCTTTTTCATGATGCTTTTCAATTCGCTTTTGGCCTCCGCCCAATTTTACCTTAGCTAATCTCTTCCGTAATTCTGAAACAAGCAATTTATTGTGATCTTCGTTTTTATTGAAGTTGATATCCATGAAGTTGAATGGTGTTTTATATTGTGGCTAAAATACGAAAAGCCAAAGAATATACTTGTAACAATTTAGCAGTATGATATACATATATTTAAAGCGATTCTGTTTTTTAATTCCATTTTTTTAGCGAAATTGCTTCACTTAATCTTAAAATGTTCAACCAAATAAAATTCACAATATGTCTGATGATTTTGACTTACTAGAAACAAGTTCTAACGAAAAAACCGAAAAAGTAGATGTTAATTGGGGGAAAGCCATAGACCAAATGAAGTCTAAATTAGCACAAGAAGACGATCCTGAAAGTCGTCAGAAAATCTTGAATGCAACATTAGACAATGTTGTTGATATGGCTGAGAAAGATAGATCAACACTACTAGATGCCATTAAAGATCTTACCGATTATCAAGATGAAGTAGGTATTATGTTTGAAGGTTTTTCAGCTTTAAATGCTGAAGAACAAAAGGTGATAGATGATGCTATTAAGCGTTTAGAACGTGCTAAAGTTGAACTGGAAGACGCAAATAACAAGCCTGATACTTGGTGGAATAACCTTTGGGGTAGAAAAAGTAAAATTAGAAAAGCTGAAGAAGAATTAAATAGTGCACAAAAAGAGCGCGATGCTGCCGACAATAAAGCAAAGGCAATGTTTCAGCAACGTATAGAGACTGCAGATGTGCAAACACTTTTGAATGAGTTGTCTTTTAAAAGTCAAGCAGCAATTAAACGCTTAAAAGATAGGGAGCTTGAGATAAAAGAAGTAGAAGAAAGCCTTAAGACGGCCATTGTTGAAGCTAGTAATAATCATACTAAAGCATTACAAAAGAAAAAGGAAGTTGAAGCGAATTTAGAAGAACAATATGCACTATTAAAGCAGGCACGTCAAGCTTTAGAAGAAGTTGCAGATAAGCAATCAACGGAATACTCTGATGCTTTAGCTAAAGTCACTCAGTTAGAACAAAAAGTTGAAGAGTTAGAAGGACTTAAAAATGCGTATACCACATTAGCAGCTTCTAAAGATAGTTTTGTACACAAACATAATTTGACAATAAAAGTGCTGACTTCATTGCGAAGTAATTTGCAAACGCATAGAGCAAAATTAAAATCGGATACTGATGAAAGACTAAAATATTATGATGGTTACGTAGTGGCTTTAAAAGCTAGAACAGATCAGGAATTTGCAGCTATTTTAGAGCATTTAGGCGTTAAGACGGATGAGCATATTGGTGAAACTTTGGCTGCTATGCATACTGCTAGTGCAAAAGCTCGTCAAGAAATGATGGATAATATACCGGTTCATGAAAAAGTAATGCAGGGTGTTTATGGCAGCTACGCTGAAGCTTTGAAAGAAATTAGAAATAAGGATGCTGAGATTCAAAAAAACTTCGCAGATCGATATGGTATTGATATGAAAGAAATTTTTGATGAGTATTATAAAGCAGATCCTAATGAGGCTGCTGGAGGAGATCCATCTGGAGATTCAAATCCTGAGTCAAATGGAGATGACTTATTGTCTTAAAATAATTTGAGAGATTTACATTATTATTTTTTGCTTTCGCAAAGAGATATTTCAATCTAATACATTACGAGAATTAAAAAATTAGTGACTGAAAAATGATAGTTACACCTTTAGATTCTGCAGAACTCGATTCAAAGGAACAATATGTTTTCTATCATAAAATGATGGATTTTGCCCTTAAAGAACTCATCGTTGCTGTACAACATAATCAGATTTGTAATCAGCAAGAGATACTCTTGTTTAAACAATATTGTGATCTTTTGTTGTACTCTATTGAAGCCATGCGTGTAAAGTACATGTATGATGAAGAGGAGAACATGAAAGTGGATTTAACAGATTCTGGTTTTCCTAACTATTTAGAATTTCGTTATTTATTTAACGATCTAGAATTGCGAGAAGATTATCTAGGAAAATTGACAAAAGTTGATGTGTTAAAAGAAGAGTTTTTAGATACATTACTCCGCAAAAAAGAGCCTATTGCTAAACGCAAGCTATTTCAAGCAGCTTCCATTGTTTATTATTCTTCGGCAAAGAAAGAGTTTATTTTTAATCGTTTTGTTCAAGGTAAAATTATTGAGGCTCCAAAAGGGTCTCCAGGAGAATACTTAGTAAGTTGGAGTTTTTATGAAGTATCGCATAACAGACCTTTCATTTGTTTTATGTATTTCAATTATGACGGAAACAATGTATTGAAAGAGAGAGAGGAAATTTATAAAGTTTTAAAAATTGTGGCAGACAGAGAATTGGCATTAGATATGATGGCATATGCGATAGATAAAAGGTTGCCAAAAGTATTTCCTAAACTTGTAAGGCGTATTGATTTAGGCCCCATACATAATGTGTTTGCAAAGGATGAAAACCAAATTACACATGCTATTTTAGAAGGTATTTCAAACAAAACGATTCCTTTAGAATCATATGCTATTTCATTTAAAATTGATCAGGTAAGTTCTAAAAGTGAATTTAAGGAGGGAAATTTTTTCAGTAAGCAGATATTTCAAAATTGGGATGCCATATTTAGAGAAAATTTTGTATTCGCTCCGCATCGTATTATACAACTACTTTATAATAAAACACCCGAATACATGAACAAACTGGCTAAGCCTCCTATTCAGGTGGCAGATTTGACAATAGATGCAGTTTAATAACCAAAAATCACAACCAACCAATAAATATGGAGCATAACTCAACCTTTCCTATAAAAATTTCAGAACTTGATGTATTAAGAGATGAAGCATCTTCCTACCTAAAAAGTATACAATGGGAACAAAGTCAGCGTGCTAAAAATAGGGATAAAGATGCTCAAGAAGATTCTATTTTGCTATACCTATCAAGAGCGAAAAATGGAGGTGCTGGAATAGAAATCACTTCGGTTTCAAAAACTATTTTGGCATTAAAAAAGAGATTGTTACCAGACTCTGTAGCCATTCCTATTTATTTAAATCAAACCTTATTTGCAGTTCAAGAAGCTATTACACTAGGTATTTGGATAAAAGATAGTTATTATGACGCTTCAGGTTTGTCAAGTTTAAGCGAGCGTAAATCTTCATTAGATAGTGCTGGAAAGCGGGAGTATGAAAGTAAAATGCACACAGCTACTGCTTTTATGCTCTTTTCAATAGCCTATAATGTATTGTATAATTTACGGGATGTTGCTTCCGATGATCTAAGTGTAATGAAGCAAAAATTTGCAGGTATACCTGAGGTTTCTTTATTATCACCTTTAAAAGGGATTTCATGTGCTCTATTTTATTATGATAAATATTTGTCACATCCTGATATTGTGAAAACAGATAAAGATGTGATTGACTTTACTGTAGTTTATTTTGAAGCTTTATTAGATGAAATTCAGTTGCGTAAAAGCTCACTAGAGTATACTGAAACCATCTTAGACAGAACTTATAAACTTGAAAAATCAGATTTCGCTGTATCAGGTTGGGAAAATGTATTTAGTGGTACAGCAAAAAGTGTAGAGTTCAATAAAATTAAGTTTGAACAGATTGTAGGTAATCGTGACGCTAAGCACTTCGCAAGGCGTTTAACGGAACGCATGTTAAGTTATGATTTCACAGCTAAAAAGAACCCGTTTCAGGAATTAGGAGGCTTTATGCCCGTATTTATGGGATACGGTATTCCAGGTACAGGAAAGAGTATGCTCATAGCAGCCATTGCTACAAGATTAAAAGAACTTAGTGAACATTTAGAAATACCATTTTTGTTCCACCCTATGCCAGATACCTTGATTAGTACTTTTCAAGGTGGGTCAGCTGAAAAGATGGTAGACTGGATGAAGCCCTTGCAAGATCCAACTAAATTAATTTTTGCTCCTATAGATGATGCAGAGAATAATTTACAAGAGCGTACTGCACAAGGAGTGTCAGCAGGTGTAAAAGAAGTAATAGGTGTGTTTTTACGCTATACAGAGGGAGCATACGCTGTAAATTATGGGAATAGCTCTATCGGATTGTTCACTAATCTCCCAGAAATGTTAGATAAAGCTGTTATTTCACGTGTTCAAGGACGTTTTAAAATTGATGGTGCAAGAACAGAAAATGACTTTTTAGATCAAGATCATATATGGTGGAGAAAGTTTGAAAAGACCATGCCGGGATTTGTGAATATGGATGATCCTGAAAATTACACCTATTTAGATGATCAGATTCTGGCCAAGAACATGGGTGAAATATTGAAATTGGCAGAAAAACCAACAGAAGAGCGTGTTTATGAAGCTTTTGATAAAGCTTCAAAAGCGCATGAACATGATGATCATCTGTTTTATGCTAGTCTATATAAGGAAATTCAGCAACTATTTCCATTCTTTTCATCTCGTGATGTTCGTAACATTCAATCGGCTATTTCCTTACGATTAACAGATTTTGATCTGGAGGATGACTGGTTTGAAAATCCTGAATTCTATTTCGCCAAGGACTATGATACAAAGTTCAATATGCTACGTGAATTAATGAAGACTAATATGAAAGGGTTGAATTTCTCTGATATTAGGCGTCAAGAAGTGGTGCGATACCTTGATAATGTAGCTACAATAGCAGATACAGACTTTAAGCGTAAAGTAGACGCTAGAGTGAATCAGTTAAATATAGAGTTAGAGGCTAGAAGAGAATTTGATAACTAACTAAATAGTCTCATTTTTTTATATGGAAAAGGAAGAAATAACGGTTATAGAATCAAGAAAAACGAAGTCCGGTAGAAGCTGGCTAGAACGACTTAAAGATGAAAGTTGGGAAGCTGAACTTTTGGTATCAGCTATTGCAATCTTTGGAACATTTCAGCTATTCGGTATCATTAACTGGGGAACCAATTGGTTTATTGATACATTGGATCCCAATCAATATTTTATCGGGTATATGATTATTTTTTTCGGATTGGTAGCTGTCAGCATACTAGCTTCTATGTTTGTAATCCATTTCTTTCTCAGAGCATATTGGATAGGTCTAGTAGGTTTAAATTCGGTTTTTCCAGACTATAGTATTGAAGACAGTGCATATTCAAAAATTTATACTGAAAAAATACTCTCCATACTTCCTAAATTAAAGGATTCTATACAAAAAGTAGATGAACTTTGTAGCGTTATATTTTCTGCAGCCTTTACTTTCTTGCTTATGTATGGTTATATGGCTCTTTTTTCAAGCGTATATTTATGGTTGTATAACGTACTGTCTAAATATGTTCAAACTGAGATATTGCTGATTCCATTAGGTATACTTGCATTTGGTTTTTTAGTTCAAATGGTACTCTCAATTATAGCCAATATAAAGGTAAATCGTCAAAAGAAAAATTTACAAACTTGGAGTTTTAAAGTAGTGAGATTGGTTTCTTTTATTGCGTATGGTCCTCTATATAAATCAATATTACAAGTATCAATGATTTTTAGCTCCAATTTTAAGAAGAAAAAGTCATTATCCTATTTGATGATTGTATTCTTATTTTCAGGAATGATGGTGGCCGTTTTTCAGATCAATAAAACAAATATTCCTTATTTAATTAATCAAAAAGCTTATTTTAATGCTACAGAAATATACTCTGGCTACTATGAAACGAGTAACGAAAAGAATGACTTTCTATTGGCTCCTGAAATTGAGTCTGATAAAATTATATCTCCTTTAGTAAAAATTTTTATACCCATTTTTTCGAATGAAAAGAGGATGCGAACAGAAATTTGTGGCTCATTTGTAAAAGATGATACAAATTCTAGAGAAGAACAACGAAAGAATAAGAGGATTCATTTGTTAAACTGTTATAATACATACAATCATATATCCTTAAATGGAAAAAGGCAAACGGTTGATTTCTTAAAACTTGTACACCCACGTACAAATCAATTTGGTATTGTAACCTATGTAAAACTCTCTGATTTAAAAGTGGGTAGAAATATAATTAAAGTAGAAAAAAAATTTGGCACAGACAATGACCAAGAGTGGTCAATTCCTTTTTATTATATACCAAGTAAGCAACTATAGAGCATGGATAAATTAAAGGCTGCAAATTTATATAGAAGTGAACTGTTACCTATAAGCGGTAAATTGGTTGAACGTTACAACGAATGTTTACTTCAGTTAGGTTTTGCTAAAACTAAATTAAAGTCTTTCTCTATTGATGGTTTGGGGTGGAGCCCTGAAATTGCTGAAGAAAAAGATGATTTACATTATTTAAATCACGGACAGGCCAACCAACATGGTATTATTATTACCCCGAGGCAGAAAGGAAAACCTGTGTATGTACCTTTTCATTCCTTTGACAGGGAAATGATGCAATTGATATTCAAAACCCATGGTGAACAAATTGCTGATATTACTAGAGATAGTGCCATTTGTATTGATTTTGATCAAGATATAGATGCCTTTTATGAACCTCTAGATGTTTTGCGGTATGATAAAATCATGATCAGTTTTCATCTGATCAATGACATGATAGGAGCGCAAAAGAAGCAGGAAAAATTAATCAATAAATTTAATTCAGATAATAACTTTATTGATGAAACTATTCATCAACAGTTATTAGATTCTGCTAAAAGGTTTGGAGATTTAAGAGGTAGAAACTTACATTTAGAGCCTATTGAATTTAGAGCAAATTCATTTTATACCAGAGCTTTTGGTGGCATGTATATCTTACGTGACTTCATCAAACCTATAGTGGTTTTTGAAGATGAAAAAGCACACAAAGAGGCTATTAATGATACTACTCATGATGTATTGATCTACCATACCTCTCAACCAGAATTAATGAAAAAACTTCGTGATCATGTGATCATTGAATATGATTTATATGAAGAAGTAAGTACACCCCGATATGAACGTATCAAAAAATTTCTTTTGGCACATTTTCTTGAGAAAGCCGAGCATCCAATTAAAGACATCTTAACAAGCAAAGTGCTATTTAAAAGTTATTTGAATAAAATTGAAATGCATGCCAGAAAAAAAGTAATGGGTGTGGACCGTTATGTAGAAAAAATGCAAGTGAACAATCAATATAAAATAGCAGATTTGGTTGACACAGATGTTTTTCATGCATTGCATAAACCTCATTCTTCATTGACACCAAAACATCAGGATCTTATCTGGAAATTATTAGTGAATGTTTCAGCTAAAGATATCTTGTTTTTATATTGGTATGATAAGGAAGAATTTTACAACCAGTTTAAAACCTGGGATGATTCATTAAAAGACTGGGTGATTGAAACCATTCAGCAGCATATATAAATTTGACCTAACTTAGTACAACCAACAACATATACTTATGACACTTGAACTCATTGTATTTATAGCAGCCGTTCTTTTCGGAGCCCTATTATATTGGCGCGAATCACAGGGCAACAAATTCTATCGTTTTTTTAATAAAATGATGTATTCTAAAGAATTGCAAATGAAACCTGAAGATAAAAAAGGCTTCATATATCAACAGAATTTTTTACTTCGTTTAGTATTTATCACCTTTTTATTTTTGATCGGTATTGTTGTTACACGCTTTATCATTCCTATAGACTTAGCTACCATCTCTTTGTTTGCGTCAATGATTGCGGGAAGTGTTTTAGGTACATATCTGGCTGGCTTTATTTTTAAATCTTCTGAAGTGATTGATGAAAAATCTGATTCCCTAGAAGATTTGGTTCAAGATACCATAGAAAAAGGCAAAGACTTTATTGAAGATATAAAAGCAAAAGATGATGCAAAAGAAGAGATTACTGAAGATGTTCAAAAGGAAGTAAAAGATATTCCTAAAGAGGAAAAGAAGAGTGCACGAGAGCGATTAAAAGATAAAGGGTACCTACAATAGATTAAACATGATTAAAAAATATTGGAAAAAAGGAGGGAAGCAGAAAACAATTCTAACAGTATCTGGTATTATACTTTTGGTAGTACTTTTCGTATTACGTGATGATTATCAGCCGGCAATTTTGTTCATTAGAAAATACATTTTTGTAATTCTTTTGAGTTTGCTAGTCTTATTTTTTGGTCTTAGAAAGTTTAGAAGTACAGCAGCTACTGGAGGTCGCCTAGGAATACTCGGAATTTTGGGGCTTTTCTTTGGGCTGTTATATGTAATTGGGTGGCATTTCAAGATGTACGATTATATGAAAACCTATAACGTATTTAATAATTTAAATAAAGTAGAGATCAATGATCTGCCCTTAACTCAAAATGAACGTATTCAGCCTTTGCGCAATATATTTTCAATGGCGAATGAATCTGTAGGTGAGACTAAAGATGTTTCATTACCACATTTAGTACGTGTAGATAGTATCAATAAATGGACGATGGCTATACAACCCACGGAAAAATATATTTGGCAGCAGATAAGTGATAATACCGAGGAAGTATTTTCGGTATCCAGTACTTCACCTTTCCCCAGGTTTTCAAGTGGAAACAGAATACCTGTTACATTTTCAATAGGGGAGTCTTTAAAATTTAGCAGAAATACATATAACGCTGTGGTACAACGTTTTAATCCACTGCAATATGTTACTACTGAGCCCGGTGATGTTTACTATATGAAAAATGATGCTGGTAAATGGGTGCAAGTGGTAAGTCTTATCAAATGGAAAGGGTTCTTTTTTCCTTATCCATCTTTTGGTGGTGTGGTGGTTATAGATAATGGTGAACATGACTTCAATGATTATTTAGAACGTATTTTTATTGGGAAAGGCACCTATATTTCACCAAAAGAAATGAGTAAATATCCGTATTTAACTAAGCAGAACACGCTTTCAGAAAAAGTATCGCGATTGCAAGCTGAATCCTTAAAGTTCTTAGGAGGTTTTAGTGATCCATTGCCATGGAATATGGAAACGGCCGTGAAAATACCCGACCTGCCTGATGATCAAAATCAGCAACCTTTTGTAACCGATTTTAATTTTAATGATTTAGATGTTGATGCTTATAGCGGTTTGTATCATTGGTTTGGCTTAGAGCCGGTTGGAGATGAGCGTACAAGCTTAACGTATAGCGTTTTTGTTCCTGCGGATGGTACTGATAAGCTATATTATTATGATCATGCTTCAAAAAGAGAAGGGTATGCAGGTGTCTCTGCTATGCCACTAAAAGTAATTGAGTCTCGTAAAGAGTTTGATTGGTCAGTTAATAAACCTGTAGAATTCAGACCCTATATTAAAGATATAGCAGGTAGAAAACGTATGTTTTTCTTAGGAACCATTTCTGCGATTAAGCAAGATTCTGAAAAATTTGATGGATCGGCTACTCCTGATTTAGCATTAATTGATAGTGAGTATAGAGATGTAGTCTGGATAGATGCAAAGCACCCTAGCAAATGGGATAAAGCAGTATATGATCAGTTAAACGAAGCATGGAGAGCTAGTGAAGGTATTGAATATTATTACACTGAGAAACCTGTTTTATTAGATGATGCAAATAAGGTGTTAGACTCAATAGATGCTATTGAGAAACCAACTGCTAAACAGGAGGAAATTGAGAAACTGCAGCAAAGAATTGACTCTTTAAAGCAGCTTAAGTCCAACTAGAAGCTATTAATGATTTTTTCTACCTTTTGTTCAATCTCTTTATGTCGATCTTTTTTATCTAGCTTATAGGGTTCGTTTGCTCGTTCTTTACAATTTTTAATAGTACAGGTCTCACAGGTAACACCTACTTGCTTTGTAACAATTGAAGGGTCATCTAAAAACTGTATGTGCTTTTTTAAGTGCGGTGAAATGAGCATTCCTAAGGTAACACTTCTGTAGATTCCTTTTTTAAAAGGATCTTTAGTCGCAGATGAAAAAACCAGGTATTTTCTGTCATTGTCGGGGTATTCTGATATTTGAATATCAAAAACATGTTCCTGATTTGTTTTTTTAGCAATGGTATTTAAGGTACGTAAAGATACCCAACGTCTACAATAGTGTTCTTGTAACTCATTAGCATGTGGTGCCTGTTGTTGTGTAATATGTAATTCTTTATTCAGTCTATAAATGGAAGCTCCTTTTTTATAGGTAAATCGTAGAAAAAACAAATTTTTAAAATGAAACTGCTTTGGTAAAATATTGGTTAGGCGCTGGTAGAACGTTTCCGGTGAGTTGGTAAACTGTTGCATTAAAATATTGAAAGCATCAGCATTAAATCTTTTGTTTGCAAAGAACTCTTTTAAAGTTTCAATCAAACTGTTTTTAGGAATTAAAAGTGCTCCTGCAAAATAAGAAGCTAAGAAATTGTTAAGCACCTGATCAAATCCATCAAATTTTATCCAAGGAAACGTATACAATCTATCTTTTATTTCTAAATAGTTATACGCAATCTCTTTAGCATATATAAAGCGCTTTTGAGACTCGTCTATTTTTTCGCTAATAAGCAATGTTTTTTTCTTAGGAATATAAATAGATCGTAATTCATCTAAATTATTATGTTTAGAGAGTTCTTCATTATTAATAGTATAATTATACTCTTCTTTAAGAATTTCTTCAAGTTCGCCGGTAGCAATTTGCTGTGTAAGTTCAATGTGATACGCCTTGGCAAATTTTTCTACAGCTAGCTCAATGTCCTCAAAATAATTGTTTTGCGATTCTTGGTAAGAGCGTAGAGCTGCCAAAAAGAAACTTTCTCTTGAAAAACTATAGTGCTTTGCAATTTTAATAAGTGTACTAATAAAAGCGTTAACCTTTACAGGGGCATTCGCAATAATGTCAATCAAATGCCCTTCTTTAATACCAAACACATCTAAAGGAATTTCCTTGAGTATTTTTGATTGTAAGATCTCACCAATAGGAGCAAGGTTCTTGTCTAATTTTAGTGAGACAAGATGATCATATGGAACGTCTAAAGCTTCTGAGAGAATAACTATTTTATCAGTTTTAGGGTATTTTTTTCCTTTTTCTATCTCATTTAAATAGGATTTTGATAATCCAGTTAATTTTGATAACCCGAATAGCGATAAGTTCTTCTCTGTTCTTATTTGCTTGATTTTCAATCCAAAAATTAAACGAATATACTCTTCTTCTATGACCATTTATTGTTGAAATTTACTTTGCGAAAGTACAAAAAAGTATAAAATTTAAAAATTTAGCGAACGTTCGCTTGTTTGATAACGTTTTTTATTTTATGTTTGTTGCATGAATAAAAAATAAGTTATGATAATTAGTAATGTACTTCAAGGAAATGTGGCGATTAAAAGTGAGAATGCTTCTAAGTATACTTCTATACTAAATGATGAAGCATTAGAGTTTTTATCACTGCTACATCTAAAGTTCAATGACAGGAGACTTGAACTTTTAGAAAGACGAAAAGAACAACAACAAAAATTTGACAAAGGCTTTCTGCCTTCTTTTCCAAAAGAAACCAAAGAAATCCGTGAAGGCGATTGGGTCGCAGCACCACTGCCAAAAGATCTACTAGATAGACGTGTTGAAATTACAGGGCCTACAGATCGTAAAATGGTTATCAATGCATTGAATTCAGGCGCAAAGGTCTTCATGGCTGATTTTGAAGATAGTAATTCACCAACATTGGACAATATGATACAAGGGCAGCAAAACTTGAAAGATGCTGTGAATAGATCTATTTCATTTGAAAATATTGCTAAAGGAAAAACATATCAATTAAATAATGAAATAGCAACGCTTTTAGTGCGTCCGCGCGGTTTGCATTTAAATGAAAAGCATTTGACCATTGAGGGTGAGCAGATGGCAGGATCGTTCGTTGATTTCGGATTATACTTCTTTCATAATATTAAGCAGCTGTTGGCGAATGGTAGTGGTCCATATTTTTATTTACCAAAATTAGAACACTATTTAGAGGCGCGTTTATGGAATGATGTATTTGTATTTGCTCAGGAGTATTTAAGTATTCCACAACAAACAATTAAGGCAACGGTTCTTATAGAGACTATTACAGCAAGTTTTCAGTTGGATGAGATTATTTATGAGTTAAGAGATCATATGGCTGGTTTAAATTGTGGTCGTTGGGATTATATTTTCTCCTATATAAAGAAACTAAAGAATCATAAAAATTTCTTTATTCCGGATAGGGCTCAGGTAACTATGGCAACACCATTTATGGAAGCATATTCATTACGTGTAATTCAATCGTGTCATAAAAGAGGTGTGCATGCTATGGGAGGTATGGCAGCCCAAATTCCAATAAAAAATGATCCAGAAGCAAATGAAAAAGCTTTTGCAAAGATTAAAACGGGAAAAGAGCGTGAAGTGAAAAATGGACATGATGGCACTTGGGTAGCGCATCCAGGCTTGGTTGAATTGGCTATGGATGTATTTAATGAGCATATGCCCACCAACAATCAGATACATATAAAAAGGGCGGACTTGAATATAACCGAAGAGCAGTTGGTTGAGCAGCCTAAAGGTGCTATTACAGAAAAAGGTATTAGAGAAAATATTAATGTAGGTATCCTGTATGTTGAATCTTGGCTTTCTGGTAAAGGGGCTGCAGCCTTATATAATTTGATGGAAGATGCAGCTACAGCAGAAATTTCAAGAACGCAGTTATGGCTATGGTTACATAACAAGGTTAAGCTAGATTCTGGTGAGCAATTCACTATCGAAAAATATGTGTCTTGGCAACAAGAGGAATTAGAAAAAATTAAGGAATATGTCGGTATGAAGCGATTCCAGAATGGAAAGTTTGAACTGGCAGTGGAGCTCTTTGATAAATTGGTATTGTCAGAAGAGTACCAAGAGTTTCTAACACTAGATACATACAATTATATATAAAAAAAACCACCCTAAAACCGCGAAATTAAAGGGTGATTCTAATAACGTAAATTAATACAAAACAAAACTATGAAAAATTTAGGACAAGCTACGTACAGTTCTGCATTGCAAACCGTAAGAAATCTTAAAGAGAAGTACGGAAATACCTGGAATGCAATACATCCGGAAAGTGCAGCAAGAATGACGATTCAGAATCGTTTTAAAACAGGTCTTGATATTGCTAAATACACAGCAGCAATTATGAGAAAAGATATGGCTGAGTATGATTCAGATCCATCTAATTATACGCAATCATTAGGGTGCTGGCATGGGTTTGTTGCACAGCAAAAAATGATAGCTGTAAAAAAGCATCATAAAACAACTAATAAAAGATACTTATATCTTTCGGGTTGGATGGTAGCTGCATTGCGCTCTGAGTTTGGCCCATTGCCAGATCAGTCAATGCATGAAAAGACAGCTGTGCCCTCACTTATTGGAGAAATCTATGATTTTTTACGTCAGGCGGACGCCATTGAGTTAAATGACTTATTCAGAAGATTAGAAAATGGCGAGGATGTGCAAGAAGAAATAGACAATTTTGAGACACATATAGTACCAATTATTGCTGATATTGATGCTGGCTTTGGAAATGAAGAGGCTACATATTTACTAGCAAAGAAAATGATTCAAGCAGGTGCATGTGCTATTCAAATTGAAAATCAGGTTTCAGATGCCAAGCAATGTGGGCATCAAGATGGTAAAGTAACCGTGCCGCATGAAGATTTTATTGCCAAGTTAAATGCAGTTAGATATGCCTTCTTAGAATTAGGTATTGAAGATGGTGTTATTGTGGCTCGTACGGATTCAGAAGGGGCTGGTTTAACGCAGAAATTACCATTGAGTAAAGAGCCAGGTGATTTAGCATCAAAATATTTAGCTTTTGTAGAAGCTGAAGAAGTTTCTATTGAAGAAGCCAACCAAGATGATGTGTTATTAAAGCGTGATGGAAAATTAGTACGCCCCGTTCGTTTGGCAAATGGTTTATATAAGTTCAAAAAAGGATCTAACATAGATAGAGTAGTGCTAGATTGTATTACAAGTCTACAAAATGGCGCAGACTTATTATGGATAGAAACACCAACTCCAGATTTAAAACAAATCTCTCATATGGTGAATAGAGTAAGAGAAGTTATGCCAAACGCAAAATTGGTATATAACAATTCACCTTCATTTAACTGGACATTGAATTTCAGAAATCAAGCATACGAAGAAATGCTAGAAGAAGGAGAGAATATGACTGGGTATGATAGAAATAATTTAATGGATGCTCAATATGATGGTTCTGAATTGTGTCATAGAGCAGATGTAAAGATTAGAAATTTCCAAAGAGATGGAGCTATAGAAGCAGGAATTTTCCATCATTTGATCACATTGCCTACGTATCACACAACGGCACTTCATATGAATGATCTTTCAAAAGGATACTTTGGTAAAGATGCTATGTTAGCTTATGTTAAAGGAGTGCAGCGACAGGAGATCCGTAATGGTGTTTCATGTGTAAAACATCAAAGAATGGCAGGTTCTGACTTAGGTGATGATCACAAGACCTTCTTTGCTGGTGATAATGCTTTAAAGGCGGGTGGAGAAAAAAACACTTCCAATCAATTCAATATGGTTGAAGAAGCCGTTGAGAAAGAAAGTCAAATGAGTAAAGTTGCTTAGTTATAATAGTTAGTTAATTATTTTTTAAAAAGAGTCTCCATTCAGAGGCTCTTTTTTTATATCTATAATTTACATGGAAATATTTTCCTTGGAAAATAAAATTATTTTTTGTACCTTTGTATCAAATTTAAACGTAATTAAAATGAAACGAGACAAAATAATCTTTTACATCGCAACTGGTTTATTAACATTATTCATGCTTTTTTCTGCAGGTATGTACTTCTTTAATCATGAAGAAGTTGCAGGTATGTTTAAAGGATTTGGATATCCAACATATATTATTTATCCATATGCTGTTGCCAAGTTATTAGGCCTTGTAGCTATTTGGTTTGTGGATAATAAGGTGTTAAAAGAGTGGGTGTATGCAGGATTTTTCTTCGCTTTTATTTTAGCATTTTTCGCACATGTTATGATTAATGACGGTCAGCAATGGGGTGCATTAATGGCGATGGCTCTTTTAATAGTGTCGTATATTTACAGTAAGAAATTAGGTAAAACTTTATAAACAATATGAAGAAAATCACAGCTTTTGCAGGAAGTAGTAGTAAAGCATCAATTAACAAGCAATTAGCCATGTATGCTGGTAGTTTATTAAATGAAAATGAAGTAAGAGTATTAGATTTGAATGATTATGAACTACCATTGTATAGTATTGATCTGGAGAATGAAAAAGGCATTCCCGAAAATGCGCAAGAGTTTCTTGAAGAGTTACAAGCATCAGATGGTATTATCCTGTCTTTAGCTGAACACAATGGAGCCTATTCATCTGCATTTAAGAATCTTTTTGATTGGATGTCGCGCATAGACGGAAAATTATGGAAGGATATTCCTATGTTATTAATGGCTGCATCAACTGGTGGTAGAGGAGGAGCTTCAGTTTTAGAAGTGGCGAAAGACCGTTTCCCATACATGGGAGGGAATATCGTTAGTAGTTTTTCTTTACCAGGTTTTTATGATAATTTTAAAGAAGGAAAAATTGTTGATGTAACCTTAGATGCTAAATTGAAAGATGCAATTAAAGCCTTGAAAAATAAATTATAAAACCATGTCATCTTATTTAAAAACTAAAGAGAATAACGAAGATGTATTAGCATTTTTAAATAGTATTGAGGATGCTACTAAAAAACAAGATTGCTTTGAGTTATTAGATATGATGGTAGCTATTTCTGGTACTGGTGCAAAGATGTGGGGTAGTAAAATGGTTGGTTTTGGCAAGTACACTTATAAAACAAAAGCTGGTAAAGTTGGCGAATGGTTTTTAACAGGCTTTTCGCCAAGAAAAAATGATCTTTCATTACACTTAATGTTTGGTTTAGAAGACCAAGCAGAGCTTTTAGATAAATTAGGAAAGCATAGTATGGGTAAAGGGTGTTTATACCTAAAAAGACTTTCAGATATAGATACATCAGTTTTAAAAGAAGTTATAAAGAATTCATACCACCATATGAAACAAAACTCTAACTAAATTATACTAATATGTCAGACGCAAAAGAAGTAGTAAAACATTATAGTAATGATGACATTACTGTAGTTTGGAAACCAGGCACCTGTATTCATGCGAAGCATTGTTGGAAAGGTCTATTACAAGTTTTTAATCCGCAAAACCGTCCTTGGATCAATATGGATGGCGCCTCTACTGAACGAATCAAAAAGCAGGTAGAAGCATGCCCTTCAGGAGCATTATCTTATATCGCTAAAGGAGAAGATAATAAAGAAGCAGTTCAATTAGAAACTAAAGTTGAAGCCTTAGAAAACGGACCATTATTGGTGTATGGAACATTGAATATTACAAACTCTGATGGTTCAAAAGAAGTGAAAAATAAAACAACAGCTTTTTGTAGATGTGGTGCTTCTAATAATAAACCCTATTGTGACGGAGCTCATGTTAAAGTGGATTTTAGAGGATAAACTATGAATATTCAACATGATGATGATGGTAAAAAAGGAGAATTTTACCTAGAAGTTGAAGGGAATCGAGAAGCATTAATGACTTATACTTGGGCGGGAAGCGACAAAATTATAATTGACCATACAGAAGTTGGTGATAGCCTTAGAGGACAAGGAGTGGGCTATAAGTTAGTAGAGGCTTCAGTTAACTTTATGAGAGAAAAGAATTTGAAAGTAATGCCTTTGTGTCCATTTGCTAAATCTGTTTTTGAGAAAACTCCTGAGTATTCTGATGTGTTATTTTAAATGAGAGTAGATTATGAAGATTAAATTATATGGTAAAAAAGGTCATGCACACACAGTAGCATATAAGAACTTTTTAAGGATGGCAGAAATTCCCTTTGAATACAAAGACATCATGGTAGATGAAGAAGCTAAAATACATACGCAGGAACTCTATGACGGAGCTATTAAAGTTCCTACTTTATTTGTAGACGAAGAAGTGTATAAAACACCAACTTCTGATACCTTTAATAAGGTAATGAAAGATTTAAAATTGCGTGGTTAACCTTTAGTGTCATTTCTCATCTAAAGACTTTGGATGAGAAATCTCTAAATATTGAGAGCATGGGAGATATTTCAAAAGACATCAATTCAAATTTTGCCAGTGCAAAGGTTAAGGCTCTATTGAATATTATCTATACAGCAAACTGGATCAATAGTAAACAAAATACTTTTTTTAAACCTTATGGAATATCACCACAGCAATATAATATTCTCAGAATTTTAAAAGGAGCAAAAGAACCCTTAAAGGTTCAAGTAATTAAAGAACGAATGTTAGAACGAGCCCCCAATGCAACACGTTTAATGGATAAGCTTTGTGCAAAAGAACTCATTGAAAGATTACCATGTCCGGATGATAGGCGAGTAGTGCATATAGATATTACTAAAAAAGGATTAAATCTTTTAAAAGTAATTGACGCTAATTTTAATGAAGACTTACTTGCTAATTTAAACAATAATGAAGCTGCTCAATTGAGCGATTTATTAGATAAGATTAGATAAAAAATTTATAAAAATTGTTTCCTAGGAAACTAAATTAATTTGTTCTGAACTTATTTCAGAATAGAGTACAAGGATAGAAAATATGAAACTAAAATTTAAAAAACAGAAGATACCAAACAACTTTTATTTAAGACAGAATGAAAATAGCAGTATAATCTGAAATAAAATAAAATGAATAATCTAAAAACTATAAAACACAAATTAGGAAGTCCATTAGTAAATATGGGCCCTATACGCTTGCGCCAACCGATACCAAATACCGCAATAGACCAGGTAGATCCATTTTTGTTATTACATCATTATGGGCCATATGCAATTAGCGTATTTAATAATCCTTTTGATTTGGGGCCACATCCTCACAGAGGATTTGAACCTATCACTTTATTGTTTAAAGGAGAACAACTACACAGAGATTCTTTAGGCAATGAAATGTTAGTAAAAGCAGGTGATGTTCAGTGGACCACGGCTGGACGAGGAATCATTCATGCTGAAGGTCCGTCAAAAGAGTTTGTAGAAAGAGGAGGTGAGTTAGAAGGTATACAATTATGGTTAAACCTGCCGGCAAAAGATAAAATGATGCCTCCCGCTTATCAACATCTAAAGAGTGAAGATATTCCCATATTAAAAAATGAGGACGAGACCATACATTTAAAAGTCATAGCGGGGCAACATTCGCGAATAAAGGGATTGATCAAGACTCAAACTCCAGTAAATGTTTTTACAGTTACAGCGAATGATAAAGGCAGCATGAAAATTATAATTCCTAATGATCATAAATCTTTAGTCTATTTATTAGATGGAGAAGTACTTATAAATGGAGAAGCATTATTAAAAAAAGGAGCGATGCAAATGGTAACTTTTGATCATGATGGCGATGTAATTGAACTTGAAGCACGAAAAGAAAGTACACTGCTCATCTTATCAGGTGAACCTATTGAAGAAGAGGTAACACAATATGGACCGTATGTGATGAATACCCAAACTGAAATTATGGAAGCTATGCGCGATTTTCAACAGGGTAAAATGGGGTATTTATATTAACAATGAGATACTCTACATCAGTTCGAGTGATCCTGACCTTAGAGTCAGGATAATATCGAGAACAAATAATATATGAATCAAAATATTAATAACATGAAGACAATAGTACATAAAGCAAACAGCAGAGGATATGCGAATCACGGGTGGCTAAAAAGTCATCATAGTTTTAGTTTTGCCGGTTATTATAACCCTGAACGTATGAATTTTGGAACCTTACGTGTTTTCAATGATGATATAGTACAGCCAAAAATGGGTTTTGGTACACATCCACATAGTAATATGGAAATTATTTCTATACCGCTATCAGGAGCACTTTCGCATAAAGATAGCATGGAGAATAAACGAGCAATTACAAAGGATGAAGTACAGGCGATGTCTGCCGGAACAGGATTAACACATTCTGAGTTTAATGATAGCCAAGACGAACAAGTGAATTTTTTTCAGTTGTGGATAGTACCAGATACTCAAAATGTAGAACCCAGATACGAACAGAAATATTTTGACGCCAAAGATAGAAAGAATAGATTTCAAGTACTTGTTGATTCTATAAATAGTGACAATGAAGAAAGTCTTAAAATTCATCAAGATGCAAAGATTTCGAGGATAGTATTGGATAAGGATAATTACTTAGAATATTATTTGAAATCTAAAGACCATGGGCTCTATATTATGAATATTGAAGGAAGTATATCAGTTGATGGAGAGGTTTTGCAAATGCGAGATGCTGTTGGAGTATCAGAAACTGAAAAAGTGATGATTAAGGCTTATAAAACCTCTGACGTATTTGTTGTAGAAGTTCCTATGTATTGAGATTAATAATGGTGTTTAAAGCCTGACATTTTGTGAGGTTTTTTTGTTTAAAAAATAACTGTATCTTGCAACTATTATGCGCGCATAATAAATTTAACCAAATTTTCATGACAAAATATAAACACATCTTTGAACCTCTAGATTTGGGGTTTACAACTATAAAGAATAGAATCTTAATGGGTTCTATGCATACCGGTTTAGAAGAAGAAAAGAATGGTTATGAACGCATGGCAGCTTTTTATGCAGAACGCGCCAGAGGTGGAGTGGGATTGATCGTCACAGGAGGTATAGCACCTAATGTACAAGGTTGGACAGGACCATTTTCTGCTAGAATGAGCACAAAAAGACATGCTAAAAAGCACAAAAAAATTACAGAGGCTGTTCATAAAGAAGGTGGAAAAATATGCATGCAAATATTGCATGCAGGGCGTTATGCTTATCATCCACTAAATGTAGCTCCTTCAGCAATAAAAGCACCTATCAATCCTTTTAAACCTTTTAAGTTGCGTAAGTCTGGTATTAAGCGTACCATAAGAGATTTTGTAAAGTGTGCAAAGCTTTCTCAAGAAGCGGGTTACGATGGTGTTGAAATCATGGGGTCTGAAGGTTATTTGATCAATCAGTTTATAACAAAACGCACAAATAAGCGTAATGACGAATATGGTGGGTCTTATGAGAATAGAATGCGCCTTCCCATAGAATTGGTAAAGAAAACAAGAGATGTAGTTGGCAAAGATTTCATTATCATTTATAGATTATCAATGTTAGATTTGGTAGAAAATGGAAGTTCATGGAAAGAAATTGTACAATTAGGAAAAGAAATTGAAAAGGCAGGGGCTACCATTATTAACACAGGAATTGGTTGGCATGAAGCTCGTATTCCTACTATCGCTACTTCGGTACCAAGGGCAGCATTTACCTGGGTGACTAAAAAAATGAAAGAGGAAGTGTCTGTTCCTTTGGTTACTTCTAACCGTATTAATATGCCCGAAACCGCAGAAGAAGTATTGGCTAATGGTGATGCAGATATAATATCTATGGCGCGCCCATTTTTAGCAGATGCAGATTGGGTTAACAAAGCATTTGAAGAAAAAGATGATGAAATAAATACATGTATTGCTTGTAATCAAGCGTGTTTAGATCATGTGTTTAAGCAAAAAGTGGCAAGTTGTCTGGTAAATCCACGTGCTTGTCATGAAACCGAATTAAGTTATACACCTACCAATTTAACGAAGAATATTGTTGTAGTAGGTGCTGGCCCTGCCGGATTGGCTGCTGCCACCGTAGCTGCTCAAAGAGGTCATCATGTAAAGCTCTATGAAGCAGATGCAGAGATTGGAGGACAATTTAATATGGCAAAAAAAATTCCTGGTAAAGAGGAATTCTACGAAACAATTCGTTATTTCAAAAAGCAGCTTGAACTTCACCAAGTAGATACTCAATTAAATACTAAAGTATCTGTAGAAGATTTGGCCAAACTAGAAGTTGATGAGATCATTTTAGCAACAGGTATTAAACCCAGAACACCTGGAATTGAGGGTATTGAACACCAAAAAGTATTAAGTTATATTGATGTATTAAAACATAAAAAACCTGTTGGGAATAAAGTGGCAGTAATAGGGGCAGGAGGTATAGGTTTTGATGTATCTGAATATTTGGCTCATGAAGGGGAAAGTTCTGCGTTGAATATTGATACTTGGTTGAAAGAATGGGGAATTGATAAAACGATGTCTGCCAGAAGCGGAATTGAAGGTGTAAAACCTGAAATTCACCCATCACCCAGAGAGATTTTCATGTTTAAACGAAGCAAAGGAAAGTTTGGAGGAAAGCTTGGGAAAACTACGGGGTGGATTCACCGCACCAACTTAAAAAAGAAAAATATTCAATTTATCAACGAGGTAAACTATGATAAAATTGATGATCAAGGTTTGCATTATACACAAAATGATGAGCAAAAAATTGTAGACGTTGACAACGTGATTATTTGTGCAGGGCAAGTTCCTTTTAAAGAACTATTTGAGCCACTTCAAGCAAAGGGCATGAATGTACATATTATAGGAGGTGCTGATGTAGCTGCGGAATTAGATGCTAAACGTGCTATTGATCAAGGGAGTAGATTGGCCGCTTCACTTTAACTTTTAGCTTCCATAATTTATTGCGATATTTGTTCATTAACCGAATTTGAAAACTATGGCAATGAATAAAAATACCGTGCTCGGCTGGGCTACAATGTTAATGATATTAATGGGAGTCATTCTAATTTTAATGGGCGCATACCGTTATGATGATGTTGCAGGTTGGGGCTTTGCCACTGTAGGTATTGGTTTTTTTGCTATTGCTTGGGTATTTAATGCATTGAAGGGCAGAGTTTAAATTTGAGATTGATTTTTAGTAGTTAGGAGTTAGTTGCTAAAAACCATCTAAAAATAACTTACTAACTCCTAATTTCCTAACAACTAACTACTATAAACATGTCAGACGATAAGAAGGTTATCTTTTCAATGAATAGGGTTTCTAAAACCTATCAATCTACTGGTAAACAAGTTCTTAAAGATATTTATTTAAGCTTTTTTTATGGGGCTAAAATTGGAATTTTAGGTTTAAACGGATCCGGTAAGTCTACCTTGTTGAAGATCATTGCTGGGGTAGAAAAGAATTACCAAGGAGATGTGGTTTTTTCTCCTGGTTATAAAGTAGGGTATTTAGAACAAGAACCTCAATTAGATGAATCTAAAACGGTTATTGATATTGTAAAAGAAGGTGTGGCAGAGACCGTTGCTATTCTAGATGAGTATAACAAGATCAATGATATGTTCGGTTTGGAAGAAGTCTATTCTGATGCCGATAAAATGGAAAAATTAATGGCTAAACAAGCCGAATTGCAAGATAAAATAGACGCTTCTAATGCATGGGAACTAGACACCAAACTTGAAATTGCCATGGATGCTTTGCGCACTCCTGAATCAGATAAGCCCATTTCAGTACTGTCAGGCGGTGAACGCAGAAGAGTTGCTTTATGTAGACTTTTATTACAAGAACCTGAAATTTTACTATTAGATGAACCAACAAACCATTTGGATGCTGAATCCGTACATTGGTTAGAGCATCATTTGGCGCAATATAAAGGAACAGTAATTGCAGTAACGCATGACCGTTATTTTTTAGATAATGTGGCAGGATGGATTTTAGAATTAGATAGAGGTGAGGGTATTCCTTGGAAAGGAAATTATTCGTCATGGTTAGATCAAAAGGCTAAACGATTAGCTCAAGAGCAAAAGCAAGCATCAAAGCGTCAAAAAACTTTAGAACGCGAATTAGAATGGGTACGTCAAGGGGCCAAGGGCCGCCAAGCCAAGCAAAAAGCACGTTTGAAAAACTACGATAAACTGGTTAATCAAGATCAAAAACAATTAGATGAAAAGCTGGAAATCTATATTCCAAATGGCCCGCGTTTAGGAACCAATGTTATAGAAGCAAAAGATGTTTCAAAAGCCTTTGGTGACAAATTGCTGTATGAGAATCTTGAATTTAATTTACCGCAGGCTGGTATTGTAGGTATTATAGGCCCCAATGGTGCTGGTAAGACCACTATTTTTAAGATGATCATGGGTGAAGAAACTCCAGACAAAGGAGAATTCATTGTAGGAGAAACTTCGAAGATTGCTTATGTAGATCAAAGCCATTCAAATATTGACCCTGAAAAAACCATTTGGCAAAACTTTTCTGATGAGCAAGACTTGATCATGATGGGAGGAAGGCAAGTGAATTCAAGAGCCTACTTAAGCCGTTTCAACTTTAGTGGAAGTGAGCAAAATAAGAAAGTTTCAACACTATCAGGTGGTGAGCGTAACAGACTGCACCTTGCAATGACCTTAAAAGAAGAAGGAAATGTATTATTATTGGATGAGCCTACTAATGATTTAGATGTAAACACACTGCGAGCTTTAGAAGAAGGTTTAGAGAATTTTGCCGGTTGTGCAGTTGTTATTTCGCATGATCGCTGGTTTTTAGACCGTATCTGTACACATATCTTAGCTTTTGAAGGGGACAGTCAGGTATATTTCTTTGAAGGTTCTTTTTCTGATTATGAAGAAAACAAAAAGAAACGCCTTGGTGGTGATGTCATGCCGAAACGTATCAAGTATAAGAAGTTAATCCGTTGATTTATTTGAATTTGGCATTATAGTGCTATTTCATTTGCCATAATCGCCACCAAGGAACTCCGGGAGCATCATGATGCTCATAATGATATCCAAAAAAATAACAACTTAGAAACGCCCAAGCATGATTCTTATCAAGGCTTTTAGACTTATGCTTATTTTTATGGTGATGACCATCTTTATGTGGGATATAGGTACCAAAGTAAAATAATTGAAAGGTTGATAATATACTAGGTAATATCCAATACAGAAGCAGATTTTCTAAAGGGAAAACTAGAAGCAATAATTGAAGCGTAACTGCCATTAAAAGTAACTGCTTAATGGTAATATATCGTTTAATAAAATTCCAATACCAAAGCCAGAATTGGCCAGAATCGTGATAATCAGGATCTTCATGTGTGGCCACAAACTTATGATGTTCATGGTGTTTTGCCAATAATCTATCATAAGAATTATAAGCAAATAAAAGGGAAGTGATTTTACCTAACATATTGTTCAATATTCTGTTTTTAGAAATGGAACCATGCATAGCGTCATGAGCCGTAATAAATAGACCTGTATATAAATGTGTTTGTACATAAACTGCTAAATACGTCAATGGGTTTGAAAAATCTAAATCCCAATTAAGTAGATTATAAAGACTGATGAACCAGCAGAAAATAAGTATCCCACCAATTACAATTCCAATGGGATCAAGTGGTTTAAAAAGTAGCTGCGTAGATTTCATGTTAAGCACTTAAACATAAATGTTTAACAAATATACAAAAAAATTAAACAAAAATCAATAAAGTCTTGACTGGTAGTAATTTAACGAATATTGATTATTAAGATTGTTTAAAGGTTCTAATCTTGTTAATGTTTGCTCAATTTTAAAAATTTAATAATGACACCTAACTGCCCCAAGTGATAAACATCATGATGAAGCATGCCGTATAGCACAAAACTGTAGGGATACATACCTTTAAAATCAGTATCATAATATTCTTCGTTTAGAAAGTCATCATCTTTTTCTTTTAGTAAGTCTGTAAGCTCTAAAAGACTATTATCATATTCTAACTTTATGTTTGTCCAACCTTTCACTTTTAATTTATCATTTGTCAACCAATTTTCTTCACAATCATCAGTTTTACTTCCTTTTCTGGTTTTGATTTTTAAAATAGTTTCTTTTCTCCACAAAGTTAAATGTGAAATGATCTCAGCAATACTATGCAAGTTTTTTTGTGGTCTTACAAAAACCAACTGGTCGTCAATTCCATTCAACTTACTGACATATGTACTTCCTATCCATGGTCTTCCTTGTTGAATTTCATTTAGTTGTTTAATAATAGTATTGATTAGGTTGTTCATCAAATTTGATTTAATACACTTATACTTGGTTTTATATTTTGAATTTCTTCTTAATGGCTTTCTCAACTCTAACAAATAAGATTAAGATCATTAAAATCATTAACCCAAGGCCCAAAAACATTCCGGTAGTACTTTTCATATTATATAAAGACCCTAAAAGCCCACTAAGTGTCAATAAGCCTCCAAGTTTTGTCATTTCACGCGCCGCATATTTTTGAGCAAAATTCCATCTTTCCTTACTTTTCATTGAGCTATTGGTCCGATAACCATATAACGAGTTTATTTCTTTCGGTGGAAATTTTAACACTATAATACCGGTAATAATAAAAATGAATCCGGTCATTGTAGGAATTAAAAATAATGGATTATCAAATGGAATATACATTACATTTATTATTCTTGTAAACTGAGTAAAACTTTAATCTAGTTTTTAATTACTATTGTTCTTTATCTTTTCCAGTGCTTTTGGAAAAGTATTTGCCATAAATTCAAGGTGTTCGTCCATAACATCTATTTCAACCTTAAGCGTATTAGTAGTATCTTTTCCTTCAATTATTTTATAAGTTTCAGTTGCTCCTGACCATTTTTTTGCCTCATCATCAATAGGTTGTTCATTTCCGTTTACCACGCTTCCAATATGCTGAAATTTAATAATATTATTTGGTATATGTTTTTGGATAACACTGTAGATACCATTTTTATCAGGGCCTAGAAAATGTACTGTACTTCCTTCTTTCCAACTGTTAGTAACTGCATAAGAACCTTCAAAGAATACACTCGCCCATTCGCAATAAGATTTTTCATCCCAAAGTGCTTTCCAAATTATAGATTTTTTAGCATCAATATCAATATTGAATTCTAAGCGTTTAATCATAATTCTATCTTTTAGTAATCGCAATGACCCGCTAAAGGAAGTTTAGCCTTGAGAATCATTCCGTTGATGGCTAAGATAATTAATACGAATTATAGAAAGTAATCAATGTGGCAAATTAATTATACAATCTTTTTGAAAGCTGATTTTTTTAATTCAAAGACAAAACAAGTAGTCCCGTCAAAATCTCTTTCTTCCACGAACTTAAAACCAAGTTTTTTATAAAACCTATGAGCCTTGGTATTTGTTTTAAGGGGATCTATTAGAATTTCGCTAACCTTTGGTTCTTTAAAGCATTTTTCAATCGCAAGTTGCATCATTGTAGTTCCATAACCTTTGTTCAGATCTTTTTCTTCGCCTATCCATATATCAATTGCTCTTTTATTTTTTTCTACTTTTCCCCAATATTGGGTTTCTTCCAAGTAAGGGTCTATTATTTGGATGAATCCAATTGGTCTAGAATTTAATTCTGCAATTAACTGCTCCCTCCATTTAGGATTTCGTTTTAATTCAATTTCCCAATTCCAATCATAATCATCAGGATCACAATCAATCACATGTTGTTTAGTGTCCCAATATTTGAGCAATTCCAGATCGCTTGTTGTTGCTTTTCTTAATTTGATATTCATTTGTTAATAACAACTTGTAGTTTTTTGTAGCGAAATTGCAAAACTGTGGCGGATAAATTTAGCCTCAGCGAATGTGTTCTATCGGTCACGACTATAGTTTAATGATTTTGACATCAACGGTTTTCATTTCTATAAATAATACCTATTTACATTATCTAAACGTCTAGCAATAGTTGCTTAGCACAAAAGGTTATAGCTTTTTCAATTGTTTAATATGTAATGAATTTTTATTCTCAAAAGGAATATAATAATAAATTATAGGTTTTGTTTGCAATAGTTTTTGTTAAAAATAACTAAGCCATTTTTTCTCTTTATTATTGAGTTTATACAAACCAAACTTTTTGCATATGGGAAATAGTAGAAGTATAATACTTATCCATACTAGATACACATATAATAAGCTAAGGCCATAACCTTTAAGTTCTGATGATTTGGTAACCCATCCTTTTAGTATCATCTTCTGCCAACCAAACCCAGTAAACCAAGCTAATAGTAGCGCCAAAATATGAATAATATATATGTGAATAATGTAAAAGAAAAAAGGAACTCTTCCAAAGACACTAAAAAAGGCCACGATTTTCCCTTTGGTTTTTTCAGTATATGCTAAAATAAGAAACAGAGGTCCTAAAGTCATCAATAAGAAAGTTAGAGACGGTGGGTATTTAGAAGGATTTAAAATAGAATAAATTACTTTTTCAGTTGCGTCAAAAGTTTCAAAAGGCATAAAGTTTCTATACACATTGGTCAGACGGATAATAACAAATGCAATTATAGATGATATACCAATAAATTTAAATATTTTTTGTCGTTTTAACGGATCGCTACTAGGGTTATAAAATGAACCGAAAAAATATCCCAAAGACATTACTCCAATCCAAGGAATGATGGGGTATGCTATTAAAAATATTTTTCCATTTTCTAGTGAAAAGGTATTGTTGTCATGAAGAATAGACCAAAATATATTTCTTTCAACTGTAAGATAGTTAAGGGCCTTGTGCCCAAAAATTAACACTACACTGAAAAGTAAAATATACTTTAATGGAAGATGGATGAGAGCAGCAAGAAATATCATACTAACTCCCAATGACCAGATTACCTGTAAGGTTAGGGTATCAAAATAAATATCGAAATACCAAGAGAAATTGACCACTGTTAACTCAACAATGATCAACCAAATGCCTCTTTTTAAGAGAAAGGAAGATAACTCTTTTTTAGATTTTCGTCTTCCTACAAGAAATGCCGAAACACCAGCTAAAAAGCTAAATGCTGGTGCACAAAAATGTGTAATCCATCTTGTGAAGAATAAAGCAGCATCGGTTTTATCGGGATCTGTTGGGTTAAAGAAAAAAGCATCATGATGAAAATAAATTCGTACATGGTCTAATGCCATAATCACCATCACTAGACCTTTAAGTAGATCTAGGGACGCAATTCGCTTTGATTTAATTTGATTCAATTATTTTCTAATTATTTCTAATGACCTTCTAAATGCAGTTTTGCTTTGCGAATGAAAAGATACTAAATTCTTTAGCAATAATTTGAGAATCAAACTTCCTATTACTCTCATATTATTGATTGTCAATTAGTTTCACGTTAGTGAAGTGTTGATTGTAGCATTTATTAGATTGGGGATTCGAGGAGCAGGA